>JANLRK010000495.1:0-10022 GCA_031361585.1 Pirellula sp. | reverse complement strand
ATCGACACTTACTTTCTTCCAAACCTTTACGATCTTTCCGCTAGCATCGATAAGGTAGGTGCTACGTTGGACTCCCATGCTCTTTTTGCCATACATGTTCTTTTCACGCCACGCCCCATAGGCCTCCGCGATGCTATGATCAGGATCCGCGAGCAAAGGGAAGTTCAATGAGTACTTATCTCGAAACTTGGCATGAGAGGCAACATCGTCAGGGCTGACCCCGAGCACGACCGCCCCTAGATCTTTGAGTTGCTTGCTCGCATCGCGAAACGCACAAGCTTCCTTGGTGCACCCTGGAGTGTCATCTTTGGGGTAGAAATAGAGGACAACAGGCTGGCCCTTGAAATCGCTAAGTTTCGTTTTCTTGCCCGAGTCCGAAACCAGACTAAATGCCGGAGCTTCGCTCCCAAACTCAAGCCAATCGCTCATTCGTTACTCTCTGAAAGAAACAACTTCAACAAGAACCTTAAGTGGCACAAGTGTATCAAAAAAAGTGTGGCACGGCGGTCCCCGCCGTGATTCAAGTGTAGCACGGCGGTCCCCGCCGTGATTAAAAGCATAGCCTACAATGCCATGAAACAGCCTGGAACTCGCGACGCAGGACGCGAACAGTTGGGACAACTGTGCTACACTCATTGCTACACTCATTTCGGTAGCGGCCGGAATGTCGATGCCAACGTTTCCCGCAACAAACCTGGTGGATCGTGATTGGGTTTGCAAAAGATGATTTGCCGCATCCTTTTTGCGACGAAACCTATGCTCCAAAACAGATCAATTGCTAGCGCATAGCCCCTTCCGTAATTCTTCCGAAAATATCTTTGCCTGGAGTCAAACCAGTATAGCGGCAATCGCTTAGCTCTTTGTTCTTTTTCATGCCTGATTCCGGAACTCTGGCCCTCCAAATGGACCACACGACTACCTGCTGCAAATCCGCAACGTATGCCTGCTCGCCGTGCCCTGAGACAAAAGTCCGTCTCCTCAAAGTACATGAAGTAGGATTCATCTAACAATCCAATCGATTCAAAAGTGGATGTTCGAATCAACATCGACGCGCCTGGCACCCAGTCCGCTAACGCATCCTCTTGCGGCTTGTCGGGCACTAATCGAAAGCGATCCAACAGACGAGATACGGGTCCAAACGAAACGCCTCGCTCCAATTCACCTAATAAGGAAAAGAACCGGAATACCGATGTCGGATACTCTCCGTTTGGCCACACCAGATGACTGCCAACAATTCCCACATCCTGATTCGCATTCAAGTAACACACAAGTGATTGCAGCGAACCTGGTTCAACGAGCGTATCTGGATTAAGCAACCAAAAAAAGTCGGGCTTCGCTGTCCCCTGTAGCAATTTCCTTAAAGCGAAATTATTTCCATAGGCGAAGCCTCCGTTCCGTTCCGAAGGAATGAGCTCCACCCAATCCAGCCAGCCTCGTTCTAAAATCGCATGCCGCAATCGCTCGAGCGAATCATCCGGCGAACAGTTCTCTACTAGCGAAACGTGAAGTCGGTCGACCTCGTTCCGAATCGCCTCAAGTGATTCTAAACACGCGATCGCAAGCTGCGCCGATCGGTAATTGACGATGATCACTTCGACCGACGACATTATCGCAACAGCTCTCGCAAATAAGTCGCATAGTCACTACCGAACTGCTTGGAAAGCAGCTCGAGTTGCTCCGCGGTAATGAATCCTTTTCGAAAGGCGATCTCTTCAGGACACGAAATCTTCAAGCCTTGCCGTTTCTCGACAGCGGCCACGAACTCACTCGATTCCAGCAGCGATTCGTGCGTCCCAGCATCCAACCATGCAAAGCCCCGTGAGAACAACAGCACATTGAGCTCTCCCCGTTCGAGATAGACTCGATTAACATCCGTAATTTCGAGTTCACCACGTGGCGAAGGCTTCAGGTTTGCCGCAATGTCCACCACTTGGTTGTCATAAAAGTAAAGGCCCGGAATTGCATAGTTCGACTTCGGTTGCTTTGGTTTTTCCTCAAGTGAAACGACTCGCCCATCGGCATCAAACTCGACGACGCCATAGCGGTCCGGATCGCGCACTTGATAACCAAAAATAGTCGCCCCACGAGCCTGCGTTGACGCCTGCTGCAACAGTTTTTGAAAGCCCTGTCCATAAAAAATATTATCGCCCAGCACCAACGCGACGCTGTCGGTCCCAACGAAATCCCGACCGATTACGAAAGCCTGTGCCAAGCCTTCTGGACGCGGTTGGGCGGCATAGGAGAACCGCATTCCCCATTGACTTCCATCTTTAAGCAATCGCTCGAACTGCGGCAAGTCATGCGGAGTCGAGATCACCAATACATCCCGAATCCCTGCCAGCATCAAGCAGGAAAGCGGATAGTAAATCATCGGCTTGTCATAGACTGGCAACAGCTGTTTGCTAGTTGCCAAGGTCAAAGGATGGAGCCGAGTCCCAGATCCCCCCGCCAGAATGATCCCTTTGGTTGTTGTTTGAGTCATTGGTAAGACAGTTCTTGGTTCTTAGTTCTTAGTTCTTGGTGCTTAGTTCTTGGTGCTTAGTTCTTGGTTCTTGGTGCTTAGTGCTTAGTGCTTGGTTCAATTCGGATCGAAGCGAAGCTTTTGTTCAAAGACTTGTTGTTATCTCTGCGATCCTCGTGTCTCTGTGGTTAAGGGTTATTCGCGTCTCTGTGGTTGAGGTTTTTTGAACGGCTAAGGGCAGTAGGGCAGTTCTTGGTTCTTGGTTGCTAGTTGCCGCTGGCAACGCCCAATCGTTGACGTCGATAATCGCCACTACTGACTCGCTGCACCCAAGTCTTTTCCGAAAGATACCACTTTACCGTTTCTCGCAGTCCTTCCTCGAATACAACCTTGGGCTTCCAACCTAGCTCGTTCTGAATCTTGCTCGCGTCAATGGCATAGCGACGATCGTGACCAGGACGATCTTGAACGAATCGAATCAACTCTCGGGCATGGCCGACCCGGCGACCTAACTGTTCGTCGACCAGATCGCAAATGGCATGAACCACTTGCAGATTGCTTCGTTCGCTGTCGCCACCAATATTGTATGTTTCGCCAACGCGACCGCGCTCCAAGACATCGGTAATCGCGCGACAATGGTCCTCTACGAACAACCAGTCCCGAACATTTTGACCGTCCCCATATATAGGCAGCGATTTATTCTCAACAGCGTTCAGAATCATCAGCGGAATGAGTTTTTCAGGAAACTGATAAGGTCCATAGTTGTTGGAACAATTGGTCACCAAGATCGGCAGTCCATACGTTTCTCGATATGCACGAACAAACATATCGGACGATGCCTTTGAAGCAGAATAGGGCGAATTGGGGGAGTAAGGAGTTGTCTCCGTAAACTTGCCAGTCGGTCCCAGTGAACCATAGACTTCGTCTGTAGAAACATGCAGAAAACGAAAGGTAGATTTTAGATCTTCTGGCAGACCGCGATAATAAGCCAACGAACTATCAAGCAAATTGCATGTTCCAACGACATTGGTTTGCACAAACGCCGCAGGGCCATCAATGGATCGATCGACGTGGGACTCCGCCGCAAAGTGCACGATAGAGTTTGGACGATACGTGTTGAGCAGGCGATCGACCAAACTGCGGTCGAGAATGTCGCCTTCTACAAATATGTTGGTCTCTAAATCCGACCTTGGAATGGAGTCCAAGTTGCCTGCATACGTTAGCAGATCCAAGTTGACAATGCGAACATTGCCGGCCGCCAATTGTTGGCGAACAAAACAGCTTCCGATAAATCCGGCACCGCCAGTTACAAGTATCGTCATCGTTGGTTCTTGGTTAACTGCAGAAGCACGAACGCCCAGAGGTGTTTTTTCTCTGTGTTCCTCGTGGCTCTGTGGTTGAATGTTTTTGGATTTACGTTCTTGGTTCTTAATGGCTAGACTTCCAATTCTTCAGGGCCTTTACGATTACGTCTTCTACATTGGACATTGGAATTCCGGTGGCCAGTAGTTTGCTGTTGTCGAGTACGCAATTTGAACGCGGCGTCTTCGCGGCCAACCGCATAAACTCTCCTTCGTCCGCAAAGAAATCGAAGCGGCGGTCAGGTACCAATTGTTGCTTGAGTAGTTCGGTCACTCGTTCGGTGGTTACCGAACCCGAGTTGACGACATTGTAGATCCCGGTGGGAACGCGCCGAAGCCAGCACTCCAAACAGGCGTTCACAAATTCTTCGCGATGCGAGAGGCTATTGGTGGCCGACAGCAGCCGTTTGTAATTCATCACCTTGCTCAAATAATTGCGTGGTGAATCGCGATGATCGAATGGAATGCGGAGCCTCCAAATGTAGCAGTTGGTTCGGTCGGAAAGAATCTCTTCACCCAGTGCTTTCGTCCCGGAATAGAAGCTACAGTTGTTGGTTCGAAAGGAAAAATTTGGGGCATCCGTTTCAACGAACCCAGAACCATCCGGCTTGGATCCGGTGAAGATGCATCCGCTGGAAACATGCCCCCAAGGTATACCAGCCAGATCGCACGCGTCGGCAATCTTACCAGGCAACACCGCATTGGCCGATAAACACTCGGAACGATGCAACTCGCACGCATCTACATTGGGTTTGCCCGTATATCCAGCGCAATTGATCAGGAAATCAGCGCGAAGATCCTTGAGTTTTCGCGCAAGCGACTCCGGATCGTAGAGATTGCAATCGGTCCGTCGAAGGCATGCGTAGGCAAGCGATCGATTCTCCAATTGGCGAATGAATTCCCCTCCGACATAACCACTAGAGCCGAGCAATAGGATCAATTGACCTTCCTCTATTTCTGCTTAGCAAGCGATTCAAAGGCCTTGCGTTCCAATGGATGCAGCGCTTCCGCAGTCACTCCACCCTCCTTTGCTTTTTGGAGTGCAGTTCGAGCTTCTTCAACTCGACCTTGACCCGCAAGAACTTGAGCCAAATGAAAATAACGGTCTGCCCGCGGTGATACCTCAATGGCTTTTCTAATATCTTGTTCGGCAGCTTGGACATTGCCGCTGGCGAAGCGAACAATGCAACGCGTATCCAGCAAATAGTCAGTTGGACCCGCCACGTTGACGGCATGGTCGATGAAACGGTTCGCGTCCGCAACCGGTTGTCCTGTCAGCGCCATGACCATGGCCAAGTTGTTGAGCACGGGAATGTTGTTGGGCTCAACTTGCAGTGCCAGCTTGTACGCACTGACGGCCTCGGTCCCGACACTTAGCCAGCTCCAAAGGTCGCCTAGACCGAGATTGATCGATACGTTTCGGAGATGCTGGGCTTGAACGTTTTGCACCACGCCGATGAGTTCGCGCGCGTCGTCCAATTGCAACGAACCGTTCTGCAATGCACCTTGAATGAGGTCTCCAACTTCATCTGGCGGTAGGTTAGGACCACGCAGTAACTCAATCGATTTTTTCATCTCGCCGCGCCGCGCGTGAAACGCTGCCAATGCGAGAGTCCGTTTGGGATCCGCCCTGGCAATTTCAGTAAAGCATTCGCCGGCGAAATCAAGAAACTTTTTTGCCTCTTCGATCTTGCCAGATTGCGTCAGTTCGGTACCGCCCGACTCAGCTGTCTGCGCGGCCCATAGCAATCGTTCCGGCTCACTCTGGCTTCGATTGGATTCGACGAGCTTGAGAAGCCGAACAAAATCACGTGATCGGAAAAGCAACTGCGCCTCGATCGTTGCCGTGGAAAGATCCTTGGGTGCCAATTTTTTCAATTGATCGTGCCAAAGTGTCCCCTCCTGCAACTCCCCATGTTGGACGAGGGCCTCCGCGTAGCTACGAACGTACTTGCTATCCGATGCACCGCCATTTCCCAATACGCTGCGCATCGTCCGACTATATTTTGCCCAATCGTCGATGCGTTTGTAGAAGTTGGCCAATAGAAAATTATCGCTCAAAGAAAACTTGGGCTCTGCCTTGGCGATTTTTTCGAGCAACTTGATAGACTCGTTGATCGACGGTTGATCCGAACGAGTCGATAGTATCAACGCCAAAGTTCGTTCGTCCTGAGTCGCGGGTCCACCGTTCTTGGCGTTGATGCTCAACAGATCACGTGCCTTCTTGAACATGTCGTCGGAGCCTTTTAATCCGAGCATCAAAGCCAGTGCCCGCCTCGCCCAGGATTGAGTCTCGTCGGATGCAATGGAGTTTTCCGCTGTAAGCTTCATCAAGATGGGTTCGGCAATGGTCTCCTGACCCGTGCTCAAGCAGAAATCGGCATAGCGACGCATCAAGTCGACATCATCAGAACTTGCTTCCATCGCCTGCATATAGTATCGCGACGCATTCGCATTATCCGCAATCGCCTGATAGGCTTGAGCCAAAGCACTATCTCGATCTTTCTCCCGTAAAGCACCGGACGCTTCGTCGATGACTTTTGTGGCCGCATCCGTTTTCCCTAGTCGACCGAACATTTGCACCAAGGCTACCCAAGGTCCCGGAGCCGACTTGTCCTTGTCGATAGCGATTCGAAACTCTTCTTCTGCCTTGGCATAGTTGCGGGAGCTGCTGTGGACTTGAGCCAGCCAAACGTGATCTTCTTGTTGGTCAGACTGAATCGCCCAGTCGTTTGCTAAACTTAGGGCACGATCGAAATTTTCCAGCTCGAGCGAGACCTGCGAGGCGACGCGCGTCAGCTCAGAAGAAAACGGCGTCTTCTGTTCTTGGAGCCTTCGGACCACTTCATCCGCTTCCACAAATCTTCCTTTTGCAAACAGCAGAAAAATTGCTCTGGACACCAATTGAGGGCTTTGCTCGCCAAGTCGAATCGCTTCGAGATAGCTTTGGACTGCAAGATCTAGTTTGCCTTGGCGATCGTATATCTCCCCCTTGAGCCTCGGAATGCGAGACCAGCTTGGTCGCTCGACGGCCGCCTCGGATAGCTGCGCCATCGCCTCGGAATACAACGCGTCGATCTCTGCGACATGGCTCTTCTTACTCGAGTCAGCCAGGTTTTTGCCTTCGACGCTCAGTCGAATAGCTTCACCAACTCGCCATAGTGGGCCCCTCCCCTCGATCTGTTTGACCTGAACGAGTGATTGATTCATGGCTGTGACATCGTTGCTGCGAAAGGCGAGTTCGAACAGCAGCAAATGGATTGATAAATTGGATCGACCGAGGTCGGAATCAGCCACAACCTTGGCAAACTTCTTGCCCCGTTCGAAGTCTTCCAACGACAGAAAGTACCCAGCAAAGCCGGCTGCTAGCTGCAACTTTTGCATCGAGTCCCAACTCTGGTCCGGTACGGCTAGTCGTTCGAGTTCGTTCACGTCGGCCTGTTTGCCAAAACGGCGAATCAGGTATCGAGCTCTTTCCAACCGTACCGTGACTGAATCCGTCAGGCTCGTCTGGGCCGCATCGAGCGATCGCTCCACATCGTCCCACGCTTTGTTCCTAATCTGCAGAGAGATCAGGGCTTGGTGTAGGGGGGCAACAGAGGAATCCGATTCCAACCGAGTTTTTAGCAGAGCTTCGGCGTCCTCCGGCTTATTCTCGACAACCAATAATTCGGCCTGCATGATGGCAAGGTCATTGGCCGCCTCGGGGTTTTCCGACAGCCTTTCCAAAAGTTGGCGAAGTGGATTCCAAGCTTCACCCGTCGCATTGCGGCCCAATCCATCGACGAATAATAACCGTGCCAAACTCATACCTGCGCTGAGAGGTGCGTTGGGTTGATTAACGATCTGCGTAAACTCCGTGATCGATTCTTGAATGCGGCCGGAGCGGAGGAATGCGTTGGCGAGCGATTCGCGAGCGGATGCCCAAAGTGGATCGGCTCCGATGGCTCTGCGGAGAGCTTCCATTTCCTGATCTGGATTGCCAAGGTTTCGATAACAAAGGGAAATGAGAAAGTCGGCTTGTTTGAGCAACTCTTTGCTGCGATCGAACATCGCTCTGGATTCTTCGAGCTTTGTTGCGGCTTGCCGCCATTGCCCTTTGCTGGCCAAGACCCTGGACTCCAGGTACAGAACGGGAGCTTCGTCAAATTTTCGGCTCTTGAGTTCGGCGATGAGTTCCTCGCCCTCTGGCATATTTCCAGCATCCAATTCGAGTTGCGCTAAGTTAAAAAGCAGATCCGGACTACCGGGAATGGCTCTGAGTCCGTCTTTGAGGATTTTGATAGCGGCTATGGGTTGTTTGGCGGTGAGTTCGATTTGGGCAGCGCTACCATACAGTTCGGGCACACCGGGAATGGCTTTGATGGTCGCCTGAACGGTCTCTCGGACCTCGGCGGCTCGATTTTGAGCGACCGCTACATCGACTAGGAACATGACGTTTCGCGGCACATTGGGTGCCAGTCGGTTGGCAGTCTGTGCATCCTGCCAAGCGGATTCGAGAAGGGCATCGCGAGGGCCTTTTTCCCCGATTGCGAGCGACCGAGCTTGAGACAGGAGCCAGCGACCGCGGGCCAGCAACGCCTCCGGATTCTCGGGTGCACTTTCTATCAATTTGTTGAGGACCTCTCGGCCCTCGGCCGCTCTGTTCAACCGATCTCGCAGCAATTCAGCCAGCGAGGTAGCGTAAATCGGATTCCGAATATCCATATCGACGGCGAGTTTCAAGTGATCGTCTGCTCTGGCAAATTCGCCCAGTCGGTTTTCGCAGATCCCGAGGAGCCACTGGAATTCGGCATTCTTTGGATCCTTTGGAATGAGATCGGATGCCAAGGTCTCTTTGGCGTCGGCATGTCGGCCCATGTCCATCGCGACTTTAACGAGTGTTTTGCGAGCTTCGATGCGAGACGGGTCGATTCGAAGAGCGCCGTCAAGGTAGAGAAAGGCGCTGCTTAGGTTCCCTTGCTTTAGCAGAATGTCAGCAAGTTCAATTTGAGCGTCGGCCGAATCGAACCTGAGCCCTAGGTATTGCGTGTAAAAACGAACGGCATCGACTTGGTTGCCCGCCTCGGCGGCTTTTCGGGCCTGCGTGAGGACTTGCGAGGAATTCCGATAGACTTGCAATCGGTGTATACCGGCTAGTATCAGCCCGATGACCGTTAGGAAGGCCAACATCTTAGTCAAGAAACGGTACTGAATTCGGACCTTCATAGTCGCGCTTCCTGGAAAACAATGCCGATGGGACGAAACGAATGAACTGTGGTCGGTGAATGGAACTGCAGCAGCGATACGTGAGACTGCTTGCTCGCAAGCAGTTTCTATAGCACGACGCGCAAACTAGTGAAAGACAAATTGATCACTAGTTTGCGCTTCGTGCTAACCAAATTGATCACTAGCTTGCGCTTAGTGCTAACCTGTCGAATGATTAACGCGAAATGATACACTGCCTCAGATCAAAGACCCAGGCTGGACCAGTTGGCCCAAGCCAAATGTCGACAAAAAAACCGAGCGCCTGAAGGCACTCGGTTCCTGTTTTTTTAACGCTGTTGAGTCTATTACTTGGAAAGTCTTCGTCGAATTAGTCCAACCATTGGCAGGCCAAGCATCATCAAAGCAAGGGCTGGTGGAAGCGGCACTGGAACTGGACCCTGGAGCGTTAAAGGGTCACCACCACTTCCCAGGGGCGCACTTAGCATCAGTGAGCCAGTACCTGGACCGAAAGAAGAAATCAGATACATAATTCCGCTAGCAGGAGACGAAGTAACCGCAGGAGATATGTTAAAATTCCCAACCAATCCAAACTGACCACTGATTGCTGACGTGTTTGTCGAACCAGCCACAAAGTTGGTCATACTCGGAACATTGCTCGGATTCGGACCAAAAACCATTCCATTCACGACTCCCATGGAAAAATTTGGTGTACCGGCTGTAATCGCTAAAGATTCTGTCGGTGGAATCGAAGGCGCCAGGACTTGATACAGATAGACATAGTCATTAAGAGCTAAGCTAATACCCAAGGGCGCTGTTGACATAGAGTCTCTTTGATAAACCGCGTACTGCACGGATCTCATACCTGACGTCAAAGTTCCCGCAGACACAAACGCAGCTTGGCTTACGTTGGTAAGAAACACTAGGCTTAATGCGGCCATTCCAGCCAACATTCTCAATTTGCTTGCAACCATCTCATTACTCCAAAAAACGCC
>JANLRK010000736.1:0-6963 GCA_031361585.1 Pirellula sp. | reverse complement strand
TAAACTTACAGGGCGATTTGTCACTGTGACTATTTTAGTGTGAGATAGCTTAATGCAAACTGTAAAAGTTGTTGTTTGGGAAGACGGTGATGCTTGGCTTGGTTTCCTACAGTAGTATCCAGACTATTGGACGCAAGGCGACAACCTTGATGATTTGAAGGAACACTTGAAAGACCTCCACGCGGAGTTGTCTGGCGGCACAATCCTAGGAGCACGACGAGTTGAAGACTTGATTTTGTCATGAATCGCGTCGAACTTATAAAGATAATGGAAGGTTCTGGATGTTTGCTTATACGACATGGAGCAAAGCACGATTGGTATCGCAATCTTACCACGATGAGGGTTGACGTCACCCGCAAGATTGCCGAACCTATGAAGGGGAGCCACTGTGGTTAAAAGAATTGCCAACGGCAAAGAGCTTTGAAGAAAAGGCATTGGCGAGAGCCAATGTTGTAATATGGATTACCGAACTGCCGCGCTAGCGGCTTACTTGAACAAACGATTGCAAATATGCGAGCCGATGTAAGAATAGGAGCATTCGATCGCAATTGTTCGGAGATCGATTGAGTTTTCTTGCACCAGTAGTCACTCGTCGAGCAAGGTCTCGAATTCAAGTCCATGATTTTTAGTGTTGGACTGGAAATCTGTCTGGTGCTTTCATTCACAGCTTAGTAGCGACCGACGTTTCGTCCGTTTGGACGGAGTGCGTTCCCATCTTAATCCGCGAACAGTCATTGGTCGTTGAAACGATGAAACTGCTCCATAAACGTTTTCCATTTCCGATCGTTGTTATCAACACAGACAAGAACAACGATCAGGCTTGGATCGAGCAAAACATGTGCTATCAATGAGATCTTGCGGACTTCGTTAGATCTGATATCAATTCTCAACTGGATTATACAACCGCTAACTTAGGGAAAATCGAATGGACATGCATACTTTGACCCGTGAATTGCAATTGGGCAATGACAGCAAGATTGTCATGCTCGTCGCCGACGGGCTAGGTGGGTTGCCCATGACTCCTGGTGGAAAAACAGAACTTGAATCGGCAAAAACTCCCAACCTAAGCGCGTTGGCAAAGACGGGGGTACAGGGCGCAAGCGTTCCGGTGAAGCCTGGGATTGCTCCAGGAAGCGGTCCTGGCCACTTGGGCTTGTTCGGTTACAATCCGTTGCAATACAAAATTGGTCGGGGAGCGTTGGAAGCGACTGGGATAGGATTCGAACTCAGGGATGGAGATGTTGCGATCCGCTGCAATTTTTGTACGCTCGACAAGGAGGGCCGGATCTCTGATCGGCGGGCTGGTCGAATCAGTAGTGAAGAGAGTGCGCCACTTGCTATTTCGCTTCGTCAAGTGAAGATACCCGGCATCGAGATTTTTGTCGAACCGGTCAAGGAGCATCGTTTCGTGGTTGTTTTTCGAGGCGATGGACTCGGGGGCAATGTTGCGGATACGGACCCGCAGATGACGGGCGTTCCTCCTCTCGATCCTCGATCCAATGACAAATCAAGCGAGCGAACAGCTCAAGTCGCCAAGGAATTTTTGACTCAAGCGAAAAAAATACTTGCATCCCATCCGAAGGCGAATTTTCACACGATGCGGGGATTTGCGAACAAGCCAGCGTTGCCATCCTACAAAGAAGTGTATGGTTTAAGGGCGGCGGCGATTGCAGTTTACCCCATGTACAAGGGACTTGCGAGGCTGGTCGGAATGGACATTGTCGGGGCGGCTCAAACTTTGTCAGAACAAATAGATACCTTGGAGCATGTCTGGGCCCAGTACGATTTTTTCTTTATTCACTTCAAGTACACAGACAGCACTGGCGAGGACGGCAACTTTGCCGAGAAGGTTGCGCGTATCGAGGAATTGGATGCAATCCTACCCCGTATCTCGAAGCTGAATCCCACGGTAACGATCGTCACAGGTGACCATAGTACGCCGAGTTATCTCAAGGCGCATTCATGGCATCCGGTTCCCACGTTGCTAGTGTCAGATTGCTGTCGTCCCGATCCGCATTCGACCTTCAATGAAACCACTTGCATTACAGGTGGCCTTGGGCATTTTGAAGCCCAATACCTCATGACCCTTGCGATGGCCAACGCTGGTCGTCTTGGTAAGTTCGGAGCATAACCGTAGGTCACGCTTGCCAGTAGGTCACTCTTGCCGAGAGTGACTTTGCGCTGGGCGTCCAGTTATCACAATTCACGGCTCGGAGAGCCGTGCTACATTATCACAATTCACCGCTCGGAGAGCCGTGCTTCACAGTCATTAACCAGCGCGCCCAGGCGTGCGGTTACGGTGTTCTGGGACCTCGACGCGACGGGCCGCCGTTATTGCTTTCCAGTCTTTGTCTTGCTCGTTGAGGGTCACCTAAATCCAATAGTTCACGATACTCTGGACGGTCTTCGCCGAGTTTGGCATATACGTCGAGTGGCGTATCTTTGTTTGGAAAGAGCCAAGTATTGAGTACCTTAATTTGTTCGTCTTTGTTGAATCCCTCGATCAATTTCTTGGCAGTCGGTGTTAGAGTGGAAGCCAGCTCGGAGATTAGACTCTCTTGATCTTCGAGCTCAATTCTCCTGAACAATAATCGTCCAAGCAGTTCTTTGGTTAGCATTTGGCGGTCAGGCAAAATCGTTTGGCGGTCGGGAATTACCGCGAGCACCAAAGCTGGGTGGAATGTCGTAGCATCCCACTTCTCGAGTGCTGCTTTATCAGAAGTTGGAATATGGGCAGCATAAAAAACCGCGGCTTTTCGATAAAGCTGTTCCTTTAGAAACTCATATCGTTGATCGGATTTCATCAAGTCCATTTCGAGACGCTTGTAGCTCGGGATGCTATCTAGAACCAATCCGATCAAATGAATGGTTTCCTGAATCTGTTTGCGATCAGGTCGGATTTCGATTTGCGATTCCATGGCTTGATAGCGAGTCAGAGTGTCGCGATCCAGTTTCTTGGTTAGCTCGCGTCCGCTCTCCAATCTCGATATTTGCATTGGAGTTAAGCTCTGCACCCATGTCTTACGGTCCCACACAGTATCTGGCGGTGGAGGCACTAGTTTTTCGCCAAGGTTGTCCCTCAAAATCGCGATGATCTCTGTTGCTTCGCTAAGCTTGATTGCCGTTTTCAGCTCATGGACATCCTCTAACCCGCGTACGTCAGCAAAGAGCCCTAAATTCCGTACATCACGTCGTGCATTGACGAAACTAATCGTGCACGCAGTCAAAGAACCCACGATAGCCAAAGCGCCAAGCAATCCTAAAATGCCAGGCCATCCCCACCAATCGATGGGCCTCGATGGAGCCTTGACCTCCCTTCGGTTGGCAATCGATTCGGTTCCAGACAGATCCCTGATCACCAATTCCAAAGTGCTTTTGGTGAACCTTTGGTTGTGGGGAGTTTCCGGTATTTCGTCCAGCAAATCGTAAGACTTGCGTAACTCCGCCAAACGCAATCGAAGCCTTTCGTCATCAACGAGGCTCTTTTCCAAGGTAGCCGCGTCCGCGGGAGACAACTCTCCATCAAGGTAGGCCGTCAACTGTTCATCGACAGTTTCGATGTCTGGGAGATTCATTCCGTGATATTCTCTTGGGCAGAGTTCGTTTGGTGTGCTGCTTTCGCTGCAGCTGCTTCAGGAGGAATCCCGTCTGCGACGTAGGGTTCCAAAAGGTTTTTGAGGTTCACTCTGGCTCTGCTTAAAAGAGACTTAATCGCTTTCACGCTAAGGTCCATCGTTTCGGAGATTTCTTGGTAACTCATCCCTTCGAATTTGCTTAACATCAGCGCCGTTCGCTGACGTTCCCCCAGCGCTTGGAGCGCCTGCAAAACGACTGCGGCTCGTTCAGAGCGGTCGATGCCTCGCGAAGGCTGAAAGCCACTTGGGGCGATCGCAATGCTCTCCATGACGAACTCGGAAGACGTACTATTTTCACTATTCGTAAGCTGATATTCACGACGGTGGGAGGTATCTCGGACATGGTTAGAAGCAATGTTATTCGCGATACGATAAAGCCAAGTCGTAAATTTGGCGGTGGGCATGTAGGTCTTTCTCGCCTTGTACACTCGCAAGAAAACATCTTGGGCCAAGTCTTCAGATTGTTGGATGTTGCTGACCCAACCACGCATGAAACGCTGAATCTTGCCCTGATGCCTATCGATTAGGATCTCAAACGCGACGGCATCATCGTCGCGAACGCGCAGCATCAACCCTACGTCTGGGTCGGCGGCTGCATTTTCCAACGGATTCGGCGAATTGGACAAAGTATTCTGCGAAGCAAAAGTTAGGTAACTGAACTAATTTAACCCAAACTGGCTGCAAAGGTTTTGACTGCCTTTGAATCTTTTTTTGCTAATTACACATGGTACCGTCTTTCTACAATCCCTTTTCCACTAAAGCACGACATTGATTCGAAGGGCGTGTCCGTCCGGATGCCTGAGCCTGCATGGGCCAATCTCCACCTCGACAACCTTGATAATCCAAACATAAGAATATTTTCGCGTGGCCGCTTCCTACCCCGGCAAAGTCGTCGACTCCACCCACCTCTCATAATCCCGGAAACGTGCAAAAATGTCTCAATTTTTTTCGGTGAACGATAGGTAAGCGAGTTGACTTTCACTTTCATCGCGCTACGATCCCCAGCGTCTTTAGTAGCTTTTGCTTTTTTATGCGGTATATCCACCAGGAATCTTTTCCATGCGTCGACGTTCATTCTTGGCAGTCGGAGCGACTGCTTTCGCAATCGGTAGTGTAGAAAATTCGATTCTAGGGGACGATGTCATTTGGCAAGGTTGGCGGGGGCCGAATCGAGATGGATTGTTGAGAGGTGCCCAATGGCCTGAATCGCTCGATGAAAAATCGCTTCGCTTTCGGTGGGGTAACGATTTTGGAGACAGCTACTCCGGACCGGTTTTGACGTCGGAATATGTATTCACCACCGAAACCCAGGCCGGCAAGGAACGAGTCTACAACGTCTCTCGAGTCGATGGTCAAATCATATGGAAATACGAATGGGATGGATCGATGACGGTCCCTTTTTTCGCAGCACGTAACGGCAGCTGGATCC
This sequence comes from Pirellula sp., assembly GCA_031361585.1. GTDB lineage: Bacteria > Planctomycetota > Planctomycetia > Pirellulales > Pirellulaceae > JBKCUI01. Next base: position 1,899 of record JANLRK010000736.1, on the reverse strand, counting down.
GGTCTACTCCGACAACCGATGGCAGAACTCTGTTTGTCGGAGGCATTCGCGATGTTTTGGTGGCGCTGGATTGCGAGAGTGGAACGGAGCGTTGGCGAGTTGACTTCGGGAAGATCGCCGGCAAAGTTCCAGACTTCGGCATGGCATGTTCACCCTTGATCGATGGCGACCATGTATACGTTCAAGCCGGAAAAGGAGTTAAAAAGCTGAAAGCCGCCGACGGTTCCGTCGTCTGGGATTCGTTGGGAGACAACGGAGATATGATGAGCAGTGGCGCGTTTTCTTCGCCTGTGATTCAAACCCTCAACGGTCTTCGTCAATTGATTGTACAAACCCGATCCAAACTCGCTGGTCTCGATCTCGACACGGGCAAAGCAGTTTGGAGCCACGACGTAGCGGCCTTTCGAGGAATGAACATTCTGACGCCAACCATATGGGATAACGCCATTTTCACGAGCAGTTACGGCGGCCGATCGCTCTTGCTCGACGTGCCGATCAACGAAGCGCCGAAAGTCCGTTGGGACAACAAGATTGAGGGTTACATGTCGTCGCCAATCGTCATCGATCACTACATCTACATGCATATGAAAAACAAGCGGTTTGCCTGCATGGATCTTCAAACAGGCAAGGAGTTGTGGACAACGAAACCGTTTGGCGAGTATTGGAGCATGGTATCCAATGGCAAACAGATACTCGCTTTAGACCAGAGTGGTCAACTGCGACTCATAGCTCACAATCCAACGGAATTCCTACTGATTTCGGAGCGTCGCGTTTCCGAAGATGAGGCCTGGGCGCATTTGGCTGTCGCTGGAAATCAGATCGCAATCCGCTCGCAAAAAAAGCTAATGTTGTTTGATTGGAAAGTCTAAAACGTGGCGGACGCTGCTAGCGTCTGCTCGGCTAAGGTTGTAACAAACTCCGTCGACTACGTGAAAACAGCCTTCTTCCCTATCCTTGCAATCGCCCCAAATCAACATTGAAATACTCATTGCCTCGCGATCGTATTCCATCGCAAAAACGACGAAGGATGATCTGGTACGCTCGTCGTACCAGCACACAGCTGCCGACCAGCCAGAGGATCATCGTTCCAATTAGAATTGGCAACGAAGACTTCACGAAATGAGGTTGGGTGTACAAATCGCTATTGCCAAATCGACCCAAGCCTTGCCACACCATGACATCACGATCGAGATTGCGCTGGCTGATTTTCTCTCGCCAAGAATCCGGATCGAAACTAAAAACAGCCAGCGTTTCAGATGCGATCGTCATCGGAATCAATACTGCATCTAAGACGAATACGACTAAATTCCCGCTCATCACCACGAGGATCAGGACGGCAAAGAGGTCAGAACGAAGCTTTGCTCTTGCAATACGTTCGCGCACCTCTCGGCGTGGCGACTTGGTCCCATCAATGCGGTAGCAATTGGCATCGGAGGCGTTGCAGAGCGAGGTCGGAACACCTTGGTACAAAATGGTCAGAACAAGCCAAATAAGTGCGACTTCAAACAAAAGTAGAAGCATCCAAGGACTTACGGATTTTGCAAAACAGATAGCAACCAAAAAGGTTACGGAGAGAATAATACCAAGTTTGAACTGCAAAAAATTGCGCATGTCTTACACAACCCTTCATTGGATACAAAACACAATACTCGATTGCACAGAGATCCCAGTTGCAATTGTACATCCCTGGGGCCAATGCAGACGAGTTAGCGCCAGCATTTCGCCACCACCCGCTCTACTTTTCACGTTATGATGTTCTTTTCGTTTGAGTTTTCGACGGTCGCTAAACCTCAGCAGACGTGATTTCTATGGATAAATGCAGACTTAACTTAACCTTTGTCGCGATACTGTTTGCATTTGCCTGGCAGACGCGAGGTAACACCTTGGCGATCGCGCAGC
>JANLRK010000703.1:0-2252 GCA_031361585.1 Pirellula sp. | reverse complement strand
ATCGGGGTTAAACGATTCTCTACCCTAAGGGCCAACAGGCCCGAGAATGGGTGGGTTCGCTTTTATTTGGCCGAGGCCACCGGTTGATCCATTGAACGCTGGCGGATTCAAAATCGGGAGTGGAGTTGTTGCGGTTGGTGGAGCTGAAACAGCAATCCCCTGACTTGCTTGCAGCCTCAATTGTTCTCCACTGGCTACCAAGGCTTCCCGCGGTACGATTGGCTCGGGAGTGAGCTGTACGTCGATGATTCGCTCGTCTCGCTTTTCAAATGGCCACAGGGTTTCACTGAAAAAATCCAGGGGGGGGATCGCGTACCACGGCGGATTGATCTTCCGCAAGAATCTCTCCGTTCGATAGCCATCTCGAACTATTTCGATGTTCCTAGTGCCATAGTATGTGAAGTTTGTCGAAACGGGCGTTTGGCCTGCAATCGGCTGTTTGTCGATGTAAACATTGGCGCCCGGGGGACTGGTACGAATCGTCAAGCGTTTTCGAATGCAGCCAGGAAACGAAAAAAATAGGCTGACCAAAACCAACGCACCCAAGCGTTTCGCCACCAAGTTGGGTCGTTTTGAGAATTCGATTTCAAGCATCTGTGGATTGAATGATCGGCTAACGGTGGGTGGAATATGCCAGTGAGTCTAGAAGCCCGACTTGGATCGACGCAAGATAGGTTGGGGAATATCGGGAATTTTTGAGCAAACCCTTGTATTTTTCTTTTATTCGGCAACCATTGAGCAACCAAGCATCTTTGCCCACCTACATAAGTCTTTGATTCCTTTGGCTGTAATCCCATCCTCTCAATCAAAAATGGCGTTTCCACCCGAGGTCGCCTTTCCACAACGTGAGCCGTTGACTCCACTTTGCAAAGCGACCGGACATACGCTCGCATTCTTGGCGAAGTTGGTAAGTGGCTTCACCGTGCGATGGCTTGGTTCGCAGCCCGAAACGTGTCAACGTGTTTATTTTGCTAACCACACAAGTCACTTAGACGCAGTCGTCCTCTGGTCTTGCCTGCCAAAGGACCTTCGATTGCTTACTCGCCCTGTCGCAGCCCAAGACTATTGGGGCGGCTCGCGGCTTCGTCGATTTCTTGCCAAGAGTTTCAATGCAATTTTGATCGATCGAAAGCAGATCAAAGTGCATCAAAGCCCGGTAGAATTGATGCTCCGAGAAATTGGCGATGTCTATTCATTGATCGTCTTTCCGGAAGGCAGCCGAGCGTTTGATGGCGAAATGGGGGAATTCAAAAGCGGGCTATACTATCTTGCTAAAAAGCGACCGGACTTGGAAATGGTCCCCGTCTATATGGACAACCTGAATCGCATATTACCGCGCGGTGAATTCATGCCGGTACCTCTGCTGAGCTCAATTACCATTGGCAGCCCCATCTACTTGGAAGCGGGCGAGTCAAAGGTAGATTTTCTGGGAAGGGCGAGTCGCTCGGTAAAGGTTTTAAAGGACAGGTAAATACGACCTACTGAGAAAGATCAACCGCAAAGGACGTCGGCGAAGCGAGCGACATTAACGGACTAAATCGGCCACGTCTTGCCTTGAACGCTCTCCCTCCCGGAAACCATTGAACGCCTAAAAATGCATCCACCGAACCGGTGTCGCTGGGCATGATCATGTTGGTTTCACCGTAGATGGCCAAACTGGCGCTGAGTGGCATCATTAAGTCTGCTCCGAAAAGGAATGGAATCTTTTTGGCCGGCGATGGTCCGGTGACGGCGTTGTTTTCGCCATGCTTGTCCGCGATTCCGAACCAGGCAGTCGTTTGTGCTCCCGATCCCCAAAAGCGCCTGTAATATAAACTCCCTTGTTCTATCGGACTCAGCGCAACAGGAGTACTTGCCCCGAATCTTCCGCGATCGGAATATGAATTGAGTGAGCTAGTGACGCCAAACTCATTGTTCGACGTCAAGAAATAGCTACCGCGAATACGCCATTGTCCGAGTTGAAAGGTGTCGAACGATTTCTCATACAGAAAGTCATGCACGAAACCCCATGCGAAGCCACTATCGCGTCGTTGGAACAAGCCCAACGAAGTGAAGCTCTGTGTTCGGCCCGTGGATTCACCGAGAAGTTCAAAGACTCGAACGGCATTGGCTGATGCGATGACTCCCGTACCGAATTGGGCTCCGATACCGTATTCCTCAAAAATTGGAATACCCAAGTTCATCGATGCATTGCCTCCCAGATTCGCGTTTACCCCAAAATCTTGTGGCTGTTTCGAACCATCGATGGCAAA
>JANLRK010000679.1:0-6361 GCA_031361585.1 Pirellula sp. | reverse complement strand
CCGCTTGCAAGCGATGCGACGGAGCGAATGTCGAATGATTCCAGTGGCAATGACATCGATCGAATCGTCGTAACTCTCAGCGATGTAACCGAAGAGATCTTGCAAGAGCAAAAACTGGCGGCAATCCATCAAGCTGGCGCGAAACTGACCGATCTCAAGCCCGATGAAATCTTTGCGATGGATGTCGAGCAGAGAATTGATTTACTCAAGGACAACATTCGCCATTACACACAAGATTTACTAAACGTGGAGGTCATCGAGATTCGGCTATTGGAGCAGTCAACAGGTAATCTGATCCCATTGCTCTCAGTCGGCATTGATCAAACAGCTGCGGATAGACGCTTGGTGGCCAGTCCGCAGGGCCACGGCGTTACAGGGTATGTGGCCGATAGCGGCAAGAGCTACCTATGCCGAGATACCACCAAAGATCCAAAGTACCTAGAAGCGTTTAAAGGCGCGAGGAGTTCGCTGACTGTCCCAATCCTGTTGCATGAAAACGTGATCGGTACCATCAATGTTGAAAGCCCAGTGCTCGATGCATTTTCATTGAACGATCAGCGTTTCCTTGAGATCTTTGCTCGCGATGTGGCGGTTGCATTAAATACCTTGGAATTGCTGGTCGCTCAACGAACCAACGCGGCTCAGCAAAGCTGCGAAGCGATTCATGCCGCCGTGGCCCTTCCGATCGATGATCTGTTGTTAGATGCTGTTCACCTGATGGAAAAGTATATCGGCCACGACACCGAAACCGTTTCGCGTTTGAGAGATGTTTTAGCCAAGGCCAGAAGCATCAAACGATCGATCCAAGAAATTGGTCAGACGCTTGCGCCCACCGACGTGAGCCCGGCGGGTTGCAACACCGAGAACCACGCGAAACTTCTGGGGAAACGAATACTGGTTGTGGATGCGGACGAACAAGTGCGAAACGATGCGCATGCATTGCTCGAACGCTATGGTTGTACCGTGGAAACGGCCCATGAAGGCGATCAAGCGGTATCGATGGTACGCAATTGCATCGATGAGCCTTATGATGTCATCATATCGGACATCAAGCTACCCGATTACTCTGGCTACCAATTGATGCTGCGGCTTCAGAATTTGATGACTCACGTCCCAATCGCTCTCATGACCGGTTTTGGATACGATCCAGGCCACTCGATCGTCAAAGCGCGACAATCCGGTTTGCATCCTAAGGCAATCCTTTATAAACCATTTCGTCTTGATCAACTATTAAGCGTTACAGAAACGCTCATCGATTACCGCCCTCAATCCTCTGAATGATTCGGACGATCGCGTGGTTCTATTTTTGTGGCACGGCGCGGTTTTCGCAGTCGTCGCGATAGGGCATTTCGGCTTTTGGATCTGGCTTTTTAACCGAGTCAACGCCACCGGACTGAAACGCAGAACGATCAAGCGTATCGAAAAGGCCATCGTGTTAGCGTGTGCCTGCGGACTAATTCCAATTGGTCTATTGCACTTCGGGCTTCGCTCCGGTGATACAACCAATGCCCTCGAAGTTGGCAGCTTTGGAAACAACGCGCTGACTTTTTTTGCGACGATCTACTCACTCGGAGTAGGCCTTTTTGCCATGGTGGCGACCCCATTTTGGATTCGCGACCGGCCGCAGTTTGCAATCGCCGCCGACCGATACCAAGAATTAGCGTCAGAAGATCTATGTCAACTTCAGCATCCCGCAAGCAACGCAGCTCTGTACATAGTGGGTCGACGTTTTCGTCTCATGGCAAAGCTTCCGGGCAACCAGATTGTCTCGCTGCAACGCAATCGAAAACGACTGTTCATCGATCGTCTACCTGGAGACTTAGAGAATCTGCGGATTGCTCATCTTTCTGACGTGCATTTGACTGGTCAACTTTCAACATCGTTTTATCGACTAGCGATGGACTGGATATCCGACCAGTTGCCAGATTTGATTGTCCTCTCTGGGGACATAGTAGATTACCAAAAGTCGCTGAAGCAAATTCGATCTGTCTTCGAGGGACTTAGTGCCCCATTGGGTTGCTATTTCATCTTGGGCAACCATGATAAACGCTTGCCAGTACCGACCGATGTTTGCAGCGAACTATGCGAAATGGGTTGGACCGATGTTGGCAAGTCAAACGCAATTGCAGCAAAAGCAAATTCTCTCATCCTCATATCAGGAAACGAGGAGCCTTGGTTCGAGCGACATGACTCTGTCGCGGAAAACCATTCCACCAATGAGCCGCAACTTAATAGATGGAAATTGGGTGTAGCGCATTCACCCGATCAATTCGATTGGGGCATAGCAAATCGTTTTGATTTGTTGTTGTGTGGCCACACGCATGGCGGGCAGATACGCCTTCCCGTTATTGGACCGATTATTGCCCCCAGCCGGTACGGGTCGCGATATGCGTCGGGCGTATTCTGGAAAGAAAACACCTTAATGCACGTTTCCAGAGGCATTTCCGGCGTTCATCCATTTAGGTGGGGTTGTATGCCCGAAGTCACCATCCTTGAATTAGCTCATCGCACTGCGACGAAAGGACTTGAGTTTTAGACTCTTAGCGGCTTGCATAGCGGCCAAAAATTCACGGTATTGCGATCAGCATCCAAAACCTGTGTATCGGGATACGCTCATTGTTGTCGAGTGTCAGCGTTTAGGTCATCGAAGTTATCCTGGGTGAAAATCCTGCCTAGGAATGCTCGCATTAAAGGCCATCCGAATGTTTTGGGTATTTGCGAAAAAATGGTCAAAAAATGTCGCATCGGAACCGCCGATTGCGTTATTAAGTTAGGGAATTTAACTTTTCAGTTCTGAAAAGCGTTTGCTTCCCTGGCGAGGCAACATGCAAATACGAGAATGCAAAATTAGCCTGGCACGACATTTGCGGTTATTTCATGCCTGCGAGTGTTTAACTTTCTTGATTACTTCTAGCAAACATCCTTGTGATGCGATGATTGGAAGCACTTAGAGAACGTCAGTTTGCCCCGGTAACAAGGGTAATCCTTAGCGTTTCGCTCGATAACTCTGTTTAGACGGGTGTGGTAGCAATGGCCTTATTAACTGCCGTTAAAGAAATACAGCAGCAGTGCTTTCACGCGCATGCTGATACTAGTCGCAATCGCCTGCGTCGGCGGCTTTGGTTATGAGCGATGAACAGTCATGGGTTATTCAAACTGAAGATCTTCAGATTGGAACAACGCTTAGTTTTGATTTATTGGATGCTTCTGGACTGATTCTGCACAAGGCTGGCATGCCAATCAATGCGAGGCTCAAAGAGCGACTACAGACAAAGAGCATCCATTCAGTCACCGTTCGAGGCGCCTCCCAGTTAGATGGCACGCAGCTTGACGCGTTGCTGATCGACTCCTTTTCGACTGGCAGTGTCAAGGCAATTCAAGAGTCTATCGAATCAACGCAAATTGCAGTACGCAAACTTGTAGCTGTCCTTCAGAATAACGAAAAAGGAAATATAGACGAACTTCGGGAAAACGTGAGCCAATTCGTCAGTCAGGCAGGCGACGATGTTGCAGCCGCACTAGCGGTCATTGCGTTGAAATCGCGAGGTTCGAGCTTCGACACTGTAGAAATTGTTGCCAAACGCTCCGCGAAGCTCTCATTGCTAGGAGTGATCACAAGTATCCTGAATTCCGACGAGCCAAATGTCTCGATGGAAATAGGATTGGCTGGTCTATTGCACGACTGTTCGCTTCTTCTCCACCCAGAGTGGTTTTCGCAAGACGAAAACCAACGAGGGGATGCTTTCATGAATGAGTATCCACGGCATCCGATCGAGAGTGCCGAGCTCCTCTATGCGGCGACTGGAATTTCCAAAGAAGTTATCACGATGATCACTCAAGTCCATGAGCAAGCGGACGGAACCGGTTATCCAGGCGGAATGAAACTTGCGAATACCCTGCAAGGAGCAGCTATCTTAAATCTTGCAGATGCGTATCTCACACTGGTGGAACCGTTTCGAGGCAAAGGACACGTTCCTTCGGATGCCTTAGCGTATTTGACGTATCAAACAGCCAGCGGCAAATTCTGCAAAGCCACACTTCGGCGTTTGATTCAAGGCATGTGCATCTACCCCATTGGTTCGATCGTCTTATTGGAAGACGATTCGAAGGCAATCATCATTCAGGGAAATCCGGGAGAGCCCTTCCAGCCAATTGTTAGATTGCTCCAACCTGGAAACCTAAGAATTGATCTTCGAGATTCCGACCGATCTATTTCGGAACCTTATGTTGGTTCGGAAGCGGTTCATATGAAACGCATTCTGAAGTCTCAAATGCATGAAATTAGATGGCGAACCGACCGTTAGAGCCTGCAGTATTTTTCAGTCCCACTGGCATGACCGAAACATCAAAAAAAAGGGCTCAACATCTGTCGAGCCCTTGCATTGAAAGTCGCGTCACTCAATGGCTACGAGACGGTGTAGGCTGTTTCAGCGTGGTCGCTCAAGTCCAACCCCATCTTTTCACCGTCTTCGCTAATGCGCAGCCCGATGGTGAAATCAATGAGCTTGAGCAAGATGAACGAAACAACGCCAGAGTATACAATCGTGACGACAACGGCTTTGAGTTGAAGCATCACTTGGGCTGTGTTGCCGTAGAAGGCGCCACCGTTCAAATCAACACCGAAGCCCTTGATCGCAAATACTCCCGTAGCCATGGCTCCCCAAATCCCAGCCATGCCGTGAACGCCAAAGACGTCCAACGAATCGTCGTACTTTAGTGCTGGCTTAACATATGCAACAAAAATGTAACTTATGATGGTTGCGCCAGCTCCAATTACGATGGCCGCCCATACCTCAACGAAGCCGGCTGCAGGAGTGATTCCAACCAAACCAGCAACGGCTCCAGTAATCATACCAAGAGCCGTCGGTTTGCCGTTACGAGCAACCTCGATCACCGACCATAGAAGACCTGCAGTGGCAGCAGCAACCTGAGTCGTTACGAAGGCGCGAACTGCTTGGGGGGTGGCGCCGAATGCGCTACCACCGTTGAATCCAAACCATCCGAACCACAACATTCCAGCTCCAAGAACTGCGAAAGGAAGATTGTGAGGAGGCGTCATTTGCTTTGGAAAACCTCGGCGAGGCCCTAATACCAAACAGCAAACCAAAGCTGCGATTCCAGCGTTGATGTGAACGACCGTACCGCCAGCAAAGTCAAGTGCTCCAACCGGATTGTTTGCCACATCAAAAGATCCGAGGCCAAAAATCGGGTGTGTAGGTCCGAACCATACCCAGTGACAAATGGGACTGTACACAAGCAAGCTCCACAAACCAATGAACGCTAAGAAAGCAAGAAACTTCATTCGTTCAGCGAAAGCACCAATAATCAGCGCAGGCGTAATGATAGCAAACATCATCTGAAAAACCATGAAAAGCTGCTGGCTGATTCCTAGCTTTACATCTTTTACTGGCTCAAACGACTGGTCGAATGCAACACCGTTCAGCATGAAGTGCTTTAGCGGGTTGCCGGCGAAACCACCCAATACTTCGTCTGCAGGCGAACCCTCTATCGCCGTACTTGGATTTGCCCCAGAAAACGCCAGGCTGTAACCTACGGTGACCCAAATAAGGGAAACCAACGCCATGCACATGAAGCATTGCATCAAAATGCTCAAGACGTTCTTTCGTCCAACCAGGCCTCCGTAAAAGAATGCCAGACCGGGGGTCATGAAAAGTACCAAAGCGGCACTTGTGAGTAGCCATGCTTGGTCGGCTGGAACCAGCGTCGAAGGGGGCGGGGCCGCTTCAACTACAGGGGTCACCTGCTCGGTCATCCCCGGAATTGCAGCGTCTTGCGCTATCAACCCCGTACACAACATCGCCAAAAGGAAAAACGAAAAACACGCCGTTCTAATCATTATCCAACTCCGCCTCGAAGTTCTTTCTCTCAAACATATCTAGTAGATGCTCGTGAGCGGCGGTGCGGAGAGATTGCGCACCGTCGCTCACGATTCTTCCGCTAGCAAATGCTAGGCCAACTAAAAGGCCGGATTCTTCAAATGGCTAATTGTCCAACGAATTGCAAAATATTAATCGTTCGAAAAATCATTTTGATAGATACGCGCAAGGTAACGGTTTGACTCCCCTGTGTGTTTGCTCCAAGAATGTGCAGGGAATCGAATAAAGCATAGGTTTTAAGCGGCCGATGGATCAAGGTGGCTACAACCATCTTTATCGCTTATTTGGGCGATCCTACAGCCCATTGTAGCGACGCCAAAGGGGGCCAAGCCCTCGATAGGTGCCAGGCACCTATTAAGAAATCCCGGACGCGAATGACCCGAATTACCAGGTCTACGGCCCTGGCCTTCGGAATGGAAGAGAAAAGAAAAAGGTGGAAAAGAACCATAAAATCGCACTAATTC
>JANLRK010000673.1:0-4593 GCA_031361585.1 Pirellula sp. | reverse complement strand
TGGATGTTTATTTTCCGTGCGTGGTCCCGGCTGTGACTTCGGCAGCGGCCGGTTTACTTCTACTGACCTTTCTTCTTCTTTGTCGTACCGCCGGGAGTGTTGGGGTTCACATCGGCCGAATCCGGCCTGAACGGTGTGGCGACGTGGCTGCAGTAAATGCTGCTATCGAAGCCGCGAAGCCGCGAGTATAAGGGCTCGGGAAATTGATCGCTTGCCATGTGATTACTAGACCATGCGAAGCCGCCTTAAGTTTGTTGCCCAAGTAATTGTTTTGGTAGGTCACTCTTGACGAGAGTGAAGTGCGAGCCATTCACTAACCACAGAAGACTCGGAATACACGGAATTGAAAACCGAGGAAAAGTATTTGTAGAATCGAGAACTGCTGAATCCATCATGGGATTTGCAGAGCGGCCGTGCATCTATTGATGACCAAAGGTTTAAGGCTATCCAACACGCTAACACTCTATGGGTACTCCAGTCTATCCGAGCGCAAATGTCTCCCGCCGTTGATTGATTCGAACAATTGCACGATCATGGCGTTAAGAAACAATATCATTCCCCAAAACGCGGGTATCTGATAGATGCCGTACCAGTACTCAGTTCTCGTCCTTCGGTATACCGTCGGGTCACCATTTACAAACATCCAATCGCCGTCCGGCGAAAAGTGGATCGCTGAGTTTGCTTGAGCGATTCCCATGGGTCGCCCGCGGACCCCAGTAAGCACTTCTCCAGTAGTCCCATCATGAATTAAGATTCCCCCATAGGTTGTGGCGATGCGGTCACCAGTTACAGAAAACGTCGCATTCGTTCCAAAGATGGGAGCGATTTCTCGACAGTTTTTGTCGAGCAGGAAGCAGTGATCGATCGCGTTTCTGGTCGAATTCCCTGACTTCGCAGCGGCCAAAGCTGCTGGATGCGTGGGACCGATAAGTTCAATGTAGCTCGCGACTAATCGGCTACCATTAGGAGACCATTCGAGCGACGTAACGAAATCGAATTTTTGAGGTTTCCATTCAGCAACTTTTCGGCATTGCATCACGTCCCAAACCGCGACTCCACTTGACGTTGGTACAGCCAGTAACTTCCCATCCAATGAGAATATGGCGAAAAATTGGGCTAAACCAGAACTAGTCTGTGGTGTGGGAATTGTGCCGAGGAGTCGCTGCTCATCAACATTCCAAAGTTCCGCCGTACTTTTGTCTTTTCCCACGAGGACGTGAGAACCTGTCGGTGAAATAAAACGACAAAACATGTAATTGGATTCGAATGATAGGATCGGATCGACAAGTTCGACATCGTAAACATTACAAGTTTCCACTGTCAGACCCGTGCTCGTTGCCGCAACAGAATATGCAATAAATCGAGCACCAGAATTTGCAAGCGGGCATATCCCACGGTTCGTCGGCCATCCCCGGAGTACTTCGCCGTTTGAAACGTTGAACAAGCTAGGATAAGTTTGCCAGTCGACCGTCATTAGCGACTTCCCGTCCTTAGTGAACCCCATCTTAAATGTCCACTTTTGGTTTACTTTCTTCGCTGCTTCGGCTGCGGTCATTTTGATTGTTTGGACAGCTCGCCCTGTTTGCGTTTCTCGAATCACAATCGAAGTTCCCTGACTGGCAGCAACCAAATCTCCATCCGGAGACATTGCAACATTCGTTTCGAACCCAGGAAAACGGTGGACCTCGTTCCAGGGATCACCAGTCATATTTAGAACAATGCCACAAGCGACTATTCCGGTTACGAGCAATATTGTTTTCAGAGAAAAGCGTGGTCGGGAACCGTTTTGTATGAATCGTAGAATCGTGAGCGACAATACGATTGCAACAACCACCATTCCTGCAAGAATTGTCCACCGCGCGAGAGTCAAAGCGAGAAGACCTCCAAGGGCCACAAACATGAATCCACTTTTCCAACCGTGCCAGAGGCGTTGACGTATGTCGGAAGAGCCGACTTTCTGATCTCGATGGCAAAACTCTTGGAACGCATCGATCAACGCCTTGACTGAATTTCCCGATCCCATCAAAAACACCAAAACTAAAGGAAAGACGACACTCTTCGCTGTTCTCCACCAAAACTGTACCACGAAAAGTGTCCTTTTTTTCCGTGTATTCGGTGTATTCCGTGGTTGTAATCAAAATGCACCGGGAAGATTCAGTGGGGCTGATACATGTTCTTTATTTTTACCACCCATCTTTTTGCCTATCTAACCTCTAGTAACGCCGAGCAAACATTGTTTATTTGCAGGTTTTTGTTTAGCCTGTACAGTATTCCCGCCTGGCGATGTTCGCCAAAAACTCAACTTTTTCCACTTGTGACGCCCCTTCACCCACGGTGAAGGAAGGATTTCCCTGTGCCGTTCGAATCGATAATTTCCGACTCGGTTTATAGTTGTTTGTCTCGCACCCCAGCACTGGCATGTACCGCTTGGATGGCTTTTGTTTTGCTGCCGATCGTTCACGTAGGTGCCCAGGAATCGTCCGATTCAGAACGATTTTTCGAGGCAAAAGTTCGCCCCCTCTTCATCAAACATTGCATTGAATGCCACGGCCCGGAAGAGCAGTCGGGCGACTTACGACTTGATATTCAAACCGCCGCAACGAAAGGTGGCAGCACTGGACCGGCATTCGTTGCAGGCGAAGCGGACAAGAGCCTGCTTATTCGCGCCGTTCAATACAAAGACAGCAAACTGAAAATGCCACCGGACGGAAAATTAAAGGATGAAGAGATCGCTGTTATCGTAGAATGGGTTCGATCTGGTGCTTTCTGGCCAAAAGATAAAGATACGACGGCAGCTACTTCCTTACCTCCCGCCCAACGAATCGATGAGATTCGGGAGTCTCATTGGGCTTACCGGCCCGTGGTAGAGCACGTGCCTCCACCCGTCAACGACACAAGGTGGCCTCAACAAACCATCGATCGCTTTATACTGTCTAAGCTGGAAGCCAAGGGACTCAAACCGAATCCGATCGCGGATCGTCGGACTCTGATGTTGCGCGCACACTTCATGGTGACCGGGCTACCTCCAACGTACGACGAGGTAGAAGCATTTGTGGCCGACAAGTCTTCCAATGCGTTCGAGAAACTTGTCGATCGATTGCTTGAGAGTCGCCATTATGGAGAGCGATGGGCGCGTCACTGGTTGGACGTTGCTCGATTTGCCGAGACAACTGGCTACCAAGCCGGAAGTCGGGACACTCGCTATCCCTACGCTTATACATATCGCGACTACGTCATCCGTGCCCTGAACGAGGATAAGCCCTTTAATCAGTTCATCGTCGAGCAATTGGCTGCCGATCACTTGCAACTCGCAGGGAGCGACTTGCAAAATCTGGCGGCGCTGGGTTTTCTAACCGTAGGACGCAAGTTCATGGGGAATCCCAATGACATTATCGACGATCAAATCGACGTCGTTACTCGAGCTTTTCTCGGAACCAGCGTAGCTTGTGCCCGCTGTCATGATCATAAGTACGATCCATTGCCAACGGCAGACTATTATTCCCTTTATGGTGTCTTTGCAAGCTCCAAAGAGCCTGAGGAGTTACCACTCTTGGGAGATCCGACCGCCTCGCCCGATTACGAGGAGTATCTTGCAGCCAGGGCCATCAAGCAGAAAGAAGTCGACGCTTGGCTGGAGAAAAAGAGGGTATCCACCGAAGATGAGCTTCGCACAAGACTGGCCGACTATTTAACGCAATTGACCAAGACAGACTCGCAATCCAATGGTAGACGTGTGAAGAAGAGTGGCGAGCGAGGTGTAGTGCGATCGCGGGTTTACTCTCGTTGGCAAGAATTCATGGCGGATCCGACCACCAAAGATCATCCGATTTGGGGTGCGCTTGTTCGGATCAATGCTTTGCCGGCAGATGATTTCAAGGAACAGATAACTCAGCTCCTCAAGGACGTCACCTTCGTAGGGCTTCATCCAACGATTGTGTTTTCTCTTCAATCGGGTACGCCCGAGTCCGCCACTGATGTGGCACAAATCGTCGGGAAAAAGATTGAGGAAATTTACGCACAATGGAAAGCCCTCAAAAAGAAAGAGGCGGTTTCGACACGTTTGCCCGATGATAACGAGGAAGCATTGCGTTTGGCCCTCTTTGCCCAGGACAACCCCACTTCGCTTACGGGCGAGCAAATGATCGCCAACTTGGATCAAGCAGAGCGCAACGAATACAATGTGCAACTCGGCAAAGTGAAAGGGGTCGAAGCGAGTCATCATGGCGCTCCTGCGCGCGGGATGGTGCTCGTGGACAAACCGGCGCTTTATGATCCCGTCATCTTCCGCCGAGGCCAGCCAGGGAATCGCGGCGATCAAGTTCCTCGTCGATTTCTCCAGTTGCTATCGCACGTCGACGGTGGCAAGCCGTTCACCCAAGGGAGTGGCCGATTGGAGCTGGCAAAAGCGATTGCGAGCCCCAAGAATCCACTCACGCCACGTGTCATTGTAAATCGGATATGGCAACATCTTTTTGGAGTTGGATTGGTTGCGACTGCGAGTGACTTTGGTGCACGTGGCGACGCTCCCTCCCATCCAGAACTGTTGGACTATGTCGCTAGTGAGTTTGTGAAGGACGGTTGGTCTATCAAACG
>JANLRK010000625.1:0-4434 GCA_031361585.1 Pirellula sp. | reverse complement strand
ATTGCTATGGAAAGATTTTCAGCAAGTCAGACAGACGTTTATGGCGGTGTTAGCTGGTGTTTTCTGTGTCCAATTCATCCTGCTAATCTCCGGAGTTATTTTACAAATCCCAGAAAATCGGATGGCGCTATTCGGAGGGACGGTCACGATGGCTTGCGTCGCCCCGATTCTGTTGGCCCTCGGTTGTAGCGGGATGTTGATCGGCCAAGAGCGGCAGTCTGGTACGTGGGCTTGGTCGAGCAGTTTGCCCGTATCTTGGTTTCAAGCTTTAAGTAGCAAGCTGATGGTGTCCGTCGTCGGCTCGTTGGTCGCATCCATACCGTTGATGATCATTCCGATTGGACTGATGACGACTCGGCAGCTAGAAACCGGCGCTAGTTCCGTTGCAGCTACCTACGTTTCGTGGCTGACGTTGGTCATCTTTCTGGAAGTGGTGGTATTTTGTTTTCTGTCAGCGGCTCTCTTTCGCGAAACGTTGACGGCTCTAGTTGTCGCAGGAATCGGGCTAGCCGTTGTGCAGATTTATGTTGGCAACGCTTTGTCAGAACCGTCGAGACAGGTGGCCTCTAACGGTGGTGCTGCATTCTTATACGCCATTTTTGTTAGTGGCATGTTACTAGCTGGATTCCTCCTAATGACGATCGCTTTTCGATGGCGTTGGGGTATCGGTCAGCAATCCGCGATTGCCTTCTGGCGAAGTTCCAATGCGATCCAGGTCCCATTCCGTGTTAACTTTCAGTATGCCTCTGGTAATGCTCCGAGCGAATGGTGGATGCATCTGAGGCATTCCATGTCGAATTCATTTTGGTTGAGAATGGTCGTTCTGATCGGGTTGTATTTTCTCACCTTGTTAGTCATTCCGCGAGAATTGAATTTCATAGCTCTGTTACTAGCGATGGGC
This sequence comes from Pirellula sp., assembly GCA_031361585.1. Taxonomy (GTDB): domain Bacteria; phylum Planctomycetota; class Planctomycetia; order Pirellulales; family Pirellulaceae; genus JBKCUI01. The sequence goes on along the minus strand of JANLRK010000625.1, from coordinate 3,533 downwards.
ATTCTGGGAATCACAGCATTCGAAGGGGACCAAACGCTGAATCGATTTCGATTCCTGGCGGATAGAGGAGTCAATCCTTGGAAGCTCACGTTTTGCCGGATTGCGCACGTGTCGATCCTAGCGTCGGTGGCTTGCGCTGCCTTTGCACTATGCGTAGGGCGATTCCAAGGAGGCTCGGCAATATCGAGGGAAATCGAATCTGCCCTGTGGCTTAGCCCACTCGCATTTTTGATCGGCGTTTTTTCATCGCTGTGTTTTCGCAAATCGATTATGGCGATGATGGCTGCTTTGGTAATTTGTTTTGTTGGATTCGTGGCGTCTGTTCTTGCGATCGAATTAGTGCAGTTTGACCTTCATTCGATTTTGGAGTTACGGAGTGCCCGATTCGAAAGGACCGTCATGTACTGCACGCCAATTTCGTCGTTGATGCTGTTGGCCGCAGTCTTTGGCTTTGCAAGACGGTGGCTAGTCTTAGACGAGCCGAAAATCGCTTTGCATTTTGTGTGGATATCGCTGTTAGCGCTTCTTTCACCTGTCTTGGTTGCATGCACGTTTGGTTTTCTGTTTATCCCAATTGTCCCGTGGCACTACATGGGTGCAGTAGGAAACTCTTCCTCGGCTGGTCTAAGTAGTTCAGCTATCCCCGACTTGCTTTCCTCGAACGAGCCTATTATGACCGATTCTCTTCCCCAACTGAGTATCCTGTCCCAGTCTAGGGGCCTCGGCTTGCAGAATGTATCAGCTGCAGCGACTAATGCTGTCGAAGAGGTACAAGGAGAACTAAAATCGAAGCGAGACCCGTCGGACCAATACCTAACTGAGGTCATCAAGAAGCTCCCGAAACTCGAGGATGTACTCAACGGACAAAGAAAGACTATCCAAGTTAGCCTCGCCCCGGAAGCTCTAGAAAACTTGATCGTTCGCATTGCGGCACTTGCCACCATTGCAATGCAGTCCCAGGATTCGGAATTGGCACTTCGGCTTTGGCGACTAGACCGTGAGCTCCAGGAGTTCGCAGGCGAATACATGCCTTTGTACACCCATGCGTCACGAAACAGTGCGATGTACTTGCTCATGCAAGTAAGTGAGGCTGATGTGCAGGCGATGGGGGGAGCAGAGGTTTACAGAAGTTTGATACCTTCGGTGGCGGACGAGCAAAGGGCACAGCTTCAAGAAGCCCACAATGTTGCGACTAGCCGGCGACGGGTATTGCAAGATTTCTCTGCAATTACCCCATGGCATGGGGTGACTTTTCTTTACCCGCCCTTGAGATGGCTTTATGAACGTCAGATCTCTTCTGAAGTGGAACAAAGTCGCATCGCTTTAAACCGATTTGCGAAGAATTTCCTTACAGAGGAGAGCCGTTCGAAGCTTGTTTCTCGATTTCCGCAGTGAAGCTGGTAGCCGATCAAGTAACTTGGCCGCCTGGGCTGTGTGAGGACTTGGGCTGAGTCAGCTCGAAAGTCGCACCCGGCAGGTGCGACCTACGTAGGTCACTCTTGCCGAGAGTGACCTTGCGCTGCGAGCGCAGCGACGAATTGCTACAAAGCAGAGGGCCCAGGGGTGAGAGGTTTGAACTGTGTTTTGATTGGATTTTGATTGTGGATTCAACGCCCTGCCTTGTCTTGGCCCTTGGCCCGAGTGTCGCACGGCCCGGGGGGCCATGCTACAGATCGCATTGCAGTTTATCGCGTTGGACAAGGGACGGAAAAAGGCGTATCCATAGTCCGACGATGAGTAGCGTACCGAGCCCGCCGATCGCGACGGAGGGGACCGTTCCAAACCAGGCGGCCATCATCCCTGATTCGAACTCACCTAGCTGATTGGAGGCACCAATGAACACCGAGTTTACTGCGCTGACGCGGCCTCGCATGTCGTCGGGGGTCTCAAGTTGCACCAGCGAATGGCGGATAACGACGCTCACGCAATCTGCTGCACCTATCACGACGAGCGTTACGAGCGACAGCCAAAACGATGTCGAGAAAGCAAAAACAATTGTACCCAATCCAAATATCGCGACGGATATAAAAAGGTGATGGCCGACACGACTTTGAAGCGGGTACCTTGAAAGAAAACAAGTCATCGCCAAGGCACCGACGGCCGGCGCAGACTGCAAAAGTCCAAGTCCGGTCGGCCCTACCTTCAATATGTCCTTGGCAAAGATCGGAAGCAATGCAGTTGCCCCTCCCAGCAATACCGCGAACAAGTCCAGCGAGATGGCTCCCAGGACGACTGGATTTGCAGCAATGTAATGGATGCCGGCAAGCAGAGACTCGCTCGATCGCGCATGTTGCTTAGGAACGCGAATCGAAGGCATCGTCACCATGGCAACGCTGGCCACGATAAAGAACAAGGTTGCAACTGCATAGACAGAAGTTACGCCCGCAAGAAAAATCAATCCCGCCAGTGCGGGACCGCCAATGATTGCGATTTGCATGGCAGCCGTCGACATCGCCAATCCACGAGGGAAATCCGAAGCGGGAACCACGTTGGGCAACATCGATTGCATCGTGGGCATCTCGAAAGCGCGAGCCGCACCTATCACCGCAATCAATCCAAAGATCCCCTCGCGCGAAAGGACTTCCGTCCAGCTTCCCAACGCTAGCATCGCACAGGCGATCATCTGCACGAGCGTACAAAGAAATGCGATCCTTCTTCGATCATGCCTATCCGCGATCGCACCTGCCCAAAGCGTCAATGCAACGCGAGGCAAGAACTGCACGAGACCGACCAAACCAAGGTCAAACGGATTGTTGGTCAAATCATAGACAGCCCAACCAGTTGCAACGACCTGCATCTGATATGCGCCCATCGAACAGACCCGAGCTAACCAATAGTGCCGGAATGGACGGATTTGAAATAGAGATCTCGGGCTCGTCCCCGATGTCGCGTCGTCCATGTGTATTGAGGCTTACTGGGCAATTGCCGCGAATGGTGATCGTATCTTTTTCATGACCAAGGCAATCGCTAGAGTACCCTACGACAGGCTGGAAGCCTATCCCTCAGTGTTCAACGGTTCGAATAGTAAATCTTGCACCCACTGGTTTCGAAAACGTCCCTTGGGGTCGAACGCATTGCAAACGGTTTGGAAAGTCGCCAAGTTGGGATAGACCGCCTCAATTTGCTTTCGATCGTGAGGATTATGCTTACCCCAATGACAGCGAGCTCGAAATCGATGGTTCATCAAGCAAGCCAAGATGTTGGCGAATTGGTAGAAGCCATCTCGTTTGTTCGGGCTGTCATAGCTAATGAAGCTAAGAGCATAAAAGTCCTGGTCGCCGCCACTTGACATCGAAAGGAGCATGTTGTCCGGCAAAATGCGACGAATGCATATCGCGTAGTGGTGTGTATACGCCCGCATTCCACGAGCGATCGAATCACTGAGCCCCATTTGTTCGCAAAGTAGTCGCGTGGTTTCGCTCAACCCTTCGCCAGAGTCAAAATAGACAATCAACTCTTTGGCTAATTCCATGGCTTCCGACAGACTATCGCGCGTCACAAACATTTCGATCTCGATATGCCGAAATAGCTCA
>JANLRK010000566.1:0-12126 GCA_031361585.1 Pirellula sp. | reverse complement strand
GAGACGTTCGAGTCTCGATATCCCGCCCGGCAATTCGCCGCATCGTTAGCCCAGCTGCCTCCACGATGCACGCGCTGAGAGCCAATGCTTGGTCCCTGAGGATCCGTGACATAACCGGTTAAAGAATCCGAATACCAATCTTGGCACCATTCCCAGACATTCCCGTGCATATCATAAAGGCCCCATCGGTTTAACTTCTTCTTCCCCACTGGATGTGTCTCGCCTCCACGAAGGTCACCAAACCAGGCATAATCGGTAAGCAATTCATCTGAGTCACCAAAACAATATTCGGTCGTACTATTAGCCCGGCATGCATACTCCCATTCCGCTTCTGTAGGTAAACGATACACCCGTCCAGCCGTTCTCTCCTCCGGCAAATCCGAGAGCATTTTACAAAAAGAAACCGCGTCTTCCCAACTTACGTTTTCTACAGGGTTCTTTGCTCCCTTGAATATGCACGGGTTTTCTCCCTTCACCTTTTCATATTGTCCCTGAGTCACCTCGTACACACCAAGGTAAAAGGAATTGCTAAGCGCTACTTCATGGCCATTGTCCAAGATGTTCTTACCCAACACTTCCGCAAGCGAACCCATAGTAAACGACCCCGCATGTATCAGCACCAGCTTCATCCCGATGTTGTTGGTAATTGACTTTGGCTGCTGCCCGAAGATTGGCGTCGATAAGCCGACCACAAGAATGATGCTAAGCAATATGGATCGCATTTCAAGTCTCTCGATGCTAGGGCGATATTGGTCTGGAGATAAGAGGCGGAGAAAGCTTGTTGTAACTGTTCGAAAGGTAGAACGCAAATAATTGGGGACGTTGGGAATCGGTCGGAGCCAGCTGAATCGACTGGAAACATTTCCGCAGAGTGGTGCTGTGGTTGAGCGTTCGCCTCATAAGCATTCAACTACTAACGTTGCTCACGACGGTCAATAACCGTTGCGGTTGGATCAGTCGCTATTTTTTGAATATCTTCTGGAAATCGGTCCAAAAACTCACAGCTCGTTATCGCATTCGTTGTCGAACGGATTATCAAAGGTTTGTGAACTGCGTTGCCCTCTAAATCAGTCCATTCACTTGCGATGAGTTTTGTCCAGGTTTCAGGCAAGAGCTTTCCGAATTTTTGTCCATACTCAAAATCAGACGACCATCGGTAGGTGAGAATTCTTGAGCCCTCCATGGGCTCTGCTGATTCTAATTCGTCTCGAAGCAAAACTATTTTGGAATCCCAAACTCCAAAGTACATGGTTCGCTTATCAGTGCAGCCATTTTGTCGTATCTCTTTACGTTTCAAGACGACGCAATCACCCAACTTACCATCAAATATGCGATCACCCCATTCCATTTCCTTTACATCGGCGACGAGCTTGGCATTCGAGCAACCGTCAAAATTAGTGACCCCGGTCAGGATAATAAAAGGTTCGATAGATAACGAAATGTATGGAAGGCGACTTATCAAATCGACTTGTGTCTGTTGCCCCGATTTTGCATACCGAAAACTCTTGCCGGTCTTGCCGTCATACGTGTGAACAGTCCTCGTACCATCTACATCTGGAATGTTTGTGTATCGATTTTCGATGGAAAGGACTAAGTCGTGTACCAAATCTACCTTGCGCTCCTCGCTGGTAGGTCCTTGCCTTGGGTCTTGGATTTCAAATTGCCTAACACCTTTTTCCGACAGTTTCAATTTCATTACCGACGAAACAAAATTGTCTGAGTATTCTTCTAGTTTTCGAGCAATGTAATCAGGACGGTCATCCTCCGCCATTTTTGTGATCACGTCCAATTCGTCTGCCAGGCCAAACGACCCCGCATGTATCAGCACCAGCCTAATCCCGATGCTGTTGGTAATTTCCTTTAGCTGCTGAGCGCTAGCAGGGATAGCCGATCCACATACGAGCAAGATGCGCAGCAGTATTGGACGCATTGGGGTTCTCTCTAGGCTAGGGCGGTAGTGGTCTGGAGATGAGTGACGAAGTTTGCTTATTGTAACTGTTCGAAAGGTAACTGGCAAACAAATGTGGACGCGGGGCTTCGTCGGGAAGTTTCGAGGGCTAGCTGGATAGCCTTTGGGCTAGCCCAAACCTGTGGATATTGAAGCCGGTGAGCTTTCGTCGCCTCTTTTACTTTGCTGATGCCGACTCCGGTTTGGTGGCTGGCAAGCTCATGGCGACGCGAAAGCCGATTTCACTTGAGCTGAAAGTGGGGACTATGGAGAAGCGATAAGAAGATCGGCACTTCTCAGCGGTGTCGTTCCGGCTACCACCACGGAACACTCGCTCTTGACCGTTACTCGGTCCACGTGGATCGGTCACCACGTCTGGCGAGTACTCAGCATACCAATCTTGGCACCACTCATGTACGTTTCCGTTCATGTCGTGCAAGCCCCATCGATTTGCCTTCTTCAGTCCAACTGGATAGCCAGATACAAAAAAGTCTAAGTCATCCTTTATTATCCAAGCGAAATCTCCGAGCAATTCAATAGAGTCGCCAAAGCAAAAAGCTCCGCCGCTAGACGCCCGGCATGAATATTCCCACTCGGCTTCTGTCGGCGCCGTACTGTCCTCGCGTAACCTCGTGTACTCCAAGATAAAAAGACTTAGTCAAAGTAACTTCATGAAGTAGCTCTCGGTCTTTTCTTTCTGACTCCTCAGAACGCGAGCCCATAGCAAACGACCTGGCATGAATCAAAACCAACTTCATCCCGATGCTGTTGGTGATTTCCTTAAGCTGCTGGCCGACTGCAGTGGAGCCGAACAAAAGAACGATGATCAAGACCAATGATCGCATACTTAATCCCCTCTCACTTTGATGATGTCGATTCGTGTTGCTTTGCAGGCAGACTCATGGCGACACGGAAGCCGATGTTCCTACTGCTGGGTCCTGGCTCTAGCCTTAACCGAAATGCCGATCGGCATTGTATCCCGCGGAAATACCAGCAACCACCACGGAACACCCTGATCGCGCCCTCACTCGGTCCCTGAGGATCGGTTGCAGCACCTGTTGGGTAAGGTTCATTCCAGTCCTGGCACCACTCAAAGACATTTCCGTAGATGTCATACAGGCCCCATCGGTTCGGCTTCTTTTTTCCAACTGGATGTGTCATATCTTCACGTCCTAGGCCAAACCATGCATACTCCGCAAGCTCATCTTCTGTGTCTCCAAAAAAATACGCTGTGGTACTAGTTGCGCGACATGCGTACTCCCACTCGGCTTCAGTCGGTAAACGATATTCTCGTCCAGCTGCTATTTCTTCAGGCAAATTTGATAGCTTTCTACAAAAAGACACCGCGTCGTCCCAGGTCACCTTCTCCACTGGTTTCTGGGCTCCCTTATATCTGCTCGGGTTGCTTCCCATCACTTTTTCAAATTGTTCCTGTGTCACTTCATAAGCGCCAAGATAATACCAATTGCTAATCGTGACTAAATGCTGCGTCTCGTCTTCATTCCTACCAATCTCCTCTACAGGCGAACCCATCTTGAAAGTGCCAGGAAGTATCAAAACCATCTTCATCCCGATGCTGTTGGTGATCTCCTTTAGCTGCTGACAATACGCGGGCGAAGACAAGCCGACCACAAGAATGATGCAAAGCAATACGGATCGCATTTTAAGTCTCTCGATGCTTGGTCGATAAAGGCCGGAGATGATTGACGGTGAATGCTTGTTGTAGCTGGTTGAGCCGTGGAAGGCAAACATTTGTGGACGTGGACGTTGGCGGCTGGCTCGATTGCACGGAGCCCAGCGTTTCGACTAGACTGTGCTTTGTAGCGTCGGGGAAGCACTTGACCTTCTTTGGATCGACTGCTTATCCTTTTGTCGCCAAGGGTGAATCAATTTGACAGAATCCGTCGACGCGACCTTCACTTTTACTCGCGATGAATACGTCCGTGCCATGCGGCGATACTACAAAACGAAACTTCAGTGGAAGCGTGATATCGTAGGGGGCGTTGTCGCGTTGGGCGCTGGAATCTACTGCTTGCAATCGTCGACATTGTTACCGGCGCTCGCCTGGTTGTTAGTGATCGCGGGAGCTTTGATGCTGTCGCTCGTCTTGTTTGCGGTATTCCTCTTGCCTCGAATGATCTACAGCTCCCAACCAAAGCTCAAATCCGAATACCGATTGCGATTTCGGGATGATGGAATTGGATTTCAGACCGATGAAATCGACGCACAATTAAAATGGACTATGTACCACTCGTGGATTCGTGACGCAGAATTTTATATCTTGTATCACGAAAAACGCGACGTATCCGTCATCCCCCGACGAGCGCTAAAGGATGACGAAGACGAGGACCTCGGCGCATTACTGAGAAGGCACATTGGGGCGGAAGCACGCTCCTGATGCCGAACTGGAAAGCAGCGAGTCCAAAACGCTTTTGACGTATTCGAAGCCAGCGCCCGCCGCTTGCCACAAGTTTGACGGTAACAACACTGTGGACATTGGCGCTGGCTGCCTAGCTCCGTTCCAACCACAGATTGGCTAGAAGCTACGTGGACATTGGCGCTGGCTGTCTAGCTTCGTCCTTTCCACAGTTTGGCGTAACTACTTTGACTACGGCGCTGGCTGCTTGATGTAGGATGGATGCGTCGGAACCGTCAACCATCCGCGATCAGCCAGCTAGCTTCCCATCCACTTGTGGTCATAGTTCGGAGAGTGCCATCGGCCGCTTTCCACAAGTTTGAAGGTAACAACACTGTGGACGTTGGCGCTGGCGGCTTGCCGTTGGATTGCTACATCGGCTAGACTGAACTCGGGGTTTATCTCGCTTGAATTAACCATTTGTTGAAAATCATGAATCCGTCTACTATTGACAAGTCTCTACTTTTGGCAGCGTACTTTCGCGGCAACACGTGTGATCAAAACCTCGGGACATCATGCTCAGATCAAGTCGTCACTTTGTCACTTTTCTATACTTGCGACATCACCGCCCAGGACTGCCAGAACCGCTTCTCAAACCGGGGATACGTTGGCGCCCTCTACGATGACGATGAAGAACTAAATCCAGAGATCGCGATGCGCTACCAGCAACTGATCGATTTGTTGCGTAAACAACCGAATCTGATCGAAGGTAGCGGCGATTTCAAGACTCCTGCACACCCGACTTACACCGCTTGTCGACTTACCGACGACGGCATTCGGCTCATTCCTGACATTATAAAGTCGCTACCCTGCAAACCCGATTTCCCCAACTGGCTGGACCAACGGACTAGCCTTTCCGTCAAAGATCTAGAGATACGCGAGGTCTAACCGTTGCGATCCGGTCAACTGAAGTGACTCGCTCCGCTGCCGGGTGAATCGGAGCGTCCAGCTTCCCATCCCACATTTGGTCATAGCTCGATCCAGCCACTGGCCGCTTTTCCACAGGTCTGACGGAATCAACACTGTGGGCGTTGACGCTGGCTGCCAATCCGTTAGAGTCCCATCCCCAATGTGGTCGAATCTCGCTCCCGCCATCAACCGCTTTCCACAGGTTGGTTACATGAAAACTGTGGACCTAGAGCGTCAGCAGGCAACACTGTGGACGTGGTCGTAGCCAGCGACAGGCGTCTCCACAGATTGGCTTGAAGCTACTTGGGCGTCGGCGCTGGCTGCTTGCTGGCGTATGGATGCGTCGGAAAAGTCAACAATAAGCCAGCCAGCTTCCTATCCCTACGTGGTCATATCTCGATACAGCCATCGGCCGCTTTCCATAGGTTGGTGCCTCGCCGTTGTGACCAATTCCAAGCTAGCCCAAACACTGTGGGCGTTGGCGCTGGCTGCCTAGCCTCATCCTTTCCACAGATTGGCTAGAAGCTACTTCGGCTACGGCGCTGGCTGCTTGCTGGAGGATGGATGCGTCGGATAGACTGAGACGGTTGGCGACGAAGAAGCTTGGTTGGTTGGAGAATTGTTTCTTTCAGTTTCGGTTCGCTCTACCTGGAATTGATTCTTCATCGTTAGGTTAGACAAAAAGAATGCGAGTTGCCGCTGAAACAGTCGCCGAGTTTCTCTTCGCGTACACAAAGCAATACCGGGAAGCTTACCTTCGAGCAATAAGCGAGCCGCCGGAGGGACCAGGATTCCCAGCTCTTCCGTGCTCGCCATTTTTGGCACCAGCGGTGTTTGATGTCTACGTCACTGACGACGGAGTGGTCATCAATCTCAATTCCAACGAGCCAAACTATCAGTGGTATATCGCCGGTGGACCCGCTTTCAAGGTCGACTATGAACCAACACGCACTCCGCCGGAGGTTACCAAAGCACTGCTGGCTCAAGGCGCTTTCGGAAAGAACATTGGCATCTATCGCATCGTTGCAGAGACTCCAATGATGCAATCAGTCTGGCGTGGGCAAATTCTGAGAATTGTCCAAGAGGTGTGCCTATCTGACTCTGCTGCAGAGATCTCGCTAAATCTACATGAAGTTGATGGACCGCTGGCTGACGTCGTAAACGCAATATCCTTCGGAGCTTATGGACACATTCTGAACATTCAACTTCCACAACCAACTTCCCAAATCGGAGTGCCACATTTGATTAAGAACTTTGGCATCTTTACCGCCGACTTATCGGGTCGAAGATTCTTCACGCATCTTGAAATCCATGGTCAATCCGACGCGGCCAGTTGGGATGCACGAACGGTCAGTGTCCGTGCTCAGCACGACTTGCGCCGTGACCTTGCCGCTCGACTTGCTGACCCTACGAGCGAAGGATACGCAACTCTTTCGTTCGGCGCCGGACCGCAATGGCCGGAGACGTACTTCAATCGACTTGAACTACTAAGTCGAGCCATAGCAGCACTACGCGCCGCGTTACAAGATCACGGTGAAGAAGTAGAAGCCGTCTTTCATGATGTGTTACAAATGCATCCGCTACTTTTGGATGTCTATGGGACATGCGAAAGCAAACCCCAGTTTGTTTACCCGAAAGGGACAACATCCCCCGTCGGAAAGTCTTCGCTGGAACCAGACTTCCTGATAACGTACCCGGACAAATCGTACAAGCTGGTAGAAATTGAACGACCATCAAAGCAAGTTGCGACCGCGCAAGGCCAACCTCGCGCCGAAGTTACACAAACGACCTTTCAGTGCGCTGAGTGGATTCATTTCATCCGGACACACTACCAGGAACTCAGCACTCGCTTTCCCGACATACAAGCGAAATGTAAAACAGCAGTTGTAATGAGCCGATCAAACCAACTTGCATTCAAAGGTATCGAAGATATTGAAGCGTATAAGGGATTGATTCTTCAACAGTTCAAGATTGACGAGTTCTTCACATTTGACGACTTGTACGACCGGGCAAGGACAGCATATGAACTGCTCTCGGGCCTACGACCAAGTGGAATCTAGAAGAACTGCTGGATGGGATAGACTGAAGTGGTTATTCGGCGAAGAGGATTATAAGCATCAGATCCGCCACCATCACTTCAAAATGCAACAATGATTGTCTTGGAAGTCCCGAGGATTTTGTCTGTTGGCAATTACAATGGAATTTTTGCCGCGAGTCACGTCCCTTAGAGCAGAGACACGATGAAGAAGCAAGTCAACAGATCCGAACTCATTCGTAGCATGATTGCCAAGAATCCTGAAGCAAAAGCTACCGAGATAGTGGCTCTTTTGAAGAAGGATGGAATCACTGTATCCCTCCCTCTGGTTTACCAAGCTATGAGGAAGAGCGGTTCGACCAAGGCTAAGACTGCGATTAAGAGAGGAAGGAAAGCTGCAACAGTGGCTACTCCTGCCGATAAATCATCGAACGCCAATGAACTTTTTGCAGCGATGCAAACATTCGTGAATGCTGCTGGTAGTCTGGATAAGGCCATTGAAATCTTGAGCGTTTTCAAATAGCGGTTTGCTCACGGAAGCTAGATGGTGACGAAAGCAAAGTCACCATCGTGGATGGATCGATGTAGAATTGATTCGCATTTCCATGTTCCTTTTTTGGAGACGAATCAATGAACGATCAAGCTCAGTTTTTTGTAGGATGGGGTACGTTATCCCTTATCAACGCTGGACTGGCCCAAAGTAAAAATCGAAGTGGTTTGCTTTGGTGGATTGTTTCTCTCTTCTTTGGTCCACTGGCAACGTTTCTGATTGTGATCCTGGATCGATTGAATCTCAAGTCGCCGTGAGGTCGCGACTAACATGCCAGGTTTTCCACATCCTCGCTTTGCGTCAACCATTTCCACGGGTTGGTGCGTAGTACCGATTTCCCTAGCCCACCCACTGTGGACGTAGACGCTGGTCGCCGAGCTCCGTCCCCTCCACAGTTTGGCATTAGACCAATTCGGCTATGGCTACGGCGCTGGTAGCTTGCTGGAGGAGGGATGCGTCGGAAAAGTCGCAACCGGCGATCAGCCTGACAGCTTCCCATCCCCATGTGGTCATATCTCGCTCCTGCCATCGGCCGCATTCCACAAGTTGGCATTCCCCATTGTGGGCGTTGGCGCTAGCTGCCTAGCTGCGTCCCTTCCACAGGTTGGCTAGCCCAGTGCGTCTAGCTCATTAAATTGCTGTTCCAAGTCGCCGCCATCGCTCAAGGTATTTTGATTGAGAATGTTGCTTTTGGTTAAGGGAATTCGTATTGTATTGCGACGGAGAATTTCGCCCAAAGAACTCGATGGAGATCTGCAATGTTCAAGGCAACTATTTTTTCAGTAACAATTCTGATTTGCGGTGTCTCGCATGCCCAACAAATCGCGAAGGCACCAAATCAACCTACACTTGTAGCACCTGTGGTTAATTTGGGCGATGTGGTGGTTAACGTAGTCGTAGCCAAAGTACTGCCCGTCGGCTCTGAGTTCGAACTTTCCATTGCGAAGTTTGGAGGCAAAGAAGCAATCGCAGCGACGAACAAAACAACGATGGTTCCTGTTACGACCGTAAAGATTGTTGAGGTTAATGGAAAAAAAGCTGAGCAAGTTGCGACCAGCTACAGTGTCGTCACGGAAGCGGTTCCCAAAGAAAATTTCACTCCAACGGAACAGAACAGAACGGTGAATGTTCGTTCCGTACAGGCGTTCGACCTGCGTGGAAATCCAGTCGACCGTGGGGCCTGGACCAAATTCCTGGAGACACCGAGACACGTACTATTGCTCAAGGAGCCTATTAGTGAAACCAACAAGCTCAACCCGTTTTATGCTGCAATCCTACGTGAAGATATGCTGATGCTATTTCTAAAAAGCGATCCGTTGAAATCAAGCCTAGAAAATCGGCCAGACTGATTGTCATCGACGTAGCCGTAACCAGCCCCTTCCATAATCTCCAGCCTCCCATCCACACTTGGCCATATCCGTAGCCGGGATCTAGCCGCTTTCCACAAGCTATCCCAAACAATGTGGACGTGGGTCAGCGTCAGCGGGCAGCAATATGGAAATGGACGATGCCAGCGACAGCGCTTCCCCCAGGTTGGCTTGAAGCTACTAGGGCTACGGCGCTGGTTGCTTGCTGGAGGAGGGATGCGTCGGAACAGGAATAATCAAAGATACGCCACCAGCTTCCCACCCCCATGTGTTCATACCTCGCTCCAGCCATCGGCCGCTTTTTCCACTGGGTAGACTAAACACTGTGGACCTAGGTCAGCGTCAGCGGGCAACAATGTGCAGCGTCCTTCCCTTCCACAGGTTGGCCTAGTCCAATTCTACTACGGCTACGGCGATGGAGGCTTGCTGGAGGAGGGATGCGTCGGAACAATCACAAGCAACGATCAGCCGCAAGCTTCCCATCCCCATGTGGACTCCGCTCGATCCAGCCATCGGCCGCTTTTCCACAGGTTAGGATCATCCCCACTGTGGGCGTAGGCGCTGGCTGCCTAGCTTTGTCCTTTCCACAGGTTGGCCTAGATCAATTCGGCTAGGGCTACGGCGCTGGCTGCTTGCTGGAGGATGGAAGCGTCGGTTAGACTGAAGTGGATAGTGGCGTGGGCGCAATTTGGAACACACAGACATCGCAATCGACTGCCTTCAATCAGGATCGCTACCATGACAAAACGAACTCGCCGAATGTTTATTGGCTCGTCAAGTGCATGGCTCGGGGTTGGAGGCATGGTTGGATTGTCGAATTTCTCACGACTGAACGCGGACGATGGCCAATCACTGGACGTATCAATGTCATCTGACATCGCACCGCTGGTCCGCTTAATTGAGACGACCTCGCGAGAGAAGTCTGTGCCTATGATGATTAGTGAACTTCGCAAGGGCGCAACGAAAAATCAATTCGTTGCCGCGATGTTTCTGGCCGCAGCTCGGATGAAAGTTTCACCGCATCACGTGTACATGATCAATTCCGCGCTGCGTTTGAGCAATGACATGGAACGGGAGACACAATTGCTCCCGCTGTTCTGGGCGCTCGATACCTTGCAGTACGGACGGGAAGATGGGAATCGCTATCCACCGGTCAAGATTCTAACTTTGTCTCAATCGCAAGCGACTCGCGACCTTCGTGACGCGATGGATCAGTTTGTTACCGAAAAAGCAGAGTCCGCCATTGTTTCACTCTCTCGGAGTTCAAGCCCCAAAGCAGCGATGAGCGAACTTTGGCGATATGCAGGCCGAGATGATGGGTTCATCGGCCATCGCGCGATTGCCTTGGTTAACAGTTGGCGCGTGCTTGAGGCGATCGGATGGCAGCATGCCGAGCCGATGTTTCAATTTGTTGTCCGTGAGCTCAATGCGGACCAAAATCAGCACAATCAACACTCTGTAAACTGGGAACGCGCGCACCGTCGACTTGACGAAGTCCCCATCGGCTGGGAATCAAAAGAATCGAATCCGGCGTCAACTCTGGAATTGTTTGAAGTCATGCGATCAGAAAACGATGCGGCGGGGTGTGAAGCTGCTTTCAAAATGCTGTCGACCGGTAAGGTAAAGGCGGGCTCGATTTGGGATGCCGTCTTCCTGCTTGGCGCCGACTTTATGATCCGCTACCCGATGTCGGAGTACATCGGAACAACACCCTTGCACACAAACACTTCGGCGAACTCATTGCGTTTCGCATACGATGAATGTCTCGATCCAAACATTCGCTTATACACCTTGCTCGCGGCAGTTGCGTGGGCCACGAAGTTTTACGCAGCGGAGCGAATGACAAAGGAGGGAAAGCCGTGGTTGCGTGATCTGAAAGTAACCAATCTGCCAATCAATGAAGTCAATGCAACGCCAGAAGAGATCGTGAAAGAAATCTTTGCCATGCAGCCGAAACGGAGGCACGATGAAAGTCAGAAAGAGATTTTGGTGGGACGCGAAGGGTCTCGGGAAGTCCAAGACAAGATTGCGGAATTGGCTTTTGCTTACGCGAGCAAGTATACCGATCACGGTCATTACAAAAATGCGGCACGCTTGTTTACTTCAATGAAATCGACTCAAGATGTTCACGATGTCAAGTTTCCAGTAGCGATTTTTGAGAATCATGATCTCGTGAATCCCCGCTGGCGACCACATCTGATTGCAGCATCGTCTCACTACATGCATGGCACGCAGATGAATGACAATCCAGCCGTACGTACAGCAAAGGAATTGTTGGGATAACCGGAATCAATCCGACCGTAGTCAAGCAGCTACGCCGCAGACCGCGCCCACATTTGATAGAGTTCGGCGACGCGGTACTAGTCCCGGTAGTTCAACCACTGTGGACCTAGTTCAGCGTCAGCAGGCAACAATGTGGAAATGGTCTTAGGCAGCGACAGCGCCGGTTGGCTAGAAGCTACGTGGGCTACGGCGCTAGCTGCTTGCTCGGCGACTGATATTTCGGATAGACTGAAGCGGCTAGTGGCGCGGATGTGTAACTCGCCAAATTAAGGGATAACATCCCCAATACGCAATTACAACTAGTTGCCCACGAGTGGAGAATAGCTCGACTTGAAATCTTATACGCTCTTGACAGTTCTGCTGCTCGTTGCAATTGTCGCTCTAACTGCCACTACTTATTGGCTTTGGAGCGATCTTAAGAAGATCGGGCAACAAAACAGTTGGAATCAACGCAAGATTGCCTTGTTGCATGTTCAGTTGATGGATCGAGTGCTAGTTCGACAGGAAGGACAGGACCTCGACAAACTGCTTAATAATCCAGAGGAATGGCTCGCCCCCCTTCAAGAAACGATTAACAAAGATCTAAAATTGGCTGCATTGTTAAGAGAAGTTGGGCTT
>JANLRK010000455.1:0-1989 GCA_031361585.1 Pirellula sp. | reverse complement strand
AGGCATGTAAACTTGTCGATAAGATCCAAATACCGCCTCAGCCAACGAGAAAGCTTTTGCTACCACATCGGTACACAACTGTTTAGGCACATTCGCGAAGTCTCTAAGTCATGCCATTGACTCAATCAAATGGTCCGGGTGTTTGCCCTCATGCATTTTTCCAATTAACAGAAGTAGATCAGTGAACAGTAAGTTGTGGATGGCTCGTTTGAACTTCAATGGATTCGTTCATAAATAAATCGTCCAATAGTTGACGAAATGCAGTCCCAAACAGCAGCGGAGCGGATCAAAAGGATTATTACTCCCAGCCATCCCGCTTCCCCTCCGCCATACGTTTAAGTCTACCGGATGTATCTGTCCTGCAGCGAGAAACCAGTGCCGACGTCCACAGTTGTGCCGCGAAGTTGGCTCCACGCTACGACGGACTACGCACCTAGCTGTGGAACGGTAGGTGACATCACCCGTGTGCAATTCGACCCGATCCGCCACTCCCTCGGCGATGGCGTTGCGCTGTGTGGCCTCGGCCGAATTGCCGTACTGATCGACCGTTCGCCACAGGTCCACGCCCACGGCACGGCCGGTGGTCAGGTGTTGTGCGGCCATCAGGAGCACCGCACCCCGGCCGCATCCCAGGTCCAAAATGCGTTCATCGCCCCGCAGGCTCAACCGATCCAGCAATTCGGCCCAGAGCACGAACTTGCCTCGCAGCGTGCCGTGGAGGTAGAAAGCCTCGCAGGCCAAAATGAAACAGAGAGCCACCCAGAACTTCCCCTCACCGGTGACGATTGCCAGGACGAGGTACAGGATAGCCATGCCGGCAAGAAATGCTGGCGCCATAGGGGCATCAATCCCATACGAACCACGCCGTCGAGGAGTCACTCGCTCGGTCATACGGTCACTCCCTGCTGCATGGCGTAGCGGTACCACTTGCCAGGTCCGTCGAACAAATAGTATGCCGACATCGGCATATTGTTTTACTATAGTCGGCATATCGTGGCAGTCCTTCGCTGAAAAGTCAATCTTTTAGAGACTTTCATCGATACCTTCCAGAATTATGTCGAATACGTTTCCTGAAAATCCCAACGCCGTGTTTTTGCAGATTTTCGCTATAGTCGGTCCCGACCCGCCTAATCTCTGGTTCGCTAAAGAACTTTCGGACCGCGAACGCAACCATGGATAATGTGTGCATACGGAACTAACCCCGCCTTCTGTAATGTTCTTCTCGAAGCCACGTTGCTCGGGTCGCAACGCGCTGCTGGAATACCTCCCATCTCGTAGGCGATTCGTTTCAACTCCTGCACAAGGTAAGCGCCTAAACCGCGCCGTCGATATTCCTCCTTGATCTCCATGGCCACATCGCAATACGGATAATTGTAGTGAAACAGCAGGGCTCCGCTGCCCACGGCTTTAGCATTCAACTCGAGAGTCCACTCACTGGTGCCTGCGCTCCTGAAAACAACAATTGGATTTCTTTTCCGACGTTACTCGTTTCAGCATCGCACTCGGAACTGGCCAGGATGTCGTCAATTCATCACGAAAGACAATCTTCTCACTTTCAAGATCCGAACCGTAAGTGTGCAACATTACGCTCAGTAGGATATCACTTGTCTGCACTTCAAAAAACTGGGCGCCACTAGCAGCGACAAAGGATTCGAAAAAATCAAACGCACGCCCGCGCGCTGTGGGTAACAGATAGTATTCGAAAGCTGTCGGTTTGCCTTTCCATGGCCCGCCAACGGCAACAGAACCGAAGCCGGCCACGCGGCCGTCAAACTGAAATAAATAAGATTTCGTCCAACCAGCACGTGTATGAAGCGAATCATGGACGATCTGCCCATGTGCTTCATCGCGGTAATGCACGCGCAAAGGCAACGTTTCTTGGTTAGATGCGAGTACGGTCGAGATAGACATGCATGTGCTCTGAAAACAAGATTCTTGGGGTAAAGTCCTGGGTTTGGGGTGGGAGCCAATGCCAATCATCTAAGTCTA
>JANLRK010000436.1:0-3332 GCA_031361585.1 Pirellula sp. | reverse complement strand
GGATGAGATCGGCGAGTTGCCGTTGGCAGCACAAGTTCGCTTGTTACGTGTACTTCAAGAACATCAGATCGAGCGCGTTGGTGGACAAGAGAATATCCATGTCGATGTTCGAATTGTAGCGGCAACCCATCGCGACCTCTCCGCCATGGTGCATCGTCGCACGTTCCGTGAGGACTTATGGTATCGCGTCAACATGTTTCCTATCTTGCTACCAGGTTTGCGAGAACGGGTCGAAGACATACCGTCCCTAACTAGACACTTCGCCCGTCGTGCTTCGCACCGATTTGGGCTGCCCTATGTTGAGGCATCACCAACGGACTACAAACAATTGATGGACTATCGATGGCCCGGGAACATACGCGAATTACAAGCCGTAATAGATCGAGCTGTGATCTTGGGGGGAGGCGTGCATTTCGACGTTGCCAAGTCGCTAGGTAACGCATTTGTCCAACCGCCATTTTCAAGCCACGAGTCCGACGAGCCAACGTTCTATGAAGTCATCCCGGAATCCGTCGTGGTTGCGCCAGCCCCTATCAAAGTACGGGAATCCGAAGACGACGGACCGGTGGATACTCTTGACGCCGCCATTGTTCGTCATATCGAACGGGCGCTAGCAGCCACTGGCGGGCAAATCGAAGGGGGACGTGGGGCTGCAAAAATGCTAGGGATCAATCCGCATACATTGCGGGCCAAAATGCGCAAGCTCAAAATCGATTGGGACCGATTTCGCCGGTACTAAATATGGGTTTCGCCGCTTTTTTCGTTGGAATTTTTTCATACTTTTAAAAAAGTTGAACTTACTTTCTAAAAGACACGGGGCATTGAATCGAACGGACTTCAGTTTTCATGCAATCCATCCGAAACAACTAAAATACCGACAAGTCCACTTGAGGTTGACAGCAAGACACAATCAATCGCTTAGCTAGCGTTGTAGTCAAAAATGCGCGGCAGGGAGGCCAGTGCTTTGATGCGGACAAGTCGCCGAACCTTAGTGGCTAGCCACTTAGTCCTCGCATTCGTGTGGATTGCGTTTTGCTTGCTGTTTTTTCAAATTAGTTCCCTGCATGCGCAATACGATCTTGCAGCTTTCGCTGGCAACGGTCAGCCGATCCAGCAAGAGGCTTCTACAGCAGGCGGTCTAACATTGGACCGCTCGAATTCCCAAGGGCCGGTCAATGGAAACAGTCCAACGGCGAGTGAGTACGAACAACTTAAAAAGCGAATCGACGAACTTGAGAAAACGCTTAATTCCAATTCCAAACCGGAAAGCACAAACGCGGACAAGAGCAAGGACTCAGGCAAGGGCAAGGGCACTGATAAGTTAAAAGACGCAGATAAGAAATCAAAAGAAGAGTGGACAGATGTCTCGTCCGAGAAATGGACCGTCAAAATGGGCGGGCATGTTCAGATGGACTACGTCAATTGGGCAAATGCCGCACCTGCGATTCCCAATACACAAGACTACTTCGAGTTTCGACGGCTACGATTGACTGCCGAAGGAACTGGTTATGGCGTTTATGACTTTCGACTTCAAATGACTCTTGAACCTGAATCCGTCGGCGAGAGTTTGCCCGGACAAGTAACGTCTCCCGAAGTGAAAGACGCTTACCTCTCGATGAACGAGATCCCGCTTCTAGGGCGCATGCGGGTCGGAAACTTCTTTGTGCCGTTCAGCTTGGAACAAGTGACTAACGATACCAACAACATTTTCATGGAACGGTCGATTCCTACTCAGGGTGTATTTTCTGCGGACCGCGAGGTCGGAGTCGCCCTCTACAACTGCAATGATGCCAAGAGCGTAACATGGTCGAGCGGATTCTTTTTGGATAGCGTCAGCGAAGCAACGAAAGAACGAATCGATGACAATCAAGGCTGCCGAGTTAGCGGCAGATTAACTTGGTTGCCCTACTACGACGAACCGAGCAACGGTCGATACCTCGTGCATACGGGGTTGGGTGTTTTGTACACCCACGATCAAGACAAACGCGTTCGATTTCGGGCAAGGCCACAGATTCACGAAGGAACTCGCATTATCGATAGCGGGGTCATACTAGCTGACAACTATACGACCGGCAATGTCGAGTCCGCGGTCGTATGGGGAAGGTTTTCAATGCAAAGCGAAGCATTTATTTCGTCGGTTCATCAACTCAACGGCTCGACCCAACAATTGAACGGTGCTTACCTGCATTCGAGTTTCTTCCTCACCGGCGAAAACCGGATTTTTGAAAGGTTTGGCCAACATGGAGCACAATTTGCGCGTAACGTTCCCTACACCAATTTCTTTTTAACGCCGGGTGGGAGTGGATGGGGTGGCTGGGAAGCCAAAGCGCGGTGGTCTCATTTAGATCTCAACCAACTCAACGCTGGACAGTACAACGACTTTACCCTCGGCTTCAATTGGTACTGGAGTGATCGAGTTCGTATGATGTTCGATTGGATTCACCCCATTACGAGTCAGCAAGCGGTCTTCGGTGCAACCAATTCCGATATCCTCGCAAGTCGATTTGACTTCAATTGGTAAGGCATTGCGAAAATGAAAATCACTCTTGAACCGATCCCATCAATCATGACGATGCGTTCCATCTATACCTTGTTATGTACGTTGTTGTTCTACCACCTCATGTTTGCTTCCCAAGCGTTTGCGAATGACCGCTGCTGCGCGCACTGCGGTTGCCACGAGCGCGTCTCCAAAATCTGTCGATTGGTGCGAGAAGACAAGAAGATTACGGCTACGTGCTGGGGCGTGGAAGAGGAAGCGTTTTGCGTGAACGGCCCAAGTTGCGAGGGTTGCAAACATTGCGAAACTATATGCCGTAAAGAGGGCAGCGACAAAGCCGATGCAAAGGTATGCTCAAAATCCAAAGCGTTGACTTGGACGAATTGGATTCCTCAATCGAACGCAACTGTTTTGACCAAAAAGAAGTTAATGAAGAAAACCGTAACGAAATCCGTTCCCAGCTTCCGTTGGGTCGTCGAAGATCTTTGCGATCCGTGCCGCGTCGAAGCCAAATCCAAGAGCGAAAAGGCTGAACCCAAGAGCTAAGTTCCGCTCGATTGCGGTCATGCTTCCTAACGCGAGCGGCGGCATGTAAAGTGCCAGTAGTACGACGTGCAAGTTTTGAAGTTGCACACTACTCAGAGCCGGAGGCTCGACAGCACGTGACAACCAATGTTGGAAAAAGCCCCGATTATCGGGGCTTGGGAAAAAAGGGTTGTCACGTGCTGTCGAGCCTCCGGCTCTGAGTAGTGTGCAACTTCAAAACTTGCACGTCGTACTACTGGCACTTTACATGCCGCCGCTCGCGTTAGGAAGCATGACCGCAATCGAGCGG
>JANLRK010000427.1:0-1931 GCA_031361585.1 Pirellula sp. | reverse complement strand
CCGAGCTACTAGCGGCGAGCCCATGCAATTGCGAAGGCCTATCAAAGAGAACTTGAATTTGCACCGTTCCTTCGGCGCCCGACTCAGGATGCAGCGAGCCAGTCGCTACAAACTCATACCCCTCGACTAAGTCGACTGGCACGATTACCTCCAAAATCGATGGTGCCTGCACAACAATATTAGCGGTGTTGAGGGGGTGTCCATTTGGATGCGATCCAAAAAGCGATGGATCTAATCCAAACTCGGAATCGTTCGAATGGACAGCCGGGGACTTGCTGGCCAATAGTTCAGTGCGAACATGCGAAAATAACGGCCCACTCAAGGACGTTAGTTGTGCGTGTAACGCAGCATCAGGAGAGTCTCCAGGAATCGATTCAGGATTGCGATCCAAAAGCGATTGCACCTGCATGGCAAGCTTCTTTTTTTCGCCGATATCCACTTGCGACTGCCATTTGTCGAGCAACGAACCGGTCGGAACCACAGACTTTGGGGTCGAAGAATCGGGTTCGCTGTAAAAATGCCATACGCTCGCATTGCCCAGCCGATCCGAATGCGGATTGCTGGCGAGGATGTCGGGAGAGACATCTTTTGCGAGATCCCATTCCACAGATGCAGTTGTGTTGTTCAGAATCGTCAAGTCAATCGCGGTCGTATCGCACGAATGCTCGCCGTTTCGAGGGCCAACGGAAAGCGATATGAAATCGCCTTTGATTACTTGGACTTCGGCCACAGGGGCAAACTTCTGGGCATCGGCATTGGTAGCCTCGCCAGAAGCTATAACGCGGCGAGAGTTCCCTTGAACATGTTCAAGATTCCAAGTGACTCCATTTCCGCAGCCGATGTGAGCTCTCTGGACGCGACCAGAGAGCCTAATATTTCCAGTGATTGGGCTTTTCCAACCAACCGCAACTCGATGCTTGGGTGATGGGTGGACGCAAATACTGTGCGGCTGCATATCACCAGGCACTCTCACGAATTGGTCCGATGAATTTGCGATCACGCTTAACGCATCCGCTCCAACCCAGCCTTGGATGAAATCGTAGTTTTCCGCCCGCTCCATTTTCTTAGTCAAATACGAATCAATTCGCGTCGCTCCTGTACCGATCCCTAAGTATTGGAACCAGGATGCAAGCACGGACGGGTCAACAGAATGCTTCTGAGCTAACGTTTCGATGGCCTCTTTTTCCGTTGACATTCGAAACTCTGTAGCAGCAGTAAGGCAAGCGGCTGCTTTTGAAAGAACTTCCTTTCTTTTGGCCGATAGCAAGGCAGTGGCAGTCCGCAGATCGCGCAAAAGAAGATCTGGTTTGCCGGGTGCCACGAAACGCGGGTTCTCCCAAACCGCAAAGTCATTTTGGTTTCCATCGCCAAGATCCGATGTGAATAAATACATCGAAATATTCTTGCCATCTTTAGGTTGCGGTAGTTTGATCCGAATTTCATGACTTGCCGCAAGTGGATGAATAGGGACCTGCCAAGCGGATGGTCCATTGCGTTTGCCAATGTGTCCAATCGTGGCGAAGCGCCACAACGATTTTTGCCACTGCAAAATGGTTGCTACCAAATCGTTGAATTCGTTTGGTTTGGCCATACGCCATTTGGTCCTGACGATGTCAAGGACCAGAGACGGGGTCTTTTCATTTAATGTATCCCATAACACTCGGAAATATCGCTCGTTTAACCCGTGTTCCAAGGCAGCCATTTCGATTGTTTTGGTTCTGCTTAACAATGCCTCTCGCTCCAGCAAAGAAACGTTGAGATACTTTTCCAACGGGAGCCTACCTCCGGAGTTTGTGTCGAATTGAAGGCCCTGAAGATTGACTGCAGTTGCACCACCGCTGTCCGTAAACCTCGCGTAAAATTTTTGTATCGCAACTAGTTTTTCGTTGGTCCAGTCACGCTGAGTCGTATGTTCTGAAAACTGAATGCCG
>JANLRK010000421.1:0-2111 GCA_031361585.1 Pirellula sp. | reverse complement strand
ATGCAACATGAACGATCCAAAGCCATCCATAAGCCTAAACACTGTTCCACCGAACATCCCGGTATTCAATTGCATCGTCCATGTTCTGCGAGACTCAAGCGGAAACGTTGTCGGTCGAGTCGCGAATCTCCCCGACCTCGTTTGTACAGCAGCCACCGAGAGAGACGTACTAGCCAAGGTCGTAAAGGAGTTCAAGCGACGCCTCATGCAGCTTACAAGTGAGGGAAATGCGATCCTATGGGTTGAACCACCAAGTCCGAAAGAAGCGAACGAGCAAACCCGCTTGATTCCGGTGCATCTCTAAACGTTTACATAGAATGCTCAAGATTGGCCCATGTCCGGTGGAAATTGCGCCACTAAGTGGGTATGTTAGGTGATTCTAAGCCATTGGTTGTGACAACGCATGAACGCCTTGTAGCCAAAAGACCCACCGGATAACAACTACCTTTTTTTGAGGAGCCCGCCAAATGTCTAAAATAAGTCGACGTGGATTTGTAAAAGGAGCGGCCGTCGGAAGTGCCGCTTTCATGATTTCCGGAACAAAGGCATCCGGTCGAATCATTGGAGCCAATGATAGGGTTCGCATTGGTGTCGTCGGAACCAATGGACGTGGCCAAAGTCATATCGATGGTTGGTTAGGTCAGTCCAATGTTGAGATCGCTTATTTGGTTGATGTGGACAGGGATATTTTGGCAAAGCGTCTGAAAGCGGTTCATGAGAGGACCGAGGGGAAGTTTGCGACCGAGGGGATTTCGGATGTTCGCAAGGCCCTCGAAGATAAGTCGCTGGATGCCATTTCCGTCGCTACCCCCAACCACTGGCATTCACTCATGACGATTTGGGGTGCTCAGGCAGGGAAACATGTGTACGTCGAAAAACCGATGAGCCATGATGTCGTCGAGGGAAGAGTTGCTTGGGAGGCCCAAAAGAAATACAACGTAGTGGTGCAGCATGGAACTCAAAACCGCAGCGATGCCAAGCGAGCGGGTTTGCATGAAGCGATTCACGCTGGCGAATTTGGCAAGCTTAAGATCTCCTATGGTTACTGCTGCAAAGAACGTGGCTCGATTGGATTCAAGGAACCTACAGTTCCACCTGCAGAATTGGACTGGAATCTATGGAAGGGGCCCGCTGTCATTGACCAGTACCACGAAAACTTCGTCCACTACAACTGGCACTGGTTCTGGCAATCAGGAAATGGTGATCTAAACAATCAAGGCACGCACCAATTGGACATTGCTCGCTGGGCGCTAGACAAAGATCAAACCCATCCAGTTCGCACTATGGCAATAGGAGGGCGTTTCGAATGGGACGATCAAGGTGCAACACCAAACACCATGTTTGCCATGGCGGAATACCCAAATGGACAGTACGTCTTCTTCAATGTTCGCAACGTGGCATACGATGGCTATCAGAAGCAGGTCGAAAACGAATATTATTTTGAAGATGGCGGAAAGATCATCAATTACAAGTATTTCCCCAAGGGTAGTACGGAAGCCCAACCACTTGAGATCGCCAATGGAAAAGTGACTCCCGGTGGCAACTTTGGCGCATTCATCGCTGCGATTCGCGCTGGCGATCCCAACATGGCTAATGGAAACGCCATGGACGCGCACTACGGTTGCGTGCTCGGTCACCTGATGAACAACTCGTACCGTTTGGGGAGCACGGTTCCGTTCAATGCAAAGGCCGGAAATTTCGGTGACAATAAAGATGCTTCGGAGCACTTCCTTCGACTTCATGAAATTATGCACAAGGGTGTCGGTATCCCAGAGGACAAAGCTGAATACGTCCTTGGTCCCACTTTGACCTTTGATCCAGAAACGGAAAGACATACTGGCGATTGGGCGGACAAGGCCAATGTCCTACTCAAAGATCCAAACAACCCTGGCTTCCAAATCCCATCCTTAAAAGACGTTTAGACCTAGCCCTACAAGGTCACGGAGCTACCGTAGGTCGCACCTGCCGGGTGCGACTCTGCAGCAATTTTAGCCAATCCAATGTCATCAATGGCTAAAATGCTTCACAACATCGCTATCGGTTCGTGTCCCACTCGAAGTCTTAACAAACAACTCAAAACAGGAATCATAATGAGCGCAAAGGTTTTAATC
>JANLRK010000417.1:0-5267 GCA_031361585.1 Pirellula sp. | reverse complement strand
CCATTTCCTATTTGCGGCATTTTTATGTGAATGACCCTCGAATTCAAGTCGCTTCATCCTCTATCGCAAATGAAGTGAACGAGTCTTGTTGTGTTTTGGTTTATACGGAACAAACAATTCGGTCGCAGCACACTCTTTGCATAGCTCCCTGGGTCAAAGATGACATCATCCATTACATGCTGTCCACCGATCCTTCCGCGTGCGTTTCTATAATCAACCGAATCAAGCTCGATTGTTACGCATTGCTCCAAGGTGGATATACTTTTTGGAAGTGTTAGGCTGGGTGAGGTTGAATGGGAAAATTGTGACCTACGCGAAGCAAATCTAAGTGGCGCTACGTTTCACTTTGGATCCACGCGTTGCGGCATCGTTGGTAGCCCCTATCCATCGCACGGAACTCGAACTGGGTTTTACACCGACGATCGTGATGATTTGTATTTTAAGACTTGTATTTTAAGACGCCGGAGTTAGTAAGGAAGGCAAGTCTAATTGGCTGCGATCTGCGTGGGGCAAATCTGTTTGGCGTCGATTTTTATCTGGTCGATTTACGTGATGCTATCCTCGATCCAAATCAAAGGCAGCTTGTTGCTGCATCCGGGGCTATTCTTCATTAGGTCCGGTGGTTCGCGGTTCAGTAACAGTTTAGTTCATTTTCCGAGCGCTAGGAAGGGTTCAAAGGGGTCAGCGACGGTCTTCATATATGGCAATAGCAGAATCGCAAAAATTGTAAATTTGCGATTTCCGTTGCTTTCACACTGTGCCGCAGTGCTCCTTGGGGCCAGCCCCAAACCCCGGGATTTTTTGAAGCATAGGCTCGGAAAATCATACTCTTGTTGCAGTCGGTATCTTCTATTGGTAGTCGCACGGTCAAACGGAACAAGGCTCTGTGGGGACACACGTGACGACTATTTAAGGCTATCCCAAAGTTCTTGAAAACACGGGTGCAATGGAACCGTCGCTAAGTCGGGGTCCGAAATCAGTTGCTGGCGACCGCTTGCTTCTCGCAGAAACGCCATCGAAGCAGGGCGGCTTAGCACTTCAATGGCCATGTCAGAATTGGAAGTATCCAACAAAGATCCGTCTGGGTCCTTGCTTGACTCTCGTTTGTCTTGCTGATCGAGAATTCCAAATAGGCAGGCCACATTGTACAAGTTTGCACCTCCTAGTTCGTCATTCTTTACAAGTTGGCGCCCCAGTAGGTAGGCTGCATGATGATCACCACCACGTGCCATTGCTATAGCTTGGAGGATTTGAAGATCGAGTCGATGTTCCGCCGGTGATACTTCCATTGTCTTCGCCCAAGCCGTCGCCGCTTCCCGATATTGCATGAGAGCCTCCAACGTCTGAGCACGCGCGCCCTGAGCATTAAACAAATAGGACCGAAAATCTTGCCGCTTCGGATCTTGCTCGCAAAGCTTTTCAAGCAAGACTACTGATCGATCGTTGTACTCAAGCGCTCGAATCGGGTCTTCGGGACGTATTATGTTGCTATAGTTCATACTGTTGACGCCAGCCTCGGCTTGACAATGTACATCGTTCGGCGTTTCGCTTAAGAGCATGTCATAAATGCCAGTGGCTTTTTCAAACGCAACTTTGGCTGCAAGTATGTCTGGAACTCCGCTGGCCGAAGTAGCCAGGATGGTCAAGCTAGCTGCAACAAAGAGTTGATGATCGCGATGCGGTACTTCACGATTCAACTGTTCTGCGATCTCGAGGGCTTTCTGCCCCAACTTGAACGCCTCGGCGTAGTGGTTCTTTGGATGCAAAAAAGAGACTTGCGTCAAATAACTTCGCGCAAGACTCATTCGCATCGATGGTATCTTAGGAAATCTTGTGACTAGCAAACTCCGAATATTGATACCTTTTTGCATGAGTGTATCGGCGATATCAAACTCTCCCGTTTGGTTTCTGAGCGTTGCAAAGCTCGTATAGCATTCTGCCAATGATGATTGATAGTCAGTGACCGTACCATGCTGCTCGACTAGTTCTTCGAATATGCTAATCGCCTCCGAAAGGGCCTCGGATGCTATGTCCAATCGACCGGTTCGAAAATAGAGAAACCCAAGATTGTATTGCGACTGCCCGACTCCAAACTTCAATCGCTGATCGTTCGGCATTTGTTGAAGCAATTTTTGCCGCAGCCCCAAAGACCTCAAATGATGCGCCTCCGCTTCGTCGGACAATGCCGTAGTCGTCGCGAGATTGGTGAGTGCTTGAGCAAGGTCGAGTTGACATGTAGGGTAGGTCGCTTGGATGTCCTCCAAAAGATCGATGGCAGTGCGAAAGCTTGCCGAATTTCGATCGATCAAGCCATGGCTGATGTAACTCTTAGCCAGTTCATGCTGAACCGATGGTTCCTTTGGCAGCTCCTTACTTAGCTGAGTCTGAAGATCAATTGCCAACTGCAAACTTTTTCGCCCGGAATCATTTTTCCCGAGCATCCACAGAATATTCCCTTGCCTTGATAAAGCACGGTAATACATGCGACGTGATTCAATGTCTGTTTCGGGCTGAGTCGCGAGAAGCTCAGCGTAGAAGTTTACGGCGTCAGTCAGTAGTTCGGCTCTCATTTCCTCCATTTCGGGCTGATTCGATAATTGATCAAATCCAACTCGCTCCAACATTTGCTCGATCGATCTGATCGCAAATTTGAAGTTGGTATCGGCTCGCGATTTCTCCTCGCGATTGGCTTCCAACGCTCTGCTCATGGAGCGGTTGTGCAAGGCGGCAATGGTTAGCATACTTGCGGTTCCGACGGCTATTGAAGCGAATAGGGCTGCTAGAGCAGGTTTCCGCTTCGTCCACTTCATGGTTCGGGTTACCCAACCTGTTGGTCGAGCCGCAATCGGGCGACCAGATTGAAATCGCCGCAGGTCGTCCAGCAAGTCGCTTGCACGTGCGTACCGTCGACTTGGCGACTTTTCCAAACACTTAAGACATATCGTTTCTATATCCCGAGGCAATCCAGCGCGAAGGTTGGTTGGTCGAACTGGCTCCTGCGAAAGCACTAGTTCAAGAGTCTCGATGGGACTAGCACCCTGAAACGGTGGTCGACCAACCAGCACTTCATAGAACACAGCACCTAAGGAATAGATGTCGGACCCGACACCGGTAGCTTGGACATTGCCTTGTGCTTGCTCAGGAGACATGTAGCTGGGCGTTCCGATCAGGTCGCCCGTGAGCGTCGGGCTATCGACTTGGTCAACTCGCTTCGCGAGTCCAAAGTCTACGATCTTGGGCTGAAAATCGATTCGTGATTCGATTCTAATCAGCGGATCGTTGGAAGGAAGTTCGCTTCCTGCCAAAAGTATGTTGGAGGGTTTCAGATCGCGATGAATGACCGAATGAGAGTGCGCATGCTGAACGGCATCGGCGAGCTTGATGAACAAGCTAACGGCAACGTCTACCGACAATGGGCCATGTTTCAAGTATTGTGAGAGTGTACATCCTCGCACAAGCTCCATCGCAATGTAGGGCTTTCCGTCCTGCTCGCCAACATCGTAAATCTGCGCGATGTTCTCATGCCGAAGCGAGGCGGCTGCTTCGGCTTCGCGGCGAAAGCGACGAAAATCCTCGCGGTTGGCTAAGTCGCCACGAGCAATCATCTTTAGCGCGATGTGACGACGCAACGCAGGTTGCCATGCCAGGTAGACGACTCCCATGCCTCCGTGACCCAGTTGCTTCAACAACTCAAATCTGGCAGCAGTTCGTCCCGTATCCACTTGGAGTTCGGCCGAAACTTCATTGAGCTCGCAATTGCCGTTTTCAGACTGCTGGTGACCGCGAAGAAGTGCAACGAGCGCATCTTCGGGCGCATTTTCTAGATCCTGAGCGCAAGCGTGGCAGGCCGAGACATGATCTTCGATCCAGGTTGTTTGATCGCTATCAACCATTCCGTTTGCATAGGCACGCAACTGCTGGAGTGTCGGATGATCGCGCTCCGATTGTTTTGATTCAGTGGTAGGGATCATCGTCACGCCTTGTTGATGTTAACGTACTCTTCCTTAGTGCGCAAACCATGGTATCCTTTCTCAAAGTTGATAAAATATTGAAAATCGTTGCCTATGGCGAGCCTAGCCTAGAGGTCTTCTACTTCCACAAGCCCTTGTGCTTCCTGACGTAGCGCCTGCAAGACACGTGACTTTGCAATCAATGTTGCATTTACACTTATTCCTAACTCCTCGGCCACTGAGCCTGCCTTACATCCGTCCAAAACTTGCCTGTGAAATGCAAGCCAAGTCGAGGGAGTAAATTGAGGCTTTACCAATTCCAATAACTTATTCAAGACGTGGTGATCATGCTCGCGATCCCACGTCAAGTTTGGGTCGCTACTGGGATCCTCCATCAACAATAAGATTTTCTCTGAATCGTTTCCATGCAATTGGGCTTTGGTTCGACGGTCTCGCCAAAATCCCTTCAATCGAAACACCATGGTGGTGCGTAGCCAGCGCCGAAACGCACCTGGATTCCCGTTGTGCCGAAAAACTGCAATTTCCTTTAGCAATGCCTGGAAAACATCTTGGATCAGATCATCCGCGTCAGATTGGCTGATGCCAAAACCGCATAGCCATCGATTGATCAAAGGGGAGTAGATATTGATAAGGCGACGCCAATCTTCATCATTGGGCTGTCGACTCAGTCGCTGGAGCAAACTGATAGGTGTATCTTCGGTCATTCCGGCGGAACCCAGCGACAACGGTAAAGGCTTTCTGACTATTGTAGTTCTATTGAACACGGGCTGGAAGTAATTCCAACGCTTCTAACTCATCCTTTATACGACCATCTTGCATTTGGTTTCGCCCCACGAAAAAAGCAAATCGACGAGCATGTCCAATGGAAAGTCGGCTTCTGGTCGACACAAGGTAATTTTCAAAATCCCATAGAAATCTGACAGGAAACCAAAATCTGCGCACTTGGATGTCAGATAGATTAGAGTGCGTTGGCAGTTCATTTCTGCAGGATGTCGCAACATCCGTAAATCGTGAGGGCACGGGCCACTCACCACGTCATCCCACTGCGATAGGGTACATAATGTCTAGGAGAAACAAGCGAAACATGTCCTCATGCTCGCTTCGTCGGTTGTTTTGGAATGACTCGGTACAGCCTCGAAAAATGCGCGCCTTGTGTTGGGAAACACTGGAAGCACGGCATCTTTTGGCCTCCGATTGGAGCAATGTCCTCCAACCCCTGAATGTCAAAGGCGATGAAGCGCAGACGGTTACGCCCCTCGATGTGTTATTGGTGATCAACGAGATCAATGCGCCGAC
>JANLRK010000410.1:0-13387 GCA_031361585.1 Pirellula sp. | reverse complement strand
ATGCCATCCCGCCAGTCAATCGCTGACGTCCATGTCAGCGTACTTCACTTCTTTACGCTAATGACAGACCAGCGGCCAAGAGTGCGTTTTGAAGCGGGCAATGTTCGCAATAGAAGCTGCGATGCGGCGGCGACCGTCGTTACCTATTCGTTGGATGCGTCACTTTCGCCGCCTGTTCAGCGCGACGGCATGAACTAAAGACACTCAATCGACGCGAATTGAACTGCGACAGCTTTTTCCCATCCGCCCCTTTTTTCCTTCTTCAATTAAGTCATCTACTTCGGTGCAGTTGCATGTTACTCGCGATAAAGAGACCTGACCCCTTTTCCTTTTTCACACCAATTCGGATCACTGACTCCGTAGACTAGTAAATAACAAAGACGGAACCGAACTCAACCCTATTCTTCCGAAGATGAGCCCGCTCAATCCGCAATATCTGACGAAGAAGCAAAGCGTCTTTCAGAAGATCGCCGCGTTCGTCGAGAAGTTCAAAAGGGTGGGCGGGGAGGTTTAGTTGTTCAGTCGCTGTGCGCGATAGCCGTTGAGTTCTCGATGATAGCAAACGGGAATCAATCAAATCATCAGCGGAACGTGAAAAGTGTGGTATCATTCGGACAAACGGGAACACTTTTTTACGCTTGCAGGAGCCAACCCCTTGCGTCAGCAATTGATTTCAGTTTCTTGCCTTTTGACTCCACGTCTTTACGACCTAGGCCAGTGAAGTCAATAATCGCATGTTCTGGGAAGGGTTCCGGGTCTGCATCGACTTTCAGATCGAGACTCTCACATTCAGAAACAGTTACAGCAAGTTCTCCAACTGACTGCTGTTGAAGTACTGAGGTAAAATGCTCGAAAGCTTCTTCGGGTGTCATTTGGTCCCCATCGTAAACCGATAGCTTCATCTCGTCCTTGGGTGTTGAACGGAATGCTTGAGAGGTTACACGGCCTTGCTGGACAAACGACGGATGGATTTGTCGAAGAAGTAGTGTTTGGCTATTCACTAGATATCAACTCCAAGCAATTTTGCTAACTCACCTGATAGCCATTTCCAATCGGAAGCTTGCCTTAGATCCAATTCTCGGTCGTTGTCGACATCCGTCTGCACGTTCAGAGCGTGCCAATAGGCTTTGCGGCCCGGAAGCTCGATGTCGAGAGAAATCTCCCATGGGCCCGCCGTCCATTCCGCGAGAACACCCCCGTCGGCAGTTGGAAACAGATAAGGTGATGGTAGAGCGACTGAATAGTTGGCGTCGAACGCGTCGGTGAGCCAATCGAGTTCGGAGGCTGATGGGGCGACGCCTCTGCCTTCGAACCATCCTTTGCGCAACGACCGAAATTCGTCCAGCCGTGCACCAACATCCATCGGGTCGAGCATGCTGACATGTTCTAAAGATTCTAAAGAACTGAGCTGGCCCTTGCGGTTGAATCGTCCGATGCCTTGGACTGAAACGCCGACTCCAGCTGTACCTTTCTTCAATGCATCAAGAATAGTTTCCATGTGCTCCGGGGAAATGGGACCTCGAATTACTAGCCCAGGCACTTGAAGTTCGAAGCTGTTTTTCCGTACACTCGCCTCGGTGACAATCCCTCGAAGGCTAACTTCGTCCGTGTATCCTTCTGCAGATGCAGCCGCCAAAGTTAGATACTTACGAGTGAAACGATTTAGCCTCGCGGGCCGTTCGCGATTTGCAGCGTTTAGTTCAAGCGACTCGCCTTCCCTTAGGCTACGACCAATCCGATCAAAATACGCGAGGTGACTGTCTGTCAAAAACTCGTTGACTGGAAGATTGTGTTCGGCAGCGTCGACAGCTGCTATTACGGAGTCCCGTGCTTTCTCGAAGTATTCGCGTTGATCAATTGGGAACAGAGTATCGCAAACCGCTGACGCGATCGTTAAAGCAATCAAAGGTATTGCACTACCCTCATTGATTCCTGTGACTTTTAGCGAAACCTGATCAACAAAGCCCTTCGGTATGCGTTTTCTATCTTTGTTCGCTCGCAAATAGTGCCATTTTGCAACTTCAACAATCAGTTCTTCCAGCGCAGACAGATCCTTAAGCACCTCCAGCGGAATAGAGTGCTGATCAAACCGACTCCCCACAAGTCGGGGGCTTAGGAACTCAATCGTTTCAGGCATAGGTATGTTGTCAGGCTGGTAAGATTGGCATCGATCCGATTTTCGTCAGGGACAGGATCCGATGTCAATGCTCATTGTACGCATTTTCACGTCACTTGGTTTGCTTGTGTTTGGTGGTGATGATCAAGATGGGAATGCCTTCGAATTAGTCGAAATAGACTTGGCTACGCACGCGGATTCTAGTAGGTCAATACAAAGCCTGCGGATATTCTTCCAGAGCAGTCGCCACTGCAACAGTTTTCGGCAATGCGGCAAATAGAGTTGACCAGTTAATGGCGGCTAATGCATCCGCCGGTAGGGATGACTGTCTTGCTTCAAGTCGTGATGGAATTGTCACCATCGCTTTTGATCGTGAAGCAAGCTCGACGGAAGAAGCGATTCGATCCGCTCTTCAAACGATCCACCAAGCGGGCTATGCAGCCAAATCGGTCATCTTTGAACCCGTCTCTTTTCAAGTCTAAGCGGTTTCAGTTGACCAATTCTTGCAAATCAAATCGGCTTGCTTAACCCACCGATGATTTTTGCTCTGAGAACGGTGAGGGTGGACGACGAGACAAGGGCGGTCAACGCGGTCATATGATTTGGTAGATTCTTTATGGTGCAATAACCCTTGATTGATCCATGCAAGAGGCGTTAGATGCAGAGGACCACTATTGGTTCCCAAAATAGTTTAACCTGGGCAGCGGCCGGCGGTCTCGGGTCGTCGCTCGACCTAAAATCCGTAATTTTGCCGAGAAACAATTGCTTCGGTATTCCGAATTCGGTTCAAGGATTGACGAAGCGGCCAATAAACCTTACTTTTCGTGCTCGTTTAGAGAGTTTCTAGCACTACAGACTACAAGGATTTTACGATGGCACGCGCCGGAGCAATAACGTTCAAGGGAACACCGATGACTCTTCTTGGCACGGAGCTTGCCGTTGGTAGCCCCGCACCTGATTTCACGGTGCACTTTTTCGAGGGGGGGCTCAAAAAGATTACCTTGGCTGACCTCAAGGGCAAGCCGACCATCCTCAGCGTCGTGCCGTCGCTCGATACCGGCGTTTGCCAAATCCAGACAAAAAAGTTTAACGTTGAGTTGGGTGCAATGGGGGACAAGATCAACGCTTTGACGGTGAGCCGTGATTTGCCATTCGCTATGAATCGTTTTTGTGGAGCAGAAGACATCAAGGCGATGAAAGTCGGCAGCGACTATCAGAATGGAAGTTTCGGAATGAGCTATGGTCTGATGATCGATGAACTGAAGTTGCTGACACGCGCAGTATATGTTTTGGACGCGAGCGGGAAAGTCGTCTATGGTGAAATCGTTCCTGAAGTGACACAGGAACCCAATTATGCTCCTGCAATCGCCGCATTGAAGGCATGTATGTAGCGATGAACTCCCTCTCTCGTTTGTATCGACGGAATGCGTTAGACGAGATCGAGGGACTAGGCTATTTCAAGTCGGTCGATTGGATCGAGTCTATCGATTCGACAAACAAACAACTGGTTCAAATGGTTCGGCAGCAATCCGTCGAGCTACCTGCCCTGTTGGTTACTGACCGACAAATTGCTGGCGTCGGTCGCGGCAGCAATCAGTGGTGGTCTCCGGCTGGGTGCTTGATGTTCTCGATGGCCATTCCGATCGGCCATTGCGATTCCTCCGTCAGTCCTGCTTTGTTACCGTTGCGGGTTGGCTTTGCAATCGCGGAGTGTTTGGAACTGTTTTCTTCGAGTAGACCGATGGTTAAGTGGCCCAACGACGTTTATATCGATGGGCGTAAAGTTGCCGGTGTGCTGATCGAAGTCATTCCAAAACCCTCTCCAGCGTCGGCGGTCGCTGTGATCGGTATCGGGATCAATTGCCGAGTTGATTTCCACGAAGCTCCAGCCGACGTTCAAACTCGAGCCACGAGTTTGCATGAATGGGCCAACAAGAAAGTGTCTGAGAGTGCCAGTACCGAGAATGTTTTGGTGCAGTTCCTTCATCAATGGCTTGCATTCGATCAACGTCAGCATGAGAACCCACAATGGATATTGGATCATTGGGCAGAAAGAAGTCTACTGGACGGACAATGGAGTGTAGTCAATCATCCCGCGGGTGTTTCTCAAGGTCGATGCTTAGGCATCAATACGTCTGGTGCATTGCTCATTCAAAACGAACGACTCGAGGTCATCGAAGTTTTAGCTGGAACGGTTCAGTCGTTTCGCCAACTGGTTTGAGCCTTAGCCTGGGCTGTAAAAAGTCGGTATTGACACAGAAATTGGTTGCGTTGGTTTTGTACCTATTTAGCACACCAAACCTATTGCGAAACGTGGGGACCATGCGCAATTTTGGCCCAGTATTTCGCGTGGTCAAAGTCTGGGCTATTCTCATGATCATGGCAACGAATACATTGTTCTCGCGATAGATACGTTGTTTTTGTCTTCGGGTCGAGCACATGCGATTGAGATGGACCGTGACAGCTTTCGCATCCGACGTTGCAAAGAAGCGATGACTTGGCAATTTGTACAAATCCACCTGCCATCCCGTATCCTGTCGTGTGACATTGTTGACACGAAGGGTCGACGTGCGAACGTTTGTCGACCAAAGTCTGCCATGCATGCGAATGCTTGGTAGCATGCCAAGTTTGATCGTCTTGCTTATGACATTGCAGGCAGGCATGAGAGCCGGCGATTTTGTAGCCATGTTGAAGTGAATTGGGTGATTGGATTGTCACGAGCCCGGATTCATCTGCTGGAAAATCCCGATCGGCCAATATAGCCAGGTATTCGTCAAGATTCTTTGACTGGTGCGGATCTCTAGGTAAAGAACTTGCTACTTCGATCGCACCGCGATTCACCGGCTTCCAAACCTTGCCGGATGTCTTCAGTTCGATCCTTGCTAGGAATTTCCCTTTGTTCGTTGCTGACATTATTTCGACTGGCCCAACTTTAGATGGAACCAACATCTGACCGGTCGGTCCGCCGACAATAAAGTCCACCTCTGGCAACGACTCCGCCAACAAACGCAGGCCCGGCTCGTCCATGTAGGCTAAGACCAGCGTGATGTCGGCTTTCTCCCTCTGAAGTATGGCGAGCACGCTTGAGGATGCCTCTCGAACTTTCCAAAGAGGGTTTTTCACTAGGCCGGAATCAACAACGCCTGTAACAAGAATGCGAACGCCATGTCGAACGACAACTCGATGTGAGAGGATTGACGATTGGATCGAATCCGGTGCCTGGCTTGGTTGAATGTTGGCGGATACCCATTTTGTATTCGCCTCCTGGCCGATTCGAAAGAGAGTATCGGGCGTTAGTTGCGTTTCTGGGGCACCGATGTTGTGCACTTCAAGCCCCATAAGCCGGTCGCCGAGAAGAATTGATTTCAGCTTAACTTGCTGGTACTCGGATTTGCCGGCAGCCGATCCTCCGGCGTCCAGATATACGACGTTTTCGTTTGGGCCGAGAGTCTTCAAAAGTGAAGCTCTTCGTTCGAGACCTCCGGCTTGGTTTGCGGTGCAGCCGCAGGGTGTGATCCAGCCAGCGGTGTCGCCGCTAACAACGAGAGATATATTGGACGAGGTCGAGCGACTGCAACCCAACATGCACATCCCCGCCAAGAGCCAACACCAAGTGGTTCGTTCTGCAGTCATTGCTAATACGATGTCATTGGAGGAGGCTGTAGATTACTACGTTGACATTTATTTGTTCGGCATTGGTGATTTCATTCCCCCCGCAACAGCAGCAACCCTGCGTATTCGAAGTGTCATTCAGACCATCTTGCGAATACAAGACGCCTAGACGGGTCCCGAAATGCAAGCCTTCGAGTTGCTGTGGCGTACCATGCTTTGCATTTAGTCCGCCAATATCGTAAACGGTATGGAATACAAGATGTTCCATTCCGATGGTCTTCAGCGTTTGTTCGGGAAAGACCGTCGCCATTTCGCGGCGAAAGGACTGGTTCCACTCTTTGGAGGAGCAGCCTGCGGAGGCGAGTAAGAAGCCACCACGTTGTATGAATCGTCTCAGATTGTCTCTTTCTTGCGCGAGCAACGTGAACTCCCCTTCGCCGTTCATGATGAGCATCGGGAAATTGTATATCTCTTCGCTGCTAAGCTTTACTGAATGTAGTCGGCGGCTCGTGCTAATGGAGGACGACTCCTCGGCTCTTCGAAGGAAATGATCGGAAAAACATTCGCTCGTTTTGGTGCCGGCGTAAACAAGATTGGCGACTTTAATTACGGAACCCGATTCGCCACCCACAACCAAAGGATCGGCAATGACTCCGTTTGGTTTGACCGGTTTGTCGGCTTTCGAAGTGTCATCTCCATGTGTTTGGTGGACACACCACCAGCACGAAAAAAATATCATCGAACACATTGGAGCATAGGGTCTTAGATGAATCATGTCGGCAGCAACCTATTCAATACCTGCATTTCAGTACTCCCCTATTGTAATCATCTGCGAACTGCGAAAGTGAAGAAGCGCTCTGAATGGTAGTTTGGAGCGGTTGTCGAGTGACCACTACTTGGCTAGCATTCTTAGGATCTCGATACCGCGATCCAAGGTTGCATCTGGTGCTGCAAAAGAAATGCGAAAATGCGTGTCGCGAGTAGAGAAAATGTTGCCAGGAATAATCAGAAGCTCGTGCTCGACCGCTCGGCGAACAAACTCGGTGGCGGTCCCGGATGGTACCCTTGGAAATATATAAAACGCACCGCCGGGTTCGATAAATTCATAGTAGCCCCTTAGACCGGCGACCATTCTGTCCCTTTTTTTTGCATAGTCGCGATAGTACTGACTCATATCATGGTCCATAGCCGCGAGTGCCCCCCACTGCATAGGCGTTGGGGCACATACGAAAGAGTACTGCTGCAGTTTGATCATGGTCTGGATCACTTCGTTAGGACCATGGACATAACCTAATCGCCAACCAGTCATCGCATGACTTTTTGAAAAGCCGTCAATGACAATGGTGTTAGGATTGAATTCGGCAGGGGATCGCATGGGGCCAGAGAAGTGAAAACCGCTGTAGATCTCATCCGAAATTAAGGCGATGTTTTTTTCGGCACACAACTTGGCTAACCCCGCCATCTCTTCTAGAGTCGCCGTGACGCCTGTTGGATTGCCAGGGCTATTGAAGAGTACCAACTTGGTTTTGGGAGTAATCGCATCGCGGACTTTATCGAGGTCGATTCGAAAATCAGGATACGTATCGATGAGTACCGGCAGTCCGCCAACAAGCTGAATGAGAGGCACATACATAACAAAGTAGGGGTCAAACACGATGACTTCATCGCCAGGATCGACCATGGAGAGCATTGAAAGAACCAGACCACCGCTTGTACCAGAACTCACAAAGATTTTTCGGTCCGGATGTTGATACTTGCGATCGATTTCGGACTGAAGTCTATCCCGCAGGGGCCCGACGCCTTGCGTCGGAGCGTATGCATTCTTGCCTTGCTCGATCGCGTCGACACAGGCCTTCTTGATTGGGGCTGGAACATCGAAGTCAGGTTGACCGATTGACAGGTTGACTGGATTTTTCAGGGAGGCGGCCAATTCGAAGACGCGTCTAATTCCGCTTGAGTCGAATGCCAAGGTGCGTTTGGCGATCCAAGATCGATTGTTGGATGATGAAATGTTTAGATGGGTCATTCAAAAATTTGGTTTAGTTAAGATGCAGAAAAGTAGTAAGAGTCACGAGACAAGCTCGTGGGAGTAGTAGAAAAAGATGTGGGGTATAACAAGGCTTCCGCCATGTCAAACCTCGGAGGTTGTAGAACATTATTTCTTAGAAGTGCAACCGCCTGCAATCGCACAAACCGCGCAGCCACCGCCGGTGCCGCAACCGGATTTTTCCTTGGTCCCACAGCCAGGGCCGCAACCGTGCTCTAGCAATGCAGCGAAACGAGAGGAAGCGACGCTATTTTGGTAGATTTCAGAAAGCTCCTGAACATGCTGTTCTGTTTTCAAAGAAGGCGTGCCTAAAAAATGAAAATAGAGAGTTCGTCCGTCGATAAGCGGCTCGACCTCGAGCAGTACGTCCGGCAAGAATTGAGCCGTCAAGAAAGTTTGGCAGGCGATGCTTGCTTCGACGCTCAAGCTTGTCAATTGTTTCCAAAGCAGATCATCTTCTGGCCGAGATTTGCGGATAAACCTACTGGTGGTACTGGTCTCGATGTATTCCGGATCGGTTGCGGTCAGCACCTGCCCCATTTCGATTCCTCGCGGTGTTCGACAAATGATTTGATCGCCGCGGGTCAGAGAAATAGTTCCCGCTAGGACTGGGATCACTTCTTGTTGGTATCCAACGCGAACTAAATAGAGACCGGTGCAACGAGCACTTTGCACAACTTCACTCGTGGCTATATCCATCATTGGGTCAATACCAAACTCTGCTTGCGAACGATTTCGATCGCTTTGCGCATGGCTGCCTGATCGATTTCATGAACATTGATGCTCTGGCCCACGGCCTTAAGCATCGTGACTGTCAGTCTACCACCAAGATGCTGGCGAAACTCCTCCAAGCCATCAAAAATAGCTTGTTCTGCCAGCTCATTGTCGAAAAGAGGCAGTCCCAGGTCGCTCAGCACTTTGAGAGTTCGTTGAACATCCGAATAATCCAAACCGTGAACCAAATGGGAGTATACCGTATCGAGGGCAACTCCAATCGAAACAGCCTCTCCATGACGCAATCGGAAGTTGGTCAGATGCTCTAGTTTGTGCGCCGACCAGTGCCCAAAGTCGAGGGGCCTGGCTTCTTGCATTTCAAAAGGGTCGCCACCGTGCGTAATATGATGAAGATGCATTAAGACGCTGGAACGAATAGCGGGCATGACTGCATTCCAGTCGCGATTTGCGATCGCTTTGGCATGATCGCAAAGGAATCGGAAGGCAGATGGACTCTTGAGCAGTGATACTTTGACCGCTTCCGAGAATCCCGCACGAAAATCGCGATCGGGTAGGTTGGCGATGAGAGTCTGATCATTGACTACAGCCCATGGTACTGAAAAAGTACCTTTCCAGTTTTTCTTCCCGTAGGCGTTAATCGCGTTCTTGACTCCCACACCTGAGTCCGCTTGCCCGAGAGTCGTAGTTGGAAATCGTATGAGACGAATACCGCGGTGCGCAATTGCGGCGGCGTATCCGACGGCATCGAGTACAGCGCCACCGCCGATGACGAGGACATAGCTTCGGCGATCCAGCCCATCGCGATCAATGGCGCGGAAAATATTCTCGATTGCAT
The DNA here is from genome assembly GCA_031361585.1 of Pirellula sp. Lineage (GTDB taxonomy): Bacteria > Planctomycetota > Planctomycetia > Pirellulales > Pirellulaceae > JBKCUI01. The sequence goes on along the minus strand of JANLRK010000410.1, from coordinate 4,042 downwards.
CGGGATCGTTTTTGATCTGCTCACCGCCATCGACCAAAGCAATTGGAGCGACAAGTTCAATGGCCTCGTCGGATTCGGAAATCCGTTGTGACAATTTTCGCAGAACCGTACCGTCGCTTCGGACTACGCTACGATCGATCCAAATTTGGACACGAGCTCTTGCGGAATCCGTCTTAAGCAGTGGCAGAACTTGATCCCAGTCATCGGCAAAGCAATCGCGGGTGCAGCGAAGACGGAGCAATTGTGGTACCGAGAAATTCACATCGAGTGAGTCTTCTGCGACGGACCAAGGGATAGATGCCATGACGTTTGGCCGGGATAAGGAAGGAAGATTTTGGTGAGAACCAATGAGTTGTCGCATTGGAAATGGAATTCCAAATTTTAGCTAAAAAAGCTAGCAACGACTAGATTTTGATCCGAAAGCCCAAAAAAAGATGGACTTTGCTCAAGCTGAATTGGAATTCACTGACAACGTCTTCGCTGGATTAAGCTGCTCGGCTTTTCAGAGATTGCTGAGCGTTTACGCAATGGGAAATGAGGAGTCGGCTACATTCGTCCCAAGTGGTGGGCTTGCGGACAGGGAGTTGGCCAGCAGAATGATCCGCGACCAACTCCCATTTTTTGATTTCAGCCACAAGAGTGGACGGGTCGTTCAAGTCAAAATAGACGCAATCTGACTTGCCTACTTCGCGATGGATTGGTGTATCGCTTGCGAAGGTCTTTTTGCCAAACCAAAGCGATTCCACGATTGGCAATCCGAAACCCTCTACGATCGACGGAAAAATAACACCGCGGCATGTCTTGTAGCAGTGTTGCAACTCCGAGTCCTTAATATCGTGGAAGGCAAAGAGTTGCTTTCCGTATGCAGGGTGATTGCGGATTCTCTGCACCACATCTTCGCACAGCGAGCCAACACGCCCGATCAGGCAAAGTCGAAGATCGTTTCTGGTCTCCCAGAGCCTATCGAAGGCATCCAAAAGGAAGCGGTGGTTTTTTCGGGGGTCAAAAGTGGCAACCATCAAGTAGGGAGTGCCGACACCACTAGCTGGAAACAACTCTCGAACCTCCGGTCGGATGTCCCCCTCGACTAGTTTCAGTTCGGCACCAAGTGTTAAATGCCTGATAGCCGTTGGAACACTGGATAGTTCAGAACGATTTTTTTGAATGTACTCTTTGATTTCTGTTTCGACGGTTTGCGAGATCGTCACCAAGAGGTCAGAGTTTTCAATCGCATGGTGAAGGTACGTCCGAAAGCCTTCCATTCTCTTGACGCCAACGTATTGCGGATGCGTTAATGGGATGAGGTCGTAGATAACAGTAGCAACCGTTGCGCCTTTTCTTCGAGCTTCCGCAGCGGCTTGCCATACACCCCGCTTGGTCCAGTAAGCATCGGGCAAAACGAAAAGGTCGTGCTGATTTGGCTCGATCGACTTTGTCCTCAAATGAATGGATTGTCGAACGAGACATGCATATGCAGAATGAGGTAGTTTGAATATTCCAAGATGTCCCGCTTGTGGCAGAAGCCACTTTTTCGCCCGAGGAGAGTTCGTTCGACCGCAAATCCAACTGGCAAAAACGGTATACCATTTAGGGAGCACGCGGCGAACATTCGATTCGATAGCTGCCAATTTGGAGAATCTGTTCGACAGCTTGCCGTCGACGGTTACAAACTGATTTGAGTGATGGGTGACCAACTGAGGCTTTGGCAACCCTTCGCCTTCACACCAACGACCACATTCGGCAAGAATATTCCGAACGACCCTTTCGATGCCAGAGTTCTTTCCAGATGCGATGGTATGCGATGCGTCCACGAACAGCCGCCTCGGCTGGTTTCGGTTTGCTTGCAAATGCAGTTCTGGCGGATTTTTCATTGGTTCGTCAATCCTAGGCTATCCGTGCTCGCTCCGGCAGTAGTGAACCATCGATGGGAGTTTGGCCCATGACTGTGGATTGAATAGCAAACGACGTCTTGAACGTCAAGCTTGAGTTGGACCGGTGACGTAGATCTTCTATGCGTCGTTCAGAGCGAGCGGAAGGAGTTTCGTAAACGTCGCTTGGTCCCCTGGTTCGAGTGTCACACGGCCCAGGGGGCCATGCTACTGAAAGCGATATTGACTTAGTCGTCTATGAATCGATAGTGTTTCCCTTATGACTTTCGGAACGAGCAGGCGAACGAGACACTAGATGGCTATTCCAGCGAAATACCTTCAGCCTGTTCAAACAGTTGGGATTGTTTACTGGGGTAGAAGTGGGTCCATTTTGTTGCACTCGCTGTTGGATTCGCATCCAGATGTGCTTTCGTGCAATGCTTACTTTTGGATGTACAGCTCGCAAATGGATGAGTTTCTTGCGAGCAACCACGGCTCTTGTCCCGAGCGATTACTGACTTTTATTTGCGAATCATTCCCGTATTTGTTTGAACATTGGCCAACCTTCTTTCCGGAAATGTTTCGTGGGCCAAATCGCGATCTTCGTTTTGGAACCGATCGAGATCGGTTTATCGTGTTTTTTCGAGAGTATTTGTCGCATTTCCCAAAGGGTACGCCGTTTTGCGAACTGCCGGCAGGGCAAACGATCCACTCATTTGTATTGCAAGCAATCCATGTCGCGTATGCTATGGCGCAGGGGCAAGCATTGGATTCTCAGAACCCAACCATCGTTTGGCAAACACACTTTTGGCAGGCAGATTACTTTCGCGAGCGATTTCCAAACATTCGAATGCTGAGTGCCGTTCGTCACCCTCTCAGGGGCTACGACTCCTGGCAGCTCAGGGGATATGTTGATGAAAAGGTGCCCCCTTTTTGGTTCTATCATACGGTGCGGTTCCGTCAAATGATGGAGTTCATGAAGGTGCCCGCTGATCTTGCTGACCGATGCCGAGCCATTCGATTCGAGGATATCCACAATCGGACGGAGGAGGTGATGCGTTCGCTGGCATCATGGCTGAATATTCGATGGAATGACTGTCTACTCAAAAGTACGTTTGACGGCGAACCGTATTGGGGAGTAAAAGGTGGCTGTACGCATAGGATCAAAGCAGGCGAAATCGCACCTATCGATGTGCTGGTAACAGGCACCCGCCAGTTTGACGAATCCAAGATGGAATTGAAGTATCTTGGAATCATCGATTCACTCCGAATGAAGACATTCTGCGAGGAAGCCTTCGAGAATTGGGGATATGAATCTTCAAACCGTGACCATCGCATCAGGAGATTTCTCAAGAGGTTCCGATCATTGCTGATGCTTTTGCCTTCGAAGCTGGACCGACGAAGTCATTGGGAGGATCTTCGTCTTGAGCTAAACCAAATTCCACGATTCTCGCTGGTTCGCAAGTATAAGTGCATAGCAAAATCATTGGCCAAATTCGCGACAAACAAATGGCAATTTCGCAAGGAAATGCTGGAAATAAAACAAGTTCAAGCGGACTGGATTGCCATTCCGGCAGTTTACATTCCAGGCGAATACGTGATGTCTGAAGACCAAACTCGTACTGAATCTTCAATATGTAAGGCCGCATGATTCGACATGCAATCGATCGATTTTCAATTCTCTAATAAAGGTTCACACAAATGATCGCGGGTGATTTTACGGTTCTCGCAGAACAGTACAGCAAGTATCGAGTGGGCTATAACGAAGATATCCTTTCTGCGTTGCTTGGATTGATTTCGTCGAAGCCCTCTGAAATAAACGCAGTGGACGTTGGCGCCGGTACAGGGATCTGGACGCGAATGATCGCGTCTAGGGGCGTCCGATGTCATGCGGTCGAACCCAATGCATCCATGCGGACTGCGGGTATGGCGTCGAACGGCGATATTTCGATCGAATGGTCTGAGGGCTCTGCCGAAAACGTTCCGCTCACTTCCAGTTGTTGCGATTGGGTTACCATGGCTTCGTCATTTCACTGGACCGATTTTGATTGTGCACTGCGAGAATTTCATCGACTGTTACGCCCCGGCGGCTGGTTCACTTGCCTTTGGAACCCGCGTGCGGTCGAAGCGCACCCGATCACGTTTGATATCGAGAACGCGATAGAACGAATCGT
>JANLRK010000384.1:0-27806 GCA_031361585.1 Pirellula sp. | reverse complement strand
CGCCGAAATAGGAAGGCTTTTTTTGACACTTCTCGGCGAACGCTACCTCGGCGCAGCGGTTGTAGCGGAATGCGTCAAGCATTTCGTTGGTTGCCGAATTAGGCAACACCTCCCTCGAAACCTTTGACAGGTTCCGCTACGAAAAGAAGGAGGTGGCATTCAGAAATACCGCAGGCTTGTCCTGCTGGATTGTTCTGTTTCTAAGATACAAGGCGAACCGCCCCGCGTTTTTTGCAAACATCCGAAAGTGGGAAGATCTCGTACCCGAGTTACGCCACAGGAAATCGCCTACCGCCTTAGGCTCGCTAAGCTCCAAACTCATTTCAACCGTACAGATAAAAAAAGCACGAAAGCAAAATTCGCTTTCGTGCTCTAAAATTCAAAATTCTTATTGTCTGCGTCAGTTAAATATACTGGACACGCAGACGAGTGATCATTTGTATCTACTGCAGCTCGGACCGGGTCAAGCACGGCCCAGGGGGCCATGCTACTGACAGAATCCAAACTACGTATCGAGTTGATCGACTACTTTGCCGGTGGCATGATTACCGAGTCGATGATGTGGATGACACCGTTTGCTGCGTCAACATCGGTTGCGATGATCTTCGCATCGTTTACGAATGCACCTTTGTCCGTTGCTTTGATGGCTACTGAAGCACCCTGGACAGTCTTCGCTGCTTTGGCATCAACCGCTGCTTCTGAATAAACACGACCGGAGACAACGTGGTAAGTCAAAATGCCCGCGAGCTTAGCTTTGTTCTCAGGCTTTAGGAGATCAGCCAATGTAGCGGCAGGAATCTTCGCAAACGCTTCATCGGTTGGCGCAAAGACCGTAAAGGGTCCAGGACCGCTAAGTGTCTCAACCAGACCTGCGGCTTTGACTGCTGCCAACAACGTTTTGAACTTACCAGCTTTGTCTGCGACTGCTGGGATATTGTCCGATGCTGGCATGATCACCGAATCAATAACATGGATCACGCCGTTCGAGCAAGCGATGTCTGGGGTAACCACTTTGGCTCCATCAATGTTTACCGTCTTGCCGTCTACCTTGACATCAACTCGTTGCCCATTGAGAGTCGCAGCTCCTTTGACCTTTACGACGTCAGCTGCCATGACCTTGCCGCTTACGACGTGGTAGGTCAGAATGGCCGCAAGCTTTGCCTTATTCTCCGGCTTCAACAAGCCTTCGACTGTGCCTGCAGGCAACTTCGCGAACGCCTCATCAGTAGGAGCGAATACCGTAAAAGGACCTGGACCTTTAAGAGCTCCAACTAGATCAGCGGCTCCGAGCGCGGCTGCCAACGTTTTGAATGAACCAGCACCGACTGCGGTGTCGACGATGTCTTTGTCAGCCGCGAAGGCAAACGAACCGAAACTGGTGAAGGCTGCAACAGCCAAGCTAAAAAACTTTGTCTTCATGCTTTGTATTTTCCGTGAGGGGGATTTGGGTGAAACCTAAAGTCAATCTAAAGGCCTTTTTCATACGGTCGCGACTCGTTGGTTGACTATACGGGCGCGTCAACCAACCAGATTCAAATGTTTAAAAAAATCGCTTGACAAACTTACGTTATCGTTGAGACGTTGAGTCCCACCGGCTAGGAGGTTGTTAAGCTTTAAAACGCCCCATGCATGCAAAAAACGTGGGCCGTTCACCTTGTTGGACTTGACGAGCATCTAAAGTGCAAAACCACGCGTCGATCTTAAGCTCGGCCGCGAAACACTTTCGCTGGCGTTCCCTAGTAGCGGAATGCGTCAAGCATTTCGTTGGCGTCCAGCATTCACGAAAGCTTCGACAGCTTCCGCTACGATTTAAATCGGCCCGCCTTTAGATCGACGCCCAAAATCAATAAACCTTCCACCGCACTGTGGTAATTCCGATGAGCGAAGAAATGAACAGGATTAGGGCCGTAATTGTTGGCGCAACGGGCGGCATAGGCCAAGCGGTATGCAAACAACTTGCAGAGCTAGGAGGGGAGGCTTTCTTGATAGGTCGCTCAGAGGACAAACTCAACGAGCTATCGCGAGCTTTCGGATGGGGATATGCAGTTGCGGACGGGACCGATTGGACACAACTGGACGGAGTAGTGTCGAGCGCCGAAGGATTGTTGGGCGGGATCAACGCAGCAATTAATCTTGCGGGTTCGGTGTTACTGAAACCCATGCACTTGACAAGCCGAGCAGAATGGGACGCCACTATCGGCGCCAACTTGACTTCTGCTGCTGGCATGTTGAAATCCTGTGTCCCTCGAATGTTCGCCGGCGGAGGTTCTGTGGTACTGATGAGTTCGGCTGCAGCCTCCATAGGCCTATCAAACCACGAAGCCATTGCAACGTGCAAAGCCGGTGTGGAAGGCATGGTCCGATCGGCAGCGATGACTTACGCTGCCAAGAAGATACGGGTTAACGCAGTCGCACCCGGGCTCGTGCAGACATCACTCACTGAAAAGATCTGGGGGAATCCGCGAGCTGCAGAAATGTCGCTGTCCATGCATCCTCTTGGTCGTTTTGGCCAACCTGAAGACATTGCTCGAGCAATCCTGTGGCTTGCGTCCCCCGAACAGTCCTGGGTAACAGGACAGACGATTGGAGTCGATGGCGGCCTGGGAAAACTAAAGAGCACCGGACACATCAACCGCATCGTTTAATCCGCGAGCCGTAGGCGATGGAAGTACATTGCGAGGTCACTTGCGGCCACTCGGGCAAAATGCATACGTAGCCTTCTGGCTCAGGCGGTGCTAAACACGGGTGAACTTGGATGTAACGAAGATGGCTAAAAAACTCAACGGGATGGTGACGATTCCTGGCTGATTCATGGGTACCCAAGCGCCCTTACCATCCGCGATGTTGTAGATATTTTTGAACATATCGGGCGTGACAAACACCCAGAGCAGGGAGGAGATCAATCCCACTAAGACTCCGGCGATGATCCCTTGCCTAGTGGTATCCTTCCAAAACAACAGCATCAACAGCGCAGGTAAATTGGCAGAAGCTGCTATCGCAAACGCCCAGCCCACAAGATAGCTAACATTCATCCCTTCGAACCTCAGACCCAACAAAATAGCCAACACACCTATTACGATCGATGCTCCCTTGGCCACCCGAATTGTTTGGTGGTCCGATAATTTCCAGCCAAGGAAACCGCTGACTATATCGTGCGCGACGCTTCCTCCAGCCGCAATGATCAATCCGCTGACTGTGCCAAGAACCGTTGTGAACGCGATGGCTGAAACCGCGGCAAAGAGCAAGTTGCTAAAACTCTTGGCGAGCAGTGGTGCAGCCATGTTGCTATCGGTTGGATCCAACTTGCCACTGACCATCGCCCCCAGTCCAATGTACAACGTCAATATGTAAAAGAATCCGATCGATGCAATGCCCACAATCGTGCTCTTCCTAGCTGACGCTTGATCTTTCACCGTATAGTATCGGATGAGGATATGCGGCAATGAGGCTGTGCCAGCAAATAATGCCAACATCAAGGAAATGAAATCGAGCTTGGCAATCCAGCTATCGGACCGTATCCCTTTGAATGCGGGTAGGTTCCCTGGGGACAACATCTCCTTTCCCTCAACGATCCTGGGAACAATCGTCACCTTGCCATTCTCCCCCTTCTGCGCAGTCGTGATCTCGATTTTTGACTTCGCGATCGTACTGATAAAGGCGATCGGGCCAAGCGGTCCAGTGCTTGTCATTCCATCTGGCAACTCAACTATTTTCCCTACCGCTTCTACGTTGGTTTGATCGGGACCAAATCCAATTATGACACCATTGACAAAACGCTTTCCATCCCTCGTTTCAATGACTTGAGTTTTACCTAATTCGTTTGCCGGACTGATGCTCAAGCCGCGATTTAGGATGAGTATCGTCAACAGCAATGAGAAGACCACCAGCAAACCTCCTTTGAGGAATTGGACATAAGTCGTGCTTACCATACCGGCAGTGACAACAATGAATACAACAACCGCACCAACGATGACTACTCCATGCCAATACTCAAGTCCCAATAGCGGCTTAACAAGTGCACCTGCCCCAACCATCTGCGGGATCAAGTAAAAAAGACTTACCACCAAAGTGCTCAGTCCCGCAGCAGCCTTGATGCCACGCGATTGAAACTTGCTATCTAGTGCGTCAGCAAATGTATAGCGGCCTAGTCGTTTTAGTGGTTCCGCGATGACCAACAACGCAACGATCCAACCGGCCAAATATCCAATGGAATACAAAAAACCATCGAAACCGAAAAACCCAATCATCCCGCAAATACCCAAGAAGGATGCAGCTGAAAGGTAGTCGCCAGCAAAGGCGATTCCGTTCACAAACCAGGGGATGGAACCACCCGCAGCGAAGTACCCTTGGCTCGATTTGGCTCTGGCCCCGAGATAGAAGCTGAAGGCTAATACCCCGAGGACCAAGACGGAAAAAACGGCAATCGCCAGCGGGTTAGCTTCGTAAATCATCAGAGGTGCTGTCGTGTTTAAGTCGAGGAAACCAGATTCTAAGGCGACCGGCAGGAATGGTGATGCCGTAGCTTGAGCTATGCCCGAGTGTCACACGGCCCAGGGGGCCATGCTACCGGACGCATATCTTAACTAGAAAGTGGACGACGTGTACGCCGCGCCATCAAAAGGGTTTCACGCGTGCAAGAAATTTCGTGAGCCAACCGCGCGAATATCCGTCGCGAACATGTCCTAAATCTTGTTTATCGATTTTGGAGTGGATCAAATTGCGACTCAACACAACGTTGTCTGGTCCAATGTCTTGACTACGGCAAGTGCCAGTCAACGAATATCTCCAACTATTGTCGTTCTCGGTTATATCTTTGGTCGCGTCCAATACGATATGGCCATTCGGTTTGATGTCGACGATCTCCGCTGCAATATTCCTCGTAAAAGATTCACTGGTCCGAATGGTTGAATCACCCCGGTACACTTCGGTCTCATTTGTTTGAATCCGAGGGTCTCCATCCGACTGCGGTGCGGGCTTAATCGTATCGAGTCCAACCAATCGAAGCCAATCCTTGATGGACGCATCGTAACTAGTCGTCTTTCGCGAGGTTGCATTACCAGTTGCCAGCGATGTGGAAACCTCCTCGATTCGAATTTGAACAATATCGTGAAGTTTCAGGGAGCGGGCAGGAATTGGCTGCACGTAACTCCAAGAAGTCTGCAATCCAAGTTGTCCCGCGTTGTCCATTGGTGAAGGAAAATAACCAGTCTGGTATGGATTCATGGGAAATGGTTGCTGGACCTGGTTGAGAACGGGCTGTGGATTCGAAATGCCATTCGGTGGGAGTGCAACATTGGCCTGGACCGGAGCGGGCAAGACTTCACTATTTGAGCCGGGGCTGTTTGCTTGCGCAAATTGTGCTACGGGCCGATGAAAAAGACTGCTGTTCTGCGCCGATAGTTCTTTGGTTGTGATCGCCAGGAAAAAATACAGCAACGGAACGATGAGCGTTAGATTGATGCGACGGCACATTTGAGGTCGCGGTCTTTGTGTCGAGAACATTTGTTGTAATCCTTAACGTGTCAGAGTCGGGCTCGATTTGCTGGCAGCTCTTCGCGATGTCGGTTCCATATTGGCACCGCCGTTGGAAATAATTTCGGCTGTTCTGTCACCGGTTACCCGTGCTAGAACGCGTTTTCGATGTGGTAGCACTTCGATTTGAACCAAATCGTCGATGGCGCCAGCTTCCATTGCGCGTCCATTGGTCTCGACGGTGACGTCACCTGAGACAATACTAATCCCAATAAGGTCGCCGACATGAATGATCACGGCTGGCCCAACTTCATTCAATCGAATCACTTGCTGGGTGCTCATCGACCTTCGCAACTGTTGGCCGACCAGCAAATCCGTTTGCGAGAAACATTCTTCTGGGCCGTAATTCAAACCGCGTGGCATCGGAATCCCAACAAGATCATCTTCTCGCAGTACATACCCTTTTGAGAGCGGCTTCTTGGAGGCGACAACCATCTCAGGAAGTTTCACTGTCGCTGGGATCGTAATGGATTGCTCTCCGACCGGACCGTTTATGAGGAAGATGAAATCCTGCTTCCCTTCCCACGGCGGTTGTCCTCCTGCAACTCCCAAGATCTTGAAGCGTTGCGTTATGATTTTTGCATACTCGGTTGGCATGTGGACAAGGATGTCCCAACGACCAGTCGAAGCCGTCTTGGTTTGGAGATAATTTTCAATGGCAGCCGCAGCAATCCGTTCGGCTTGTGTGACAGTTGCGGGAGTCGTGAATGAGGCCGTAAATTGCGATTTATCTATCGACTGACTGGCGCTCCATTTATCTTGAGTATTGGGCATTCGGTGCGTTGCCGGCATTACTTGAGGGCCAATCGCTACCGAATTACTCTCGCCGGAGGCATTTGGATTACGCGTTTCAGAACGCTGGCCCTCAATTCGACGAACGCTGCACTCCATAGCACCCTGCCACCGGATCACGTCGCTGGAAATGCCGCGTAGCGCGAGCGATTTTTCGATGTCGCTGCGCGTCCAGGTCTGATCGCTTCCTAGCTTCGGGGCAGGTGCCAGAGGCATATCCATGACTTGCTGCACAAGTGCATCTGAACCCTTAACACTGACCAAGTCCGACAAGAGGAGCAAGTTCGAAGGGCATTCCGACCGGGATAGCAAAAGCAGTTCCACCGAGACCGTTGCTTTATTCTTTGAGGACGGTTGCTGGGAAGAAGATTGATTGGCGGTTGCAAGTACGATCAGGATGATCCAACATAGCATACTGATGCCTGCAAAAAACGTATGGCCGCATGCTCGGTTTAGCCTGGCAGCAGAACAATCCAGCAGGACAAGCCTGCGGTATTTTTGAATCCGATAGTGAAGAGTGCGTTTCGGAAAATGATTCATAGCCTAATTGCCTTTTAACGTCGAAGATTCGCGATTTGCTGTAGGATCTGATCTCCGGCTTGTATGGCCTGCGAGTTCAACTCAAATCCGCGCTGCGTCGTGATCAAGTCGATCATTTCCCGAACTGGTTCTACATTTGACTTTTCTAAAGAACCTTGTCGTAAGATACCGAGACCATTCTGTCCCGCGGGTCCTTGTTGCACTTGGCCGCTTGCATCGGTCGCTTGGTATAGGTTTTCGCCAACCTTGAGTAAGCCGTCCGGGTTGATGAAGGAGGCCATGTTGATTGTGCCCACCTGAGTCAGTTGCGTTGCACCAGGAGCACGGACTTGCACTTGCCCGTTCGTACCGATAACGACCGCTTCCGAACCCTGTGGAATGCTAACGGGCGGGCTAAGCAATCGGCCCGTTTGTGCCGACCCAATTACAAGTTGCCCATTGGCGTTAATGTCAAGATTGCCAGCTCGAGTGTAGAGAGGGTTGCTGGTTACCGGATCCGTCACTTCGATGAATCCGGTCCCTTCGATCGCAATGTCCAGGTTTCGACCTGTTTGCTCGATGGTGCCTTGGCCATAGTCTTTTTGCGTGCTCTGAACCCGGGTGCCGAAACCAACTTCCACGCCAACGGGAGTCGTGTTTTGCTGTGCGTCTTGAATACCTGGATAGACTTTGTCGCGATAAAGTAGATCTTCGAAATTGGCTCTATCCCGTTTGAATGCAGTCGTGTTCATGTTCGCCAAATTGTTAGCGATCACGTCCAACTTGGTCTGCATGGCTTCCATGCCGGTGGCGGCTGTGTAGAGGGTTTGCACGCTCATTGACTTGTTCCCTTATTTCGTCATAAAGTAGTTGTTATTCTTTGAGAAGTCGGCCAATCAAATTGCCGTACGCTTGATCGTGATGCTGGATGAGTCGTAGATTCGATTCATAGGCCCGAGTCGCTTCAATCAGTTCCATCATGGCGGTGGTGGGATTGACAGCGGATTTCTCGAGGCTGCCGCTTATGACAGCGCGTTCGTTAGCGGGCACGGGTTGAGTTTGCGCGAGTGGTCGGAACAGGTTGTCCCCGACGCGAGCGAGGTCACCCAGCGATTCCGGTCTCGACAACATCAAGGTGACGTTTCGCCCATCCTGTTGGATGATTCCATTGTTTTGAACTTCAAACCGTCTCGACGGATCAATCTGAATCGGATTTCCGTCTACTCCCAAAACTTGGTCGCCATTGGTATTGGTGAGTTGTCCCGAAGAATTGAAGACGAAGCCACCTGCACGGGTGAGAAATTGCTCGTCACCCCGTTTGACAACGAAGAAACTATTGTCGTCATGGATCGCGAAGTCGGTTTTGTTGCCAGTTGTTTCGATCGGTCCTGTGTCAAATATTGTTTGCGATGGTTGGATTTTCGCCCCGCCACCGATATCGGCCAGCGTGCCAGAATTTGGAGAAACGTCGCCGTCCTCGATGGCTTTGTTGTGACGCGCTTGCACTACCGCTAAACTAGACTTAAAGCCTGGCGTGTTGATATTGGCTAAATTGTTGCTAAGGACTTCCAACCGGTGGTTCTGGACGTGGGCTCCAGCGGCTGATAGATACGTTCCGTATGGCATATGGTAATCTCCTAGGATGCAAGAACGACGTACGGACTCTAGCGGTTGTAAAAATCTAACGAAATGTCAATATCTTTTGGCTCAATGGAAAAATCACCTATCCAAATCTCCCAGCCTCGCCAAGGTGTCGTGAGATTTAGCCAAATTGAAAGAACAGGGTTGTTTTGTATTGGCATCTCCTTGTTCGCCCTTTTACTTGCTGCCGCTTGGCTAAAGCCGGACCCGGCAGGACTAGGCACTCACACCCAACTTGGATTGCCGGGTTGCACCATGTACACAGTATTGGGAATTCGATGCCCTGGTTGCGGGATGACAACCTCGTGGGCGCATACCATGAATGGAAATTTATTGTCCGCCATCCACGCTAATATCGGCGGCGTACTTTTGTGCTTCCTCACTATCGCTGCCTTTCCTTGTTTTCTATGGATGGCCATTCGCGGCAAATCGCTTAACGGGAGTTGGCACGTACCCGTCGCGACCACGGTTCTCGTGATCGCGGTGGCGATTTCGATAGTTGAGTGGATGTTCCGTCTAGCGTTCTAAGAATTCCTTTGCTACAAGCATGCCGCACGGACGCAAGTTCTTTAGAGCAGAAGTTTGCAAATGGAAAGGATTCCTGCATGGCTGCCAGAAATCAAGTTGAATCGAAATCGCGACCAATGTCTGCCAAGCAAGTAAATTCAATTGCAAACACATGCATTGTTTTTACTTTCTGCTTGTCGTGTTTGGCCATTGCAACCAATTCTGGCTGCGGACTGATGGCCAATGCGATTTACATCATCAAAGGGGTCGACGCGCCCTCTGAGTTCGACGAGCTCAAGGAAAAAAAGGTGGCTGTTGTGGCGAGCACCACGGCGGGACTCAATGCAGATGCATCGGGAATACTCATTTCGAGGCATGTAAATGAATTGCTTGCAAGAAATGTCAAAAAAGTGGAGATGGTAAATCCCGAAGAGGTTGATCGCATTATCAACGATCTGCCTAGTGGTGAGAAATCGATTCCGGCCATCGGAAGTCGGTTGCGAGCAGACTACGTCATTTTAGTCGACGTAACCAACCTGAAACTCCGCGAGGGTCAGACCCTCTTTAGAGGTCGCAGCAACGCAGCGGTGACCGCGTATAAAGTAACCGAGGGTGACAGACCGGTGTTCAAAAAGACGTTTCCCGAGTTTGTCTATCCACAACATGGAGCGCCGGTTACCGATTTCGATGAAGCCACATTCCAACGCATCTACCTGTCCGAACTCGCACTCCGCGTAGCAAGGACATTCTATCCGTATGACCCATCGATCGATGTTGCCAAAGACGCAGCAGTTTCCTCGTTGGGCGCGCTACCGTAAGGAATGGCAATCATGAAATTTGTTGCTACCATTCGAATGGTTCATGTCTTGATCTTCTTGACGTGGATCGCAACGGGCCAAACGCTTGCCCAAATGAACGATTTCCGCATCGACATCGATATCTATAGGGACGAATCGCAACCACCTATCAGGCAGACCCAGACGATTTTCGCGTCAGGACAGTACATCGAGCTGGAGGATGAAGTTCATCGAGTGACGGTCATCGATCCAAAAAGTAGTCGAATTACGATTCTCGATTCCACAAGAAAGGCACTTGTTCATCTCGAAATGCCAATGTTAGAGAGCAGACTCGACGGCGCACTTTCAAGGTTGACAGACGAACAACGTCGCGCGTTTTCAAGTGATGGCGAACCAAGTCTGGGGAGCGACAACTACGTGGTCATCGGAAATGAGCGACTTCGATATAAATTTCGTCCGATGACTCCGGCAACTCCAGAGATAGCGACAAGCTACGGAGACTTCGCTAACTGGTCGGCTCGGATCAATGCTTTGTTTAATCAGACACCGCCGCTGCTTCGAATGCAGTTGAACGAGTTGCTGATTTCGCAACGACAACTTCCCGCAGAACTTCGTCGTCTAACCGTGATTGGTCCGCAAGGCAAAACGGAGGAAATCGTCGCTAAACTTATTTGCAAAGAAACACTCTCCAGCAACGACCGAACGCGCATTGCAACAGTTCAAAAATCGATGGGTGAATACAAGCCGGTAACGGAAAAAGAGTTCTTCCGTTAATGATTTGGCGGGTTTCAAGAAAAGTAGTTTAAGCCAGAACCAATCGCAATTGCTTACCATCCCGCCATGTTCCGTCAGACCATGACAAATCGCCAACGAATTCAAAGGTTAACCGTTTGCTTTGTGCTTCAATTCGTGTTGTGGCACGCTGACTCATCTCTTTCCGGACAGGAGGCGGGGGTCTTTCAAGCGTCTTCGACGGTGACCAGCAACAGCCAATTGCAAATCAATCGATGGCCACACGAAGCAAACAATGGCCAATTCCATATACGCTCAACGGTTCCTATCGCCAAGCTGGAACCGTCTCTCCCCAAACTAAATTCTCTTCCAACGGAGCTGCGAGATTCCCTAACGATTTCTGTTGCTGCAACGCCGATTCACGTCGTTGTGCTTGAAAGTCGAGAAGCGTTGGAAGCCTATGTTAAGCGGTTGGTTCCCAATGCCCCCAGCCGACGCGCGCTCTATTATCGGCACCGTGGCCCTGGGTTGGTACTTACGTATTATAGCTCTGCTTGGCTAACCGACGCTCGCCACGAATGCACGCACGCGCTCTTGGACGCAAGCGGCCTGAAGTTACAACCATGGCTCGACGAGGGGCTGGCGGAATATTTCGAAACCGCCTCGGAGAATCCTCTCGATCATGGTACCCATCGGGTCTCAGTGCAATCGCAATTGCGTTTCGGCCAGGTGCCCGATATCGAACAATTGGAAGGTATGAATTCGAACGCGGAATTGTCCGCCAAGGACTACCGGGACGCTTGGAGTATCACCGCATTCCTCCTCAATTCGTCAGTGCAATCAAAAAACGCGTTTCAATCCTATCTTTCGGACCTTCAAAATGAACGGGCTGCGGGTTTCCTCAGCCATCGCTTAAAACCGTCAAACCATCTTTGGCGTGATGAGTTTGCTCGGCTCTTCCGAAAGTGACCGTCTGTATATTCGGTCTTTAGCGATTTTGTGGCAATCTGGAACCCAAAAAGTTCTGATTCAACACGAATTGCGACCTACACTTACCAACGGAACCACGCCCCAACAAAGCAAACTCTGTTCACCAAGCTTGTCGTTTGCGATCATCTTGCCAAAGCGGAAACGAAATGCGTCTTACACAACTCATCGATCAACTTCAGCAACAACTACCGAACCCAAGCGATCGGCAAGTTGCTTGCCTGGCAATGCTGCTATGCGATCGCGACCCTCAGCTCAAGTGCCTAGCAGACTTTCGAGCGTTTTCCAGTCTGGTTGAAGAAACTCAGCTCAGAATGCAATCGCTCGATGACCAGCACGCTGCCGTTGCATTTGAACTGGACCAGCTGGCATCGACCCAACCCTGCGAATTCGAACCGAAGCACGTTTGGACACTGATCCGTGCGATCAAAGTGCAGAGTCAGTTTGTCGATATGCTTACGGGTTCGCGTATTGAACAATTGAGTTCTTAGAAGCCGAGTTAAACTCGCAGGCTTTCATCATGTGGTCGGCTTCACGCCGAGGGTTCTTAGGCGTCGATCTTAAGTTGGGCCGCGATACACTTTCGCTAGCGTTCGCTAGTCGCGGAATGCGTCAAGCATTTCGTTGGCGTCCAGCATTCACGAAAGCTTAGACAGCCTCCGCTACGATTTAAATCGGCCCGCCTTAAGATCGACGCCCAATTTCGCAAGAAGCTACGTTGACTTGCTCCGCCCCCAACGAGACTTGTGCGAGCGTTTCGCTAAGGCAGTCTAAAGCATTGTTCAACGACGTCTTGATGCTCCCGAACTGACCTATGTACGCTCCTTCCATTCGAATGCTTAGGTCGCGATCAGAGACTTTGGCCAACACGTTCACCGCTTCATTGATGGGCGCGTTGACGGCGGCGAGAGTAGTGTTTAAACCAAGAACTAATTTTCGGCCTGTACGATTGAATTTAGATTTGCCTATGCAATTCATTGCTCGGGAGGGTAAGGCTCCTGCCGAACCATGGCGCGCCAGCTCGGCAGGAGCCTCGCCCTCCCGTTGTTTATCAAACGAATTGGCGTTGCAAAGTGCTTACGGGCGGCCCTCAGGACCTCAGGCTCAGCCAGAATCAAACCTATTCGAATCGTACAGGTCGAAATAATTTAACGCGATCAATGGGTTTCGCGGCAGATGCACCACAACCGGCCTAACGATACTGCGGTAGGAATCAAGGAATACGTCAGGCATGACGGTTGGATGATGCCTTAGGCCAAATTTGAGACTTGAGGTTTCGTTGGACGCTAGCAGCGTCCCCCACGATTCATTTCCATTCGGCAATCATTCGGCCGTCTTCCGCATTCCAAATTCGAGTAATCCCTTCTTGGCCAGTTGCTACGAAGTACTTGCCGTTTGGCGAGCCTGCGATGCAGTAAAGCGAATCCGGGGTGGGACCAAATTGCTTGTTCTGCTTACCTGTATTGGAATCATGCATGCGAACCAAATTGTTCATGGTCGACGAAATTGTGTTTGGCGTCGAACCTAAAAACGCGACGGAGGTCACTTCTGTCCCAAAGCCAGTAATGGTCCTAATCGATTCGCCCTTTTCTATGTCCCAGATTTTGATAGTCATGTCAGAACTTGCCGTAGCCAATCGATTCGCATCCTCTTGCCAAGCCAAGGCTAATACGTGATGAGTGTGCCCCTCAAACAACTTTGCAATTTCATACAAAGGTGTCGATAGTAGCTTCGTCATTTTGTCCGCTCCGCAGCTTGCAAGCCACCGTCCGTCCGGGGAGTATGCAAGCCCCAGGATGGTGTCGCTATGCAATTCAGGGATCGTCTTGAGTGGCTTTCCGTCCGCCACATTGACAATGGCGAGCTGGCCGCTTCGACTAGCCAATCCACTGCCAATCGCAATCAAAGTTCCATCCGGGCTAAACGCCACTGCGGTTGCCCGATCTATCACGATCGAAGGCGAGTCGAAAACACTTTCTTGCTGCCACGTGCAATGAACATCTTGTACTATTGCCGCAAGTTCGGCTGAGGTTTTAGCTGGATGATCGATAGAAAGCGATTCGGTTCGCTCTAAAGTATCCACTGAGAAAAAATCGATTTCTTTCGAAAGTGCATTTTCGACAACTCTTGTCGCTGAAATCGTATCCGTTCCCGAGAATGCGACCGACTGCACGGAAAACCGAATAGACTCATTCGCTGTTTTGACGCCGGCGTTCTTCGACTGAACATTGGCAAGGATTGATGTTTGAGTTTCGACATTGTGTTTGCGTTCTTCCAGTTTGACCACAGCCGTTTTTTGATTCTCTTGAATTCCGGCCAAAGCTTGAGTTGAGTTTTCAACCATCGCACTCGATTCCGATTTCTGTTTTTCGAGTTCAGCCAAGGCCTTCTTCTTTGGCTCTAGTTCGACTGTCAGCTGTGTCAGTTTTTGCATAGCAGCATCGATGGTCGTTTTGGCGTCTGCCATAGCTTTCTCATGCTCAGCGATTCCCGCCAGGGCCGTCTGCATCTCCTTTTCTTTCGTCTCTATCGCCTTGGTGGCCTTTTCCAGTCCTTCTTGAGCGGCCTTGACTGCTGCTTGTTCTGCTTCCAATGCTTTCTCCTGTTCCGTGACCATGACTTTGCATCGTTCCACAGCCGCTTGAGTTCGACGTAACTCACTATCGGAGTACAACATGGCAAGTTGCGCCTTTCGATCGCGCTCGAAGGTACCACTGAGTTTGGCCTGCGCGACGTTCCAGAGCTTGAGTGTGCTACTGAGTGTTGATTCGTCTTGAGTTACCGAACAGGCCGACAAGCGATCCGGTGAAAGACAGATGCTATCCGTAGGCCCGCCAGCGTTGATTGCCGCTGCAAGTGGATGGTCAGTTAAATGTTCCGCCGCCGCCGGTGTCTTGTATTGCCAAACAGCAGCTTTGCGTTCGGAAAGAACGAGCAACGTCGACTCGTCCAATGCAACTAGCGATTGAAGCGGTGCAGGAAATTGAGTTGCCGTTGGCGGAGTTCCCGCATTCGCCGAAAGCTCCCAGCAATATAGTACATTGGAAGCACTGAAAGCAAAAAACCGGCTCTTGGACGGACTCCACTCGCCAAATGTCAAAGATCCTTCCGGCGCTGAAAAAGTACCAAGCGATGTCCCGTCTTTCTTTACAATCTTGATAGCAAACTTTGTTGCGTCAGTAGCGGACACGTCCGCAGCAGAGGGCGTTAAGTCGACAGTCGCAAACTGATTGCCATCCGAAGAAATGCAAAGCAGCTTTGATAGTTCGACGCCGGCGGTTTTCAAGGCTGTTTTGGCACCATCGATCGATGGTGCCCCGCGTTTCCATATTTTGACTTGACCAGTACTACCTGTTGCGATTCGCTGGCCGTCGGGACTAATCGCAATCGAATGGATAAAATCGGAATGCGCGTCTCGAATCGTTTGCGTAGGTGCAACGCCCAGCGTACCCATTACCGCTTGGGCTGCAGCCAATGGTTGTGCGTTGTGGATCACCAATTGTCCACCTCGCCCAAACGCAATAATGTCGCTGTCAGGTGAAATGGCGACGGCGTAACTTGCGCGTGCACTTTCTGGCAACCGAAGATTCGCATGATTAACCATGTTTTGGTTAGGACCTCGCGTCATGGCGCCACCCACAATCCATTTTTTTAAGATTGCAATTTGTTCTAAAGTCAATCGTTCTGCTCCGACCTTGTTGCCTTCTGGGGGCATAATGGTTTCTCCTGCGACGGACGGTCGTGTCAACAAAAGGCTTGCATCGACGTTGGCAATCTCGAATGTTGGCCCCGAATCGCCACCACGTGCTACGTCGGCTGGTGACTCGAGATTGAGTCCACCTTCTGCAAGCTTTGCGTTGTGGCAGGCAGTACAATTCTTTCGCAAGATTGGCGCAACGGCATCCTCGAAATAAACAGGTTCCTGAGCGATTAGTAGTCTGCAGGAAGCGGAGATCGTAAGAAGCATGGCGAGATTCAAGCAAGCATTTATTAACCTATTTCGCACCGCTGCATTATCTCGCGCTGTTGAGCCGATCGTGATTGTGAGCCGCATAACGCTAGCCTCGCGTGTTTCTCCAGTGGTTGTCGGGAAGTAACTCGAAGTGTTTCTAGATCTAGAATTCATGGTGCATCTCCGATGCGAACGCGTACGTTTGAACTAGGCAACTGCATTGGTATACTTTTGGTCTTCTCTTTCGCCGCAGGCTCGGTGTTAGGTATGGATACAGCCGACTCACAAAGCGTACCGAGCAGAAACTCGCCCAAGGGAGCATCTTTAGGAATCTGAACATCGAGCACACCCTCAACTGAATTCGGTTCGATCTTTATCTCAGCGGCTGTGGCTTTGGGTGGGCCATGATGCAGCCTCACCGTGATTGCACCTTCGCCCCCTGAGCGCCGAGTTACTCGTACAGGGACTTTTAGGGGTTGCCCTCGGATCACATCCATTCGGATTGGCGATCTAGCGTCCAAATCCTTTGGCCCAAGTTCGATAGTAAGTGGGCAAACGACGGAATTACCCTTTCCTAAAATTAGCGGCTGAGCAATCTTGGCAATGGGCGCACGAAACGTGTCAATTGCATTCCAAGTCACTTCGAGTGGCGTTGCGAAAATGGATATCGATTGCGAACCGATCTCGACAGAACCTTTGACCTCTAGCCTTTCAATATCTTTTCGTTCGGAAGTTGGGAATGTCCCATAATTCCAAACGTTCAGCGTTGCTAAGGTTTGATCGCGAGCCATCACTCCCGAGCCACCTCGAAAACCATCTGGCAAACCAATAACGCTCAATTCAATAGGCTCGTTGAAGTTGTCGAATCGGAGAGCATGAATTGCAATCATTATGGAGCCGCCTGCACAAATCGTCGGGCTGGTGATGCGGGTTTGGTCGACCGCAATTGTTGGGGTCGCAAAATGAGCACCGAGCACAAAACCAGGATTCGGTTTACGAATCTCGATTGCATATTTCGGAAAGGCGGAGAATCTATCCAGCCTTTGTTCGCTGCGGACGTGCAGGCGGTATGTGCCTTTTTCCGGTGCTTGAAAAGTGAACATCGGATCTTTGATCGCAAACCGCATTTCCGTGTTGCCGATGCTCGGTCCATCGTCGTTGTCTACTAAACGATGTAGCGTTTCATTCGCTTGACCTGGATTTTCCACTCGGAATGCCACAATCGCACCATCGCTGAGCTCTCCGAGTCGCTGAGATACCATTTCGATCGAAACGTCCTGCTTTGCTTCGCATTCGAAATCGATCATGTCCACATCTTCATTCGTATTCCATTCCCCAGTCACAATGTTTGGCCATGCGACCAGCATCGGCTTCGTTCCTGAGTACAATGCTTCGTCGTGCACAACAACCGGAGCTTCTGTTGGAGAACGCAACATCGCACATCTTGGATGCCACACGTTTGTCGTGGCGGCATTTTGTTGATCGCCGTTACGATGATGTTTCGCAAATACTCGCCATTGATCGATGATATTCCTATCGTTCGCCTTCGTTGCATTGCGACTGGAAAGCTTTAGCGCATAGCGATATTCAGCGCCTCCACGAAACAGGTGATCGTGTACCACCAACGTATATTCGGTATTGGCTTTTAATTCCAACGACAAGGAAGCATCGCGATCGTTGGTTGCGCTGCTGGTTGCGATAGTTCGGTGATCAGCGGTAAGCAAAGACAAAACAAGCCGTGCTCTCGAATCAAGCGAATAGGCAAATGACTGCAGGTCTAACTTTTGATCCTCATCGAACTTCAATCGATAGTAATTTCGCCCTCGTTCTGGGCACTCGTCTTGCCAAATTGTTTCAGGCGTGATGGCTGCGGGATTTACTTCACTTTCGTTACCAACGACCAAAACCCATGGCTCAACGGTCACCATAAAATTCCGGCTATTCGAAATGCCGTTTTGACCAGACGCCCGCACTTGATAGATACCTGGCTCGACAGTCAAGGCAAAGTTTTCATAGACAAGGTCGTGGTTGCTAAGAACGCACGCCGTCCCGGTGAGAGCTTGACCAGTAGCATTGGTAATAGGTTGAAGTGACTGCCCTACTTTGCAACCGAGCTGCTGTAGGGCATTCAATTCGGGAGCACCTATTTGAGCAAAAGACGCTGAATTTAACCCGCTTAACAGGAAAGACAATATCGCAAGCAAAATTCGAAACGGGGACATTTGGCGGGACTCGTAGGGTGATTTCAGCGAAATCGAGGGTGGGAGGTTGGCAATCCAATCATTTCCGACAAGTTCAAATCAGCTTTTCCTGAGAACTTGGAAATGAAATTAGGGTCTTGAAGCCACGACGCGAATGGAATGAAGGTCAGTGCGAACTAAACCAAACGGCGTCGATTTTAGGATCTATTGTACTTCATCCCTAGCAATCTGCGCCACTGCCGCGTTACATTGCATGCAGTAGATCGGAAAAAAGAGCTGGGGCGTAAGGACTCGAACCTTAACAAACAGAGTCAGAGTCTGTTGTGCTACCATTACACCACGCCCCAGTGGTCTAGAACCACAAAATAGTATACGCCCTTGTTTGTTAGGGGCCTAGTGCATTTCTGGACGGTGGGGATTGTCTCGTTAGCGAAAATGCTTCACAGAGTTGACCCGTAGGCTCGACCGAGCGTGGCACTCTCGGCTTTACAAAAACAAGGCTCTAATCGGCTCACCTGTTGTGAGCCGATGCGGACGACCGGTTTGGTCGCGAATTTCGGCCGCGTGGTTGATGCCAAATCGCCAATAAATCGTCGCAGCAATGTCACCAGGAGTAACAGGATTCGAAACAGGATAAGCACCCAACCTATCGCTCGCTCCAAACACGGAACCCCCTTGTACTCCACCTCCAGCCATCAGTACGGTATAGCAATGCGGCCAGTGGTCGCGTCCGGCCGTTGCATTGATCTTGGGTGTCCGACCGAACTCGCCAGTCGCTACAATCAAAGTTGATTCCAACAAACCTCGCTGATCCAAATCTTCGATCAGAGCCGACAACGCTCGGTCCGCTTGCGGCAGCAAGTAGTTTTTGTGTTGACTGGCGCAATTGGCATGCGCATCCCAATTTTGTCCTTGCGTCTTGCAATCGTAGACGTTTACAAACGGAACACCGGACTCCACAAGGCGTCTAGCCAGAAGATAGTTTTGACCCCGCATCTCTCGTGCATATGCCATCTCTCCGCCTCCACCATTGACCTCTCCATTCAAAACGGGGGAAGTATCAAAACCATATCGCTCTCGAACCGATCCCAACTCACGACTAAGGTCCATCGCGTTGCGAATCGATTCGGACTCCAACAGGCGAATAGCCTTGTCATAAAACTGGCTTACAGGATGAGTCGCTTGAACATTGGTGTTCAATGTATCGAGCAATTCGCGTCGTTGGCTTAATCGCTTCAAGTTCATGCCGTCTCGCAAGAGTAGCGATTCGACCGGATAAATTTTCCGTATTGGATCGACGTCGATTAGCAGCGGGTCGAAGGCATTTCCGAGAAAACCACCTCCCTGGCACGGCGTGGGAACGACATTGTGAAATGCGAAGGGGAGCGATGCGAAAGGAACCTCGCATTCAGCGCCTCGATTCATGTAAGCGACCGCGCTTCCGTAGCTTGGGTAGAATTGTGGTTGAGGCGCAAATAGTTCGCGGTCGGGTCCCTCCAAGGGGCGGCCCGTTAGCATGTGAATCGAGGCGGAGTCATGCAAGTTTGCATTGTGATGCACGCTTCGTACGAGTGCGACTTTGTCCATCACTCTGGACATTTGCGGCAGGTGCTCGCATATCTGCAATCCAGGCACCACGGTAGAAATCGGCTTGAACTCGCCTCGTACTTCTGCAGAAGCCCCCGGTTTCAGATCGTAGGTGTCAATGTGACTTGGACCACCATAGTAAAAAATGAAAATGCATGAACGAATAGGCTTGGCAATTCCAACGTTCGCGCCGATAGCCGTTTGGGCTCTCCAAAGTCCTCCGAGATTGAGGCCAAGGTACGCACCCCCGGCGCTCATTTGAATTAGGCTGCGTCTCGATAAACATGAGTGGGGAGAATACATCGAACAATTCCAATTTGGCCGCAGTGGTTCAAGAGTTAAAACGTGCTCGGATTTCCGTACTAGTTCAACTCACATGCTGTTCGAACAATTTGAGTTGATGAAAGCGATTGGGATGGGCACGCAGCATCGGAACAGTTGGGGACAACTGTTCTACAATGTTGCCAGACCGCTATAATAACAAATAAAATCCATTCCATCAGTAAATCGCAGGTAAATCATGCCCTCGTCCCAACGGCAGTCCCCAATAGGTGGCGTTGTCCATACGTATCAAAAGTACAATCCGACTGAATTTCCAAGTCCCACTGCCGAACCGCCCGATATGGTCTCCGGCGCAGTTGAGCATGCCCTAGCTTATGGCAATTATCGCGAATTGACTGAAGAAGAGCTTGCACGCGCTATCCAAATTGACCCAAGTCAAATCGTCGGGCTGGGGCCAAGTGTCGACATGCTCATGGCGATGTTAGAGGAACGGAAACGCAAGATCCTCGAAACATATCAAACGGACGGGCTGGACAAGAAAGCCAACGATCGATTTGAGAAGCTTTCCAAGCGAGCGAATCCACCCGCGAAACTCAAAGGGGATTTCCACAAAGCCGTGCACTCGAAACAAATCTATTTGCTCGAGCAAATATGGTATCGGTCGGACCGAGAATCGCCAGATTTTGCCGCCCAAGTACTTCATGTAATGGAATCGCTCGGTGACAAATACAATATCGACGACCTCATCAGCAAATATGCTTTCACAGGTCGTGAGAAGATGGATATTCCGAAAGCTCTCGAGATCAAGAAAGAGCTTGAGAAAATAGATGAGCTTCTCAAGCAATTGCAGGAGGCGGCCAAGACTGCGCAAATTGGTTTGATCGACATGGAAGCATTGGCGGAATTTGCCCCGCCCGCCGATTTGAATCAATTGGAGGAACTACGAGAACAGATCAACAATTATGTCCGCGAAATGGCGGAGCGGCAGGGTTTGGATCGGGACGAAAAAGGGGCTTTTCATTTAACGCCAAAAGCACATAAGATATTTCAAAGCCGTCTACTTACCCGAATCTTTTCGCAGCTGAAGGCGTCGCGATCGGGCCGACACGAGGGACGAATCGTGGGCGATGGAAGTGTTGAGTTGCCGTCTACAAAACAATACGAGTTCGGCGACTCTCTCGCCAATCTAGACACAACTCAGTCGGTGATCAACGCAATGCTCAAACGACCCGACGAGTATCCTCTGCGATTGCGTTCCGACGATTTGGAAGTGCACAAAACCAAGAACAGCCCTAAATGCGCAACCGTGGTCATTATGGATATGAGCGGCTCGATGCGCTACGATGGACAGTATACGAACGTCAAGCGGATGGGACTTGCTCTGCAGGGCTTAATCACTAGCGAGTATCCAGGCGATTTTTTGCGGTTCATCGAAATGTACTCGTTTGCAAAACTGTGCCGTCCGGGCGAAATCATCAACTTGATGCCTAAGCCGGTAACGATCCACAATCCAGTCGTCCGACTCAAGGCTGACATGAGCGCGGAGAATATTAGCGAACAGGATATCCCACCTCACTTTACCAACATCCAACATGGGCTGCGGCTAGCAAGGCAGAGCCTCGCAACGGCGGACTCGGTCAACAAACAAATCGTCTTGATCACCGATGGGCTTCCAACAGCCCATTTCGAAGGAGAGATGTTGTACCTGATGTATCCGCCCGATCCTCGCACTGAAAAGGAAACCATGCGAGAAGCCATGCAATGCGCCAAGGAGGGCATCGTCATCAACATGTTCCTCGTCCCAAGCTGGTCGCAATCCGAAGACGATATTCGTTTCGCCTATCGCATGGCTGAGAAAACGAAGGGCCGTGTTTTCTTCACCGCGGGCAACGATCTAGATCGATTCGTCCTGTGGGACTACGTCGAACGAAAACGTGAGATCTTGTAAGGCGACCGGCATCCCCCCTAATAAACGGGCGTCGATCTTAAGCTGGGCTGCGAAGCACTTTCGCTAGCGTTCTCTGGTAGCGGAATGCGTCAAGCATTTCGTTGGCGACCAGCATTCACGAAAGCTTTGACAGCTTCCGCTACGAATTAAATCGGCCCGCCTTAAGATCGACGCCAAAAAACGTACTTGTTTGGCATTGATGCGTTATAATCCGCAATATCCACAAACTAGCGTCGCCAAAAGTGGATTCGATTGGATTGCGTGAGGCAGCCTGATAACATTTTTCTTTCCTGCAGACTAACATCGGGTCCGTAGCTAGAGGCAATTTTATTTCGCTAGGCTTACCAAATCCGCCAAGTCCCCCTATTTTTTTCGGTGAATTCATGCGCCGGTCCTGTTTTTTGGCAATGCTGATCTTCGCGCTCGTCGCAAAATCCTCGCGTGCAGATATCGTCATTACGTTGAATGTTACCGGTGGACTCACGGCATCTCAACAAACTGTTTTGACAAACGCGAAGTCATTTTGGGAAACCACACTTACCGGATACAAGCCGGGTATTTCTCTCACTGGCCCTACTATTACTGCGTCTGGTGCTGCAATCGACGGTGCAGGTGGAATTCTTGGCTCCGCTGGACCAACCGGTGCTGTTTTTCAAGGTGGTTATTTTTTGAGCTCGGCCGGCCAAATGCAGTTTGATACGGCCGATCTGACCATCCTCGAAACGAGTGGACAATTGCAAAGCGTTTTCTTACACGAGATGGCTCACGTTTTAGGATTTGGCACACTCTGGACATTAAATGGAGCTTATGTAGATGGTTCCGGGCAATTTACTGGTGCGAGCGCGTTGGCCCACTACAAAACAGAGTTCAACCAGCCGTCCGCCACATTTGTGCCAGTTGAATTGGGTGGAGGCGCTAATACAGAAAACTCGCATTGGAACGAAGTCGATGGAGGTACCGCAAATACCGGGATCGTGGATGGGCAAAATCGGGATTTCAAGCTTGAGCTAATGACTGGTTGGCTCAATTCGCCTACCTTTGTTAGCAACACAACCAAAGCATCCTTTGAAGACATAGGGTTTACGTCGAACCTATCCGTTGTCCCCGAACCTTCGAGCTTTGCTTTGTTTGCAGTATCGGTTTTCGCCGTACGACGCCTTCGATCCCGGATTCAAGCGTAGCTTTAGCGATCGTTCGATTTCTAGCGGCAACCGCAATCGCCGGGATCCGCCTTCGTTGATCCTTGGATTGGTTTCGTAGCCCTCATCGAGTGCGATGCGGTTCTTGTGGGCTTGATTCCGAAGTGACACATTCCCCAATTGTCGCATTTCCACTGCTCGATTCCTCGAACCGTGCGGCAACCTGAAGTAAATAGAATTGAAAGCAATAAAAAGGCTATGGTTTTTTGAAATCGCATTCTAGCTCCTCTACTTTTTTTCACAGCGACGATGAGCTATTGTCGACTTTTGCACACAACTTATTTAGCGACTCTGTGAGGATCAAACTACTTTATTTTAAATAATCACCTCTCGACCTACGCTAGCAATTGAAACGCAAACCTAGCATCGCCTCCTGCGCTTGCGTCCGGCATGGAGATCTTCCCACTTTTCTATGCTTACGAGTTTAGCCTGAAAGCGGAACAATCCATCAGGACGAGCCTGCGGTATTTCTGAATTCCACCTCCCACGTCTCCTATGGACAACTTGACCTATGGACAACTTGACTAGCGAGTTATTGTCATTCCGATTTCTTTTTGATCGAGGTCTGGAGCCAATCATGCATGGACAGCTTAAGCTTGCCTTTTTGCTTCGCAATTTCTGAGTTCATCTTCACAACCAACTTTTCGCGATAGTCTTCCAAGCGCTTGTCTAGCACTTCGCGAATCCCCTTGCCGAGCAGTTCAGCCAATGGTCCATGCAACTGACTGATGCTATGAACCTCGAAGTCCCTCAAGGCGACTCTTGCGTCGGTTACTACTGGTCGAAACTCGACATCTGGAGGAATCCTAAGTGGGTTCACGATGACTTGAATTTCGCAAACGACGTTCAACTCAATTGTCGCGTCCGCGTTTGCCGAAAGGCTAATCAATTGCACATCGCGTTGCCATTGACTCATTCTCCCAAAAAGATGGAGCGGTGCGATGACTTGCGTCACCACACGAATGGTTCCTGCCTTCGGGTAATCAACCTTTTGAATATCGACCTGTAGATTCTTGACTGGATCAACAAATTCGATGTAGTAGCGAGACCATGTACCTTGCTTGACGGTCTTTGTTTTACGTTTGGTTTCGATCTTCCAGCCTTCTCGCCGAAACTTAACTCCATTGAAGACATCCTTTTCTTTGCCCCATTTTCGATTGTCCTCAAAACTTGGGGGAAGGTTTCGTAAGACCAACCACCGCACCCATGAAGCAAGTTCCTGACGCTCGTTAGCCGAAGCTGGCACGGGCACATCTGCCAAGGAATCCGGTAATGCGAGGCTTGACTCTGCAGGACGTTCATCGGCTGGAATTGGCTCGATTTCCGTATCGAATAAATTGCTCATATCCGGCATGGACGATTTAACTTGTTCTTGACCCAACGCGTGATTGAGCGGCAGCACCATCAATGCGCTAAAGGGAACAAATAAGGCGAATCGGCATTTGCGGAGTAGTTGTTCGTACAACATAAGGCTATTACCGGATAGAATCACAGCTTTCAGGAATGGATATTCGCTCATTGAAACCTTAACACTATAGAATCATCGAGAATGCAAGCACAAGATCATTGTTTTTGGGAAACTACCAAGCTGACCCATCCTCGACGCGGACTTTCACTCTTGTTCGTGCTTGCATTTTGTATCCATGCGTTGGCGCAACAGGAAGGCTCGCTGAATGAAATGCCATTCTCACAAGAAACCGTGGACGCGCTGGTTTCGCGATCGAGCAAACATGGGGACTTTGCACGTGGACTGCGGATTTATACGCAAGCAAAGTCCGCTTGTTTTTCTTGCCACCGGATCGGGGAAACGGGCGGAGGAATCGGGCCAGAATTAACTCGCATATGCAAAGAACGAACTCCAGCACAAATCGCGGAAAGCCTATTATGGCCAAATCGAAAAATAGCGCCCGAGTATCAACCCGTCAAGGTTGCAACCAAGGATGGCGAATTCGCAAGCGGTTATGTCTCGGAGATTGAGTCCACGGACGCAGTTTTGGCATTGCGAGATCCGGCAACGCAGAAAGTTACCAAAGTCAATCGCGATGAGATCGAGAGCCAAGCCAATAGTCTTTCGCTAATGCCTATGGGGCTATTCGAGTCCCTTGGCCAAGCAGATCAAGCAGATCTGGTTCACTTCCTGGTTGAACTTGGACAAAAAAAGGACCTTGATATGCCATCGATCGAAGCGACGATTCGATTGGCGAACACGCACGAGCCAGCAAACTTTCCATGGATTCGAGAGCCGATTCATCCGGAGTTACGGCCGTCGAGAAATCATCCCATCAATCGCAATCGAATATACGATTTTTACGCGAAACAGGCGGCCTATTTTACGGAGCAAGCGAAACGACCGGAATGGCTGTCGGCGTTTCCGGGCCTAGATGGAGAGGAGTTC
Source organism: Pirellula sp. (assembly GCA_031361585.1). Taxonomy (GTDB): domain Bacteria; phylum Planctomycetota; class Planctomycetia; order Pirellulales; family Pirellulaceae; genus JBKCUI01. Next base: position 2,735 of record JANLRK010000384.1, on the reverse strand, counting down.
GGGCATTGGGGCAATCAAAACGAAGCGTCGTGGGCGAGCAACGAATGGAACTCTGTCGTACCTGGCTTGGTCCAGTGTGGGGTCTTTCAATCGGACAAAAAACCGATATCAAGGGCCGTATGTTTTCGCATGGGTGCCGGTCGAGCTTTCTCCGCCTGCTTCAATCCGGACACCATAACTTACGAGAAACTTTGGACCGACGGTTTCTTGGGTTACTCGTCAGTTCGACATGGGTTCATGGACGGAATTCGGATCGTTGGTAAAGAAGTAGCCTTACCCGACGAGGCAAAGTCCATTCGACAGCTTATTCCGGAATTGGCCAACGCCAAGATCGAATACCAAGGCTACTTCGTTCATCAAGACAACATCCTATTCCGCTACCTTGCCGACGGCGTTGAATACATCGACGCACCGACCATGAACGGCGGCAAATTCAAACGTATTGTTGCACCGAAGCTAAAGCATCCACTAAGGCAGCTACTCTCGGGCGGTCCAAAGCAATGGCCGTTCGCTATCGAAACCAATATCATTTTGGGAGAGGGGCGTGGTTTCGCAATCGATACGATCGAGGTTCCCACAACGAACCCATGGAAGATTCCAATCGCTTGTGGAGATCATGGCTTCCTCAAGGACGGGACGGGCATCGTGGCGACAATGCATGGGGATGTCTGGCGTGTGGAGGGAATCGCATTCGATGCAAAACCAAAGCCTGAGGTCGCGAACGCAAAGAAAACTATTCCAAAGGCTCGATGGCGGCGCATCGCAAGCGGTTTGCATCAAGCGTTAGGAGTCTGCGTATTCGAGGACAAGATTTATGTGCTGGGGCGAAACCAAATCACAAGGCTACATGACTTGAACGGAGACCTCGAAACCGATTGGTACGAGTGTTTCTCCAACGCTTACGAATCCTCCCCCGGCGGACATGATTTCATTTGTGGGATGCAGCGAGATCGACTTGGGAATTTTTATATCGCGTCGGGCAGTCAGGGAATATTGCAAATCTCGAAGGACGGAAAATTGGCAAAGGTAATTGCGACCGGATTTAGAAATCCCGATGGGCTCGGGATACTACCAGACGGGACGCTGACGGTTCCCAATTCCGAGGGGGATTGGACGCCGACCTCCATGATTTCCTTGCTCATTCCCAAGAAGACGGCTGGCAAGGATCTAATCGAATTTGAGAATTCGCCCCCGCCTTTTTTTGGTCACCGCGGCCCCAAAGAAGGCCAATCCGTGGAACTGCCGATGGTCTACTTGCCGCGGGGATTGGACAATTCCAGCGGAGGCCAGGTTTGGGTCGATGACGCAAGAATGGGGCCTCTCAATGGTCAACTCGTCCATACGTCCTATGGCGCTGGAACGGCCATGATGGTCTTGCGAGATCAAGTTGGAGAGCGATGGCAAGGAGCTGCTGTGCCACTGCCAGGCGAATACCGATCCGGCGTTCACCGCGCTCATTTGAACCCGCAAGATGGGTTCCTTTACTTGACGGGTATGAACGGATGGGGGTCTTATACTCCCGAGGCAGGTTGTTTTCAGCGACTACGCTACACGGGCGAAGATATCCAATTGCCAATTGGATTCCATGTCCATTCCAACGGGGTAGCGATTCGGTTTCGGAAACCGATTACTCCCAACGATGCAAAGGATGCTGCCGTTCATTTCGCTCAATGCTGGAACTATCGTTATTCACCTGGCTACGGCTCAAAAGAGTATTCAGTCTTGCATTCGCCGATGATTGGCCATGATAGTTTGTCTATTTCTGCGGCCCACGTTTTGGACCAAGACAAGACACTGTTTCTGGAGATTCCTGACCTGCAACTGTGTAGTCAGCTTCATTTGCGAGTCCTATCGGACAAAGGTACGGAGCCCCACGAGCTTTTTGCGACCGTCAATGCGATGGATAGCGACCGAGTTGATTTCCCGAGTTACCAAGTCAAGACGGGCAAGGTCTTGCTTGGCCATCCCATGGTTCGAGATTTGGAATGGCTGAAGCGGAGCGTTCCAAACCCATGGCGAGAAAGAATTCCTGACGCGCGAATGGTTCGTATCGAGTCTCGCGACAATTTGCAATTTTCGACGCGCACGCTCGAGGCAATAGCGGGCGAGACAATCAAACTTACTTTTGGCAACCCTGATGTTGTGCCGCACAATTGGGCTCTCATCCGACCTGGAACGCTTGAGAAGATCGGGAATTTAACCAATCGATTGGTAAACGATCCAGATGCCTTCCTTCGCCAATACGTTCCCGAAAGCCAAGACGTAATTTGCTACACCGATGTCGTTGAACCAAAAGGCGAGGGTGCGATTTACTTCCGAGTTCCAAAGGAGCCTGGACGTTACCCCTACCTTTGCACTTTCCCAGGACATTGGATGGTAATGAACGGGGAGTTGATTGTTAAGCCGAAGCCATAGTTGGGGTCAGGGAAGCGATAGTTGGGGTCAGACTCGGGATTCGGGATTCAGTGTTTCGGAACGTTTGGGGCCATCCATCGAAGAACCTATCTCCGAATCATCGGGTAGCTTAGTCGCCCGAGACATTTGCGAACTGGCTCAACGCGATTCGCTTCCTTTTGCTAGAATGTTGAAGGTATGGTTTTGGGGCTGGGAATGGCAGGATGGATGGATGACGATGTCAACGAAGATTGGGATTCGAGCCTGGATTGATTTTGCGTTTCGCAAGATCTTCGGCAAACCAGGAAATGAAATCTGCCTCATCAGCCTTCTCAATGCCG
>JANLRK010000373.1:0-6846 GCA_031361585.1 Pirellula sp. | reverse complement strand
AAATTCGGGTCAACAAACTGCGCTCTGTCAACTTGCGAAGCGATGTAGTTTTCGACCTCTAGTTGGTTGTTCTCACCAAGTGCTCGCAACGCAACCATGCGACTAAACTTGCAGGAAACCTCTTCGACACGAAGCTGATGTACGAGTCGACCCTTGGCGCGTTGAGTAAGGAAGATAGGAGAGACGTTGGGTGTAGTGCCGAACAAGATGGATACTTGCTCACGCCTTCGCGTTGCTGAGAGTACGCGTAATCCGTCATTTTCCCACAGAGGTGCTATGCGCTCTGAAAGACCCGGGGGGTTGGAGCGATTTCAGCTACGACTATTTTACGCGGTTAGGTGGCCGAGCTGGGGCTCTACCGACTGAGGTCGGCAGGGTCCGGTGGCGCGCGGAATGCACGGGCGTTACGAACCACCGACGGCGAAATTTTTCATTCAACAATGCAAGATTGGCAACGTGATACGAATTCGGCAATGTTACTTAGCACACTGGAAATGAAAGAAGTAAACATGAGTAGCTTACAATTCAAGACGGTTTTTGGAGAAGCAATAAGCGGCGCAATTGAGAGTATTTGCTCGACGAGTGTAATTAAGCTCCTACAACGTCGACGAAATGCAATCATGCAAAGAAGCCGAAAACAGACGCGTCGTAGTTTGCAGATCGAAAGTTTGGAAGGTCGTCGACTTTTAGCGATAATGGTAACCAATACGGGCGACTCGGGTTCGGGAACACTTCGCGCCGCAATCATGGAAGCGAACATGGTCGCTGGGCCCGATGTTATTGAGTTCAACATCGGCGGCGGTGGACTGCAAACGATCAGCCCAAAAACCGCCCTGCCTCCGATTGCAGATCCCGTGACCATCGACGGGCATACCCAGCCTGGCCATGTCAATGTTCCCTTCATTGAGATTGAAGGCAGTCAAGCAAGTTCTTCACTGGTAGGGCTCCAAATCGATGCTGGTGGGGGAGGAAGTGTAGTACGTGGCTTGATCTTCAATCGATTGGGGCTTGGAATAAATATCAACAATTCGGGTGGCAATATTGTTGAAGGCTCGTACTTTGGAACCAACTCCGCTGGCAATGCAGCTTCTCCAAATGGAACGGAACTAGTCATTGGAGGAACTCACGGAAACAATCGTATCAGTGGGAATTTGATATCAGGAAATGCATCTGTCGGGCTCTATATTTTGGATCCCTCGGGCACGACGACCGAAGGAAACACAATAGAAAATAACATGGTGGGGACAGATCTAGCGGGAGCATACGCGATCCCAAACCAAGTCGGTATTCGCGTAGAGAACTGGGACAACAATCGAATTGGTACCAACGGTGACGGAGTTTCCGATCTATCAGAAAAGAACGTGATTTCAGGTAATTCTATGTATGGAATTCAATTGAATGGTAATACAGACGGCACTATTATCGCTGGAAATTTCGTAGGCGTAGACGCGAGCGGCTTGGCCCCTCTTGGAAACCTAATCGGCATGTCTGTTAGCAACAACACTCGCATCGGAACCATTGGCGATGGGATCGGCGACATCGAGGAACGCAATGTTATTTCTAGTAACGCAGTCTACGGCGTCGAGGTTGGTGGCAGCTCAAATGTTATCGCTGGAAACTTCATTGGGACCAACGTGAACGGGACAATCCCGCTTGGAAACACTACTGGCATCCTTGTTTACTATGGTTCCAACAATCGCATTGGTACGGATAGCAATGGATCTGGCGATGCAAGCGAACGAAATGTAGTTTCTGGAAATCAGCAGACAGGTGTTCTCATCCAAGGGACAGGGATCAACAATGTTCTAGCGGGCAATTACATCGGAACAGATGTTAACGGAACTAACATCCTTCCAAATAGCCAAGGTGTTTGGCTTGGGTATGGGGCCAGTTTTAATCGCATCGGTAGCGACGGAAATGGCACTCGAGATGATCTTGAAGCCAATGTAATTTCTGGAAACACACAGTTTGGAATTGTCATGCGGCAGGGCAACAGCCATGACAATCTTGTGAATGGAAATTACATTGGTACAAACGCGTCGGCCACCCCTGGTCTAGGAAATGACTTTGGAATTGCGGTATTTGAAGGCGCCCAATCCAACTTCATTGATTCAAACGTGATCGCTGGCAATAACAGCGCTGTCAATTTGGGATTATTCTCGCTCACTTCGAATAACAACATCGTATCCAACAATCAAATCAAAGAAAATAATGGCAACGGTATCGTCTCGTTGGGTAGTCAAAATCAGATCAAGGGCAACCTGATCTCTTACAATCTTCAAGGAGTCCAACTGAGTGGCAACCAAAACAATGTGTCAGGAAACACAATTCAAAACAATGTCAACTACGGCATTAGCGTCCAAGGGGCACGCAACCAGATCGGCGGGACATCGGCTCCGGCATTCAACACCATCGCATTCACAACAAACGGGAATGGCATCGAAGTTGTTGGCGGGGCGTCAGTGTCTAATCGAATTGAAGGAAACTCGATTCATCATAGCGGAGGTCTTGGCATCGACCTTGGGCGAAACGGAGTGACGCTAAATGACCTCGGTGACGGCGACACTTGCGAGAACAGCTTCCAGAATTTTCCAGTCCTTTCGTCCGTGACTTCCGGTTCCAGCACGGGCGTTGTAGGAACGCTGAATAGCACGCCAAGCACCCTATTTACATTACAATTCTATGCAAATGCAAATGTAAGAATCTCTGGTTATTCAGAAGGCGCACGTTACTTGGGCTCTGGCACTGCAACAACCGACGGAAGTGGAAACGCCCATGAGCTCGGGCACAAGTTAGGCTTGGCGCATAGTCAAGAGGCAAGCGATCTTATGGCACCAACTCTTGATGTAGGCGTGCGAAAGATGGTTGGCAGCTTGAGCCAACTCCTGGCGTACTCTAATACCAGCTTGGTCTTTTCAGGAAGTATTCAGTTTGATGGCATAAGGCCAAGAGTCCTCGGCACTCGGCGGTTGCCAAAAGAGGAATTTGAAGAAATCCAAGCTCGTGACCATCTGTTCGCTTGGTTCGACGGGATTCAAGCCGATTCAGCAGAGCCAGAAACACAAAGTCTTTACTTAGCGCGCAAGATCGTCTCAGAAGCGAAGCAGGTAGCTAACGGGGGCGACCAGGAACTGCATGAAGTGGAATTCTTGGAAGCGATTGTGGTTGCTCGCGTGTTCTCGCGGTAACCGTAAGCCGATCCCAAATTATGAAATGTGCCTTCACGTAACCTCGAGAATTTTTGAACATCGAAGTTGCGAATGTTTTTCTTGCCCGATAACGTAGTTGGTACGCGTCACCTTCCCATAGTATTAGCTGCTTCCCGTAAAATCGGCTGCTTGCATGTATGTAATTGCAGTTTCGCAACGGGCTAGCAGCCTGTTGCTACGGTCAACTATTGATCGGCACATTCGCGTCGCGAATTCGACTTTTAGCGTGACCATGCTTTCCAGAGTGACTAACAACGACGAAAATTTCAAGCCGGACTCCTTTTACGGTTTAGTTGACCTTTTGAGCAAGTTAGTGCGCGAAGGATGTCGCGACGAAATTGACGCACTGTTGGAGGCACATCCGAAACATGCGGCTAGCCTGAGGCAACTGTTGCCTTCACTCGAACTGTTGTGCGATGTTGTAAAAGAGACGCATAACTCATCAGAAATTATTGCTGGCCCGGATGTAGCTGTGGACTACGAAACAGGAGTTCTCGGCGACTATCGACTCGTGCGGGAAATCGGTCGAGGGGGCATGGGCGTGGTCTTCGAAGCTACCCAGATCTCGCTCGATCGGCGGATCGCGCTGAAGGTGCTACCGTTTGGAGCCGTCCTCAATCCAAACCAATTGCAACGCTTCAAAAACGAAGCGCGGTCCGCTGCTGGTTTGCAACACCCCAATATCGTGCCCGTCTTCGCCGTCGGATGCGAACGAGGCATCCATTTCTTTGCCATGCAGTTCATCGAAGGCACGTCGTTGGCCGAGTTCATTCACCAAGCACGCGAAAGCAATATTCGACCGAACTGGCGGACTGTTTGCCAATGGGGTATTCAAATCGCTGAAGCACTCCAATACGCTCACTCCGTCGGGGTGATTCATCGCGATATCAAACCGGCTAACTTGATAGTCGAACCAGGCGGAAAAATCTGGTTCACCGATTTCGGCTTGGCTCAATTTGAAAGCGAATCGGCACTCACTATGACCGGTGACATCCTCGGAACCCTGCGGTATATCAGTCCCGAACAAGCCGAAGGCTCCAAAGGTGGCGTCAATAATCGTGCCGATATCTACTCGCTCGGTGCTTCTCTGTATGAACTTGCGACTCTCGAACCCATGTTCGCCGACGCCGAACGGATCGATCTGTTGCGATGTGCCAAACAAGTCGAGCCCATTGCGCCACGTCAGATCGATTCGAAAATTCCGATCGAACTGGAAACCATTATTCTCAAGACCATTGAAAAGGAACCAGGCTCTCGCTATGCAACGGCACGGGAGTTAGCCGACGACTTACAGCGTTTCTTGGACCAGCGTCCGATTCGAGCGCGACGTGCCGGATGGGTCGATAGGCTGGCCAAATGGTCGCGACGAAACGTTGCATCCGCACGGGCTATTCTTGCGGTCGTGATACTATCGACTCTCGCATTGGCCGTAGCCGTGTTTGCAGTTCAACGCGATCGAAGGCTGGCCGTAGAGACTCTTAACAAAAACGTCCAACGTCAACTAAATGAACACCACTATGTTACACAAATCAACATGGCGGACCGATTGCTACGTGAGTGCAATTCCAAAGGAGCGCTCGCCAATTTGCAACAGTTTGATCCAAAACCAGGCGAGGAAGACCTGCGCGGTTTTGAATGGTATTACCTTTGGCAGCGATCGCAAGAGGTTGCACCACTTCTCGGAAAGCATGATGGAGATGCCTATTGTGTTCAACCATCGCCGGACGGCGAACTACTTGCCAGTTGCGGCCAAGATGGTATTCGCATTTGGAAGCTTTCAACGGGCGAGCCATTGCAACATTTAAGGGCGCATGCGGCCGATGTCAATTGCGTTTCGTTTTCCGCGGATGGAACGATGCTGGCATCCGCTGGCGACGATGGTTTGGTATGCATTTGGTCGACGAAAGATTGGCATGTTGAAGCTACGTTTAAGCATGCTGGTCCTGTCGTGGCCGCACGTTTTTTTCCTGATGGACAGAAGATCGCAATCGCCGAACGTCATAATGGATCGAACCCAAAAGAATGGATTGGCGAAGATGTAGTGCATACTTGGGATTTGCAATCGGGCAAACAGGCGGAACGCTTACAGCGACACGACGACTTGATTCAGTCGTTAGCGATTTCATCCGATGGAAAATTGGTGGCCACTGGGAGTTCGGATGGAACGGCAATCGTCTGGGACGTCGACAAGGTCACTGCGGGTTCGGGTGGTATTGTGCGCGTTTGGGCTCCCCATGATGGGCACTTAATGTTTTCCCTTCTCGGTGCAGACCAAACAATTGAGTCCATCGCAGTCAACAGCGACGGCAGTGAGTACGCGGCCGTCGGAGCCGACAAATTTTTTTTCAGTTGGCAGTCAGGCGCAGAGACAGGCCTGGACATCATCAATACTCCGATTGAGCTATGGTGTGTGGCGTATGGCGGTTCACATGTGGTCTTCATTGCTGACCGCAATGGTTCGATCCATCGCTGGGACACACGCCGACCTGGCAATCGATTGAGGATTCCAATAAAAACTTCGTACAGTCCAAGAATTGCATTCAATGGAAACAACCTTATAACCGCGACCCTTGGAACGGAAGTCCATGAGTATCAGCTTCCCGATGGCAACAAATTCGAATCATCGCCAACGGCTGCTTTGGATTCTAGCCCAATAAGCACTTTTATCGATCGCGATGGTACATCCATTGTGTTGTCAATTACCAACGGCCAACTCAATAAAAGCGGCTTGGTATGCCAAGCGGTCTCACACGATGGAGCCCATATCGCTGCAAGTTATCAGGACGGAATGGTATACATATTGAACGCACAAACTGGGCTGACTGAGTTTCAATTGCTTCCGAATCCTCGACATATCGATCATTTAGCATTTTCGCGGGATGGCAGGACGTTGGCTGGTATCGCGAGAAACAATACTCTGCATCTCTGGCATGTTGCTACCGGTAGAGAACTGCTCAGCCTACCCACCGGCTGTCGCGATTATCGTGACCTTTGCTTTGCGCCGGATGATAGCGCGTTGGTAGTCGGCGGTAAAAATTGGCTTGATCAAGGTGAGATCGTCGTGTGGAATGCAGGTAAGGGAGACGTGCGATAAATGGAGATCCACTGCTTTCGAATGCAACTTCCATATTTTCGATTCTTGCTATGGAGTTGCTTCGGCGGCAATTGCGGGGAATCGAATGCTGAATGCCGTTCCTTTGCCGACCGTGCTCTCCACTCGAACGCGTGCATGATGTTGATCGACGATTTCCTTGCATGCCGACAAGCCTAGGCCGGTGCCACCTTTGCCGCTGCTATCGGGGCCGCTTTTGGTAGTGAAGAATGGCTCGAAAATCTTTGGCAGGTTCTCAGGGGCAAGACCCTGGCCGGAGTCTCGAACGGTGAGGACAACCGAATTCGTTTTCTTTTCGAAAGCGATGCGAATTTGAATCGTACCAATCTCACCGATCGCTTGTCGAGCATTCGTCAATAGATTGAGCATCAGTCGTTGGATCTGGTTGCCAGCTGCCATCACTCTTGGTACTTCATCGAACTGGGTTTCGACGGCGACGCGGTACTTTTGCATTTCCCGTTCGAGCAGTACGAGAGTATCTTGGATCAAGGGAACAAGGTTGGTCGGCTCCATGTCACCGCTGCG
>JANLRK010000343.1:0-7649 GCA_031361585.1 Pirellula sp. | reverse complement strand
TCATTTGAATGGTAGTGGCCAATGACGTACCGGGTGGCAATAGCACATTGAGTTGTATGGCACCTTCGTTGAATGGCGGTAAGAAATCGCGGTCGAGGCGAACGACAAAAGCGCAGGCGACTCCAACCATCACCACGACTGAAATCAAATTAAGCCAGGGGAACTGCAAACTGAATCGAATCACCTTGGCCGCGACCCATTTGAGAAAACGCAGAATGAACCCGTCCGCTTCGTGTGCAACGGCCCTCGATGAAGGTAGCAACCAGTAGGAAAGAATCGGCGTTACCGTCAACGAGACGACAAGTGAGGAAAGAATAGATACGACGTACGCAACTCCTAGTGGACTAAACAGTCGGCCTTCCATTCCTGACAAAGCAAATAGCGGCAAAAAAACGAGACAGACAATGATGGTACTAAAGACAATCGAGCTTCGAACTTCGAGGCTAGCTTCATAGACGACTTGAAGCGAAGACTTTCGATTTTTGATTTTTGATTTTTGATTTTCGATTGAGGAAGTTGGATTTTCGAGTAGAGAGGACACGGGCAATTGCGAGTTCTCCTTGAGGCGACGAAAGATATTCTCTACGTCGACGATTGCATCATCTACCAATTCACCGATCGCAACAGCCAAACCGCCTAGGGTCATGGTGTTGATCGAAAGGCCCATCCATTTGAAGACTAAGACAGTCATTAGCAACGAGAGCGGAATCGCCGTTAACGAAATGAATGTGGTTCGGAAGTTCATCAAGAACAGAAAAAGTATTATGACAACCAGGACTCCTCCGTCTCGTAATGCCTCCATGACGTTCTCAACGGCTCGATCAATGAAATGCTCTTGCGCATAGAGCGGCTCGATAAATGTGTTAGCTGACAACGACGGTTTAACCTCGTCGATTGCTTTCATAATGAGATCGGTTATTGCACGAGTGTCCGCGCCGGGTTGCTTACTAATCGTGAATACGACGGCGGGCCCACCGCTGAACTTCCCATTCTCATTGCGAATGTAAGCGGCCGAGTCACCTCGTTTGACCTGCGATGCTTCGACCACAGAGGCCACCATCCCAATGCTAACCGGTCGACCTTGGCGAACGGCGATCGAGATTTTCTTGATATCGTCGATGGATTGTATCCGTCCGACGGCGCGTACCAACCATTCGCTTGGTCCGCGTTGGTCGAGGTAGCCACCAGTCGCATTCTCATTACTGTTTTCGACCGCAGCTCGAATGTCCTCAAGTGCGATACCATACTTTCGCATCGATTCAGGATCGACTTGCACTTGGAATTGCTTGCGTCCGCCTCCCATAGTGAATACTTGTGCGACTCCGGGAATCGATAGAAGCCTTTGTCGAACAATCCAGTCCGCTTGCGTTCGCAATTCGATTGGGTCGACCGAACGATCCTCGTTCCACATTCCCACCACTAGGATTTGGCCCATGATCGAAGAGATCGGAGCGAGCTGTGGTTTGGCCGCTTTTGGAAGTCGGTCAAGAACAGTTGCCAGCCGCTCGTTGACAATCTGTCGGGCGGTAAAAACGTTGACTCCGAAGTCAAACTCAACATAAATTACGGATAGTCCAGTCGAGGAGGTGCTCCGCACTGCTTGGACTCCGTTCGCGCCATTTACCGCTGTCTCGATAGGAAAAGTGACGCGGGTTTCGACCTCTTCAGGTGCCATGCCCATGGCTTCGGTCATGATTACGACGCGAGGTCGATCAAGGTCGGGAAAAACATCTATCGGTAGATACAATGCAGTCCGAGCACCATAGGCGCACAAAAATGCGGCAACGGCGATGACCAATAGTCGCTGCTTGAGTGAAAAATGAAGTATCGCGTTAAGCATTAATGGTTATGTCCTGCGTGTGGATCGGCTCCGCCGCCGGACTTGTTTTTGAGTGCCATTTGCAATTGGTGAGCTCCGCGTCTGGCAACAACGTCGCCTGGGTACAAAGTTCCGTCGTTTTCCAGTACGACTGACATTTGATCCCGAAAACGCTCATGCACTGCGACACGATCAAAGCGGTCGCCATTCTGCTGAAATACGTAACTCTCGATCCCTTCCCGAACGACTGCCTCGACGGGTAATACGATTTGGTCTTCCCATTTTTCAACGGGAACCAACAATTGCATTCGCTGGCCAGTCCGATATTGCCAAGTGATATAGCGTTGGCCGTTGTTTCCTACCGAATCCGGCAACCTAATGTTCTGAAGCTCGACGTAGAATTTTAGTGCGCGTGTACTTGGATCGATTTCGTTCCCAACCCATCGAAACGGAAGGCCGTTGATCTTTGCAAGGTTACCCCCGTTCTCGACCAGTGCTGCGACTTTCCATCCCCGAGTTTTGGCTCGAGCAATATCATTGGCCTCTGACTCGAATGCTTGGCCTTCAATGAGCAATTCTTTGTAGTCCGCAAGGGTGCATAGAAGCTCCCCTGCATTGACTACCTGTCCTTTTTGAACTCGTAGATCTTGCAAGACCAGTAAATGCTGACTGTTTGCAGCCTTGATGGTGGCCTCTTCTTCGGAAAAAGTAGCGTTCCGAGTCACAATTGCGGAATTCGACTTGTCGGAACGAAGCGGCCTCTCCGATTCTATTGAGGCAGATTTTTGCTGGGTAGACAGTCGACTCAATTGGATTTCCGACTCGGAATGGTCGTCTGGGTCTGGAGCAAAGACCTTCATTTCGGTTAGCAACCGACGTTGAGTTTCGATAGATGTGATCTGTGCGTCGGTTATTCCATGCAACCGTAGAGCCTCGCGTTGCGACCTCAATAACGAGTCAAGTTTGTCGCGGCTGTATTCTCGATCAAGCAACGTTTTGGTAGCGACAGCACCAGTTGACGCAACTGCTCCGATTCTCGCAATTTCTTTGACCTCAATTTCACGATCTCCGATAGATTGCAGAAACTCTTTTTGTGCGGTTACGAGGTCCTCATGTGTGAGTCGAATCTCCATGAGCAAGTCGCCCGGTCGAACCGCCTCGCCTGTCAACGCATGAAGGTGGGTCACAATGCCAGTCATCGCAGCACTAACGGGTAACCGAGTGCGCCCTGGGGAATCAACGACAACAGCAGGAACTGAGATACTTCGTTCGAATGAGCTCACTTCGATTGGCTGAAGGAACTCTTCGGTTAGACCGAGGTTCTTTCTGGCAGAATCCGAAAGTTCAATTGAGTTACCTTCATCATGCGCTGAATGATCATGTCCCGCGTGATCCTCATGTCTTTTGCTCGCTTGATCATGTCCGTCGTTATTAGCAGTCTTCGCGGCGTTGCCCGTGCCAACCTCTCGTGCAAAGGGCCAACCACGGCCTAGATAGCGTCCGTTGACTACCCCAGCACCATAGGTAACCGAAACCCCTACGAGGAATAAGAGAGTCGATGCCAAGGACATCGACTTCGCGGCGCTTTTGGATTTCTTTGGAGGAACGGTTGTTGGAACATTCATGCTATCACTCGATACTTGAACGCTAGGTATGTGCAATGGAGAAAAATGACTACATCAGCGTCCGTAGTTGGTCGCTTACTCAGCCGAGCGGCGGACTGAATAGTACCTGTTTGTTATCCACACTCTGGCGAGCCAAGCTACGCTCGCCAGAGTGTGGACGGAGTTTTCAAAATCGCCCCACGCCCTAAACTGCACGCTTACTTTTTCTTTGGCGTGTGGTTGTGGCCTGCATGATCATGGCCAGCGTGGTCATGTGCATGAACAATTTTTACAGTGAACGGCTTGTTGCCAATTTTAAACGCCAGTTTTGCATCGGACGATTCATCGTGAAGAGCGTCAATCAACTCGGGACTTACCAGTCCGTAACACGATGCAAAACCCTTGTTATCGGTTTCTTGCGGAATCGGCTTGAGTTTCGCCTGGACTGGCTTCCCCTTCATTTTAAGGTTGACCGCCAAGAAAGGAGCATCGATCGCGACATAGGACTTGACTTGCTTGTCGAGCAAGTAAACTACCATTTGCTTCTTGGCTTCGTCGATGCAGAGCTCAACGTGATACTCTTCTTTACCTACGTCAAGCAGTTCACCTTCGTGTGGCCCATGGGCGGCATGATCGTGCCCCTCATGCTCATTTCCGCCACCAATTGCTCTTGGTTGCGAGGACAGTGATGGCGCGTTCCTCGGTTGCTGAGCCGAAAGTGAGCCGGTGGCAAAGGAAGCGATTACTGCAGATATTACGAAATAGATTCTCATTGTGATTTTTCCAAAAATTGATCTTATTGAATACAAGTTAGAAGCGGATGACGCACAAAAACACGTGCATTCCAAGTGTTCTATGAAGAGATAAGAGCCTAAGAAAGGACTCAGTAAGAACTACTGACTTGAATCAAATTCTGAGCCGACACAAGGAATCGAAAATGCTCAGGGAAGAAGATGGCTGTCGCGTAACGTATGCGACTGTTCCAACGCTATCGAAGCCTAGCGACGACGACGCAATATAGACGGCCGGGATTGCTAGGGAGAGCTTTGAATGGCCCTGTCGAGGCTGCGTTATCAAATGGTTAGCGGCAATATGGGCACCACGATGTGCAATACAAATCGGGCATGTGCAATGGCACTCGATCGACTCGGAAACTAGGGCCACCAACCGTGGGACCTCAACCACGCACGTTAGTTGATCAGCCGAATTGAACGAATGGCTTACATGTTCATTCTCGCGATGCGTTTGGACGTGGCAATGATGATGGCATGAATCCTCGTCATGTTCCGAATGGTCGCGCTCTGTCGAATCCGAGCAACATGCGTCACTAGCCGACTTGGATGAACAGGCGCACCCACTCGATCCACATACAGCAAACTGCATGTGGGCGATCGCAATGATTAGAAATACGGAAATCCACTTAGGCATCAACAAATCCTCTGTTGGAAACTGTATCGGTTGCAACGGCTGGTTGGCAAGAGCAATAGCCGAAAATATGGCTCCCGGCTCCCAATTTTCTATTGACATTACTGAAGCAAATTTAGTGCCACAACAAGAAGTCTAATAGTCGTGGCGGTATGATACGGAGCAACGCCGATATTTACTAACCGCGTACTTTAAACGTCAGTAGCACATCGCTACGGAATCCCAGGTCCTGTGTTCCTTGACCAGCATTGAAGTTTAGTATCGCTGTCCGAACTCCCCGATCACGACTTTTCAATCGTAGCTTGCGAATCTCTTTCCGCGATCCAGTCAGTTGGCTATTGGGCTCGGTCTGAATCTGCAGCCAACGATCCCGAGAGTTATCAAGCGTATCAGTCAAAACTTGTTCAGACTCGATCGCTAAAGGAGCTGTGATTCCTGCAGCGTTATCTATCTCAATCAAGTAATCCTTCCATACGCCTTGTTGAAGTTCCATGGCGATATCTTCGGCAGCAGCTTTAACCCGTCCTTCAGGTGAAATACTGACAGTGATTAGGATTGGTGCTCTTGAATCGTCGGTCGTTATCTCGATGGGATGCCATTCGATTGATGATTCATGTAAAGATTGAGACAGGGGACGCGGTGGCGGTTGACACCCTAAAAAGCAGATTGCGACGGTAAAAGTAATCATCCAGCATAAGTGGCATGGTATGCTCGGTTTTCTATTCTTTGGCTTCATTGAGAATCCTTTGGTACGTTCTACGAGCATGGTCATAATCCAAACGAGCTTGAGATTGCTCCGCCGGAGCATACGTTTTTTGCTTTTCAAGCCAGCATTGTTCCAGGGAAGCCATGCACCACTTGGCACTTGCGTGGACACGCACAGGCTTGTCGTCCACTTTGATCCAAATGGGGTTGGTGTGAGCGGATGGAAAGATGCGGGCCGCGACCCAGAAACTTTGATCTGACTTTGGCGCATCAAAGCGTAGATGGTTTCGTTTACCGTCTGCCTTGATGTTCTGAGCGGCAACCGAATGGCCGTTAACGATGAGTTCAACTTCAACTTCAGTCGTCCCAGGCTGATACGAAGCGGCAGTTACAGAAAATGCCCCGTCATCTTCTCGTTCGAAATCGATCAGGTGACTTGTGCCATCGCTGACGTAGCTTTCACCGCGACGAAGAGCCTCGACCCACTTGTCGTAGTCCAATATTCCATCTAGCTTGACATAAACGCGTCCGATACCAAGTCGCTCTCCCGTCAGGCACGGGAAATCGGTCTCACCACTCGCGACGACCGGTAAACCGCAATTGAGCACGTGATACCAGATGTTCCACTCCGCGTCTCGTGGTGTATTCATCGTAGCGATGAAATCGAGCGCGGGTTGTTTCTTGCCATCAGGTCCATCGACTTCGTGAGTGACTTGCATGATGAACTCGTTGGCTCCGATACCATCAAATGCAGGGATATCGTAATTCGGCAATCGATGTCGCCCGTCCTGCCCGTCGGTTCGCCCAACGCTCCGTGTAAGTCCTGCACCGCTATGCGCCGTTCCTGTTACGGCTCCCTGCTGTTTCGCCCACCGCAACGTATTCATCCCAAGCGTCGGCCAATGTTGCTTGGAATCGCCTCCAGGGGGTATCTGTTGACGGAGCTTGAGTAGATTCAAGTGCCCGGCCTGATGGGAGCCAAATCCACTGACTTCAATATCATAGCGAAGCAGGTAAGGATAGCGACTAACATCATCGGGCTTACCTTGAAAGAACTGCTTTTGAAAATCAAAGCAGGGTCCCCATGTGAGACAGCAACCAACCTTGACGTCCTCGCCCATGATGTGCCTGAGCATGTCTTTGGGTAGCACCCCCTGCATTGGATTCTCATAGTGCAAACAACCAGCAGCATGAATGTGATGATCGCCACTCCAATAGCCTAGCTCGGCCGTGTTGATCCAGCGTTCGACTTGATACTGAAGTGTTACAGGTTCTTCACCGACATCCAGCGTTTGCATTTGGACAACACTTTCTGGCCCATGTGAACACTTGACGCTGTATTGGCCTCGAGGCAAGCGAATGCTTTCTCCCGTCTCACGATAGATTTGAGTTTGAAAGAAAAAATCAGGTGCCTGACGTTTCGGTTGGTAAGGGTAAACGCGACCTTGACTATCGCGAATCTCAAAAGCTCCCATGCACGGTGAGCCATCCGAATCTGTGACAGCGAATTTTACTTCCGTGCTTGGGACAGTCCGCATAGAAATATCCGCTCCTTCCCACGTGCCACTCTCGCCAGCCGCATATTCCAGACTGATCCAGTCGATACGAAATTTACCTTTGCCTTGCAAGGGGTCGATCCGCACGCCTCGCAATTCACCTTCGACAGGAAACTCGATAGCGTATTCGCGATCGCTGCCAGAATCGAGTTGAAAGTTAGCGATTCGACCGCCGTCCGGTTGTGGTAATTGTTCGGTCCACCAGAACACTTGCCCGACACCCGCTGTGTCTGGGCGTCCCCAAAAACGCAGCACCATTCGTCCGCCGCGAGCCGTGACGGGTGCAGCGAGAAATGGATCATCGCCAACGGCATCGAGATACAGGGACTGGTCACGCACCTCGATCTTCAAATCGTGGAGATTACCCCAGCCAGCTGCGTCTTTATCGAATCGCCATTGTTTGATGACCGAGGAGTTCTTGGAACCCGCAGTTCCGACATTGAACTCAAGTCTTGCCTTGCGATCACCTACTGCAGTTGAGGAAAGCTGGACCATTCGATACTCCAACTCCAATCCGCTAAGATTGGCCGAAAACGGACG
>JANLRK010000331.1:0-17673 GCA_031361585.1 Pirellula sp. | reverse complement strand
GATGCGTTCTTTTTGTCCTCATCATCTGCTTCGCCCATTTGAACGTAAGGGCCAAAGCGGCCCTGCTTGATATAAATGGGTTTGTTGGTCTCGGGATGATATCCCATTGGTTCTTCGCCGAGCTCTTGCTTGGCCAGCATTTCAACCGCCAGCGCCAGTGTCATTTCATCGGGAGGCATTTCCTCAGAAATACTGGCTCTTCGTTCGCCCTGTTCAACATAGGGCCCATATCGACCAACACGCACCGAGACAGGCATTTCGACATTGCCATCCAGGAACCCAAGCGGATACGAACACGCTGTGCGAGGATCGATCTCGGCGACCTTCAATGCAAGCAGGGGCTTGAGTCCAATGCCCCCCGGTGCGGCGTTTTCAGCAACACCTTCTTCACCGAAGTAGAACTCCTGCAGATAGGCCAAGTTTTCTCGTTCATTGCGGCTGATCTGGTCCAAGTAATCTTCCATTTCGGCCGTAAATTTGTAATCGACCAGCGACGTGAAATGCTCTTCCAAAAGTCGAATCACTGCAAATGCTGTCCAGGTTGGAACTAATGCATTGCCCTTCTTGAACACGTAGTCTCTCTTGAGAATCGTGTCGATAATCGAAGCGTATGTACTGGGCCGACCAATGCCCCGTTCTTCGAGACCTTGCGTTAAAGAGGCTTCGGTGAATCGTGAAGGCGGTTGCGTGGTATGCGAGACCGAATTCAACGACAAGGCTTTGAGCGGGTCCGAGGGTTTTACATCCGGCAAGAGCTTTTCTTTTTCGGCTAACTCCGCCGCTGGGTCATCGCTCCCCTCAACATATGCTCGCAAGAAGCCTTCGAACTCGATCGATGTCCCCGTCGCTTGGAAAATGGCATCATCGGCTTGGATTACTACGACAACGCGTTGCTTTCTTGCATCCGCCATTTGCGAAGCGATAGTACGCTTCCAGATCAACTCAAAAAGACGAAATTGATCGTAGTTCAATTCGCCCTTGATTTTTTCAGGAAGTTGAAATGGACTGCCCGCAGGTCGAATGGCTTCGTGAGCCTCCTGAGCATTCTTGACCTTGGTGGCGTACGTTCTAGGAGTCGAATACAAGAACGCATCACCGTACTGAGATCGAACAAGATCCCGCGCGGCATCGACCGCCTCTTTGGAGAGCGTAGTCGAGTCGGTTCGCATGTACGTGATGTAGCCGTTTTCGTAGAGGCTCTGCGCCACTCGCATCGCGTCCTTGGCAGTCATTCCAAGCTTGCGGTTTGCTTCCTGTTGCAGTGTACTCGTTGTAAAGGGGGCTTTTGGCCGTTCGGTGTAAGGCTTGATTTCAACGCTGACCACTTTGAACGGCGCTTTTGCGAGCCGCTGCCTGAGCGCGTCGGCTGAAACGGCGTCTAGTTGGAGCATCCTGGGATCCTTGAGAAGCCCAGTCGATGTGTCGAAGTCTTTTCCGGAAGGAATTCTTCTGTCTGCAACGCTTACCAAAGACGCTTCGAATTTCTCTTTTCCATTCGTTTCAAGCATCGCATCTAAGTCAAAATACGTGGCGGAATGAAAGGCCATTCGTTCGCGTTCGCGTTGCACAATCAATCGGACTGCGACACTTTGGACGCGTCCAGCCGATAGTTTCGGTCGGACTTTCTTCCAAAGAAGCGGTGATATATCGTAACCATATAGGCGGTCCAAAATGCGGCGAGTTTCTTGTGCCTTGACCAGCCCTTGATCTATTTGCCTCGTGTTTTTGAGGGCATTCTGAATGGCTTCCTTCGTGATTTCGTGAAAAACCATCCGATGAACTGGCACTTTGGGCTTCAAAACTTCCTGCAAATGCCAGGATATCGCTTCTCCCTCGCGATCCTCGTCCGTCGCCAGATAGAGGTCCTTTGCATCTTTCAGCGCCGCCTTCAAAAAAGAAACATGTTTTTTCTTGTCCGCGGGAACGATGTAAAGAGGCTCAAAACCGTTGTCGACGTTTACCCCCAGGTATCCCCAGGATTCCGATTTAAACTCGGCAGGCACCTCCTTGGCACCCCCCGGAAGGTCGCGAATGTGCCCTATGGAGGCTTCCACTTGAAATCCGCTCCCCAAATATTTCGAAATCGTTCTCGCTTTGGCAGGAGACTCGACGATGACGAGGGATTTTTTCTCACTCATAAAAAATTTTGTGTTGCAGGTGGAATTGGCGAAATGCGATTTGCTCGTCCGTGAATCTGGTAATCTACCTCACGCACAAGGGTTGTCACCGCAACGCCAGTGATTTGTCAAGCCCGGCGAAGTGCGCGAGCACTGGAATTGCGTCAAACAGAGGAAAACCTACAATCCTTGTTTGAGTGCCTATTTATTGGGCCGATTTAACTCGAATGTCGACTACCAAGGATTGATTTGTCTAATGTCCAGCCCATTTGCTATTTTCCGAAAAAACCAAAAGCTTTGGATGGCTGGAGCCGTTTTCATCGCCATTGTCGCGTTCGTCATCTCGCCGGTCTTTCAGTATTTTTCTGGTTCCGGTCGAAGAAATTCCCGTGGGGGTGCCAATCCTGTCCTGGCCTCTTGGACGGGCGGATCCATACGCATGGACGAGCTCAATCGCGAATGGCAGCAAGTCCGAATGGCTAACGCATTCCTGCGAAAACTCGCCACAGATGTTCGCAACAAGGGTGGCATGCCCAATGTCCCAGAATTCGCGCAAGACCTTAGCTTGGTCGGAATTACGAGCGATGGAGATTCGCAAGAAAGAATTTTAGAAAGAAAACTTTTGGTTGCAGAAGCGAACCGAATGGGCATTCACTTCGACGACGAATCGGTCAAGTTGTTCCTAAAACGCTTTGTAGATGGCAAGCTGGATGGCGAACAAATCAAAACAGCCCTTAAAGTTGCGACCGACGGACAAATGAACTTGTTCGATTTCAATATCATGATGCGCGAGGAATTGGCCAAAAACGAAGTGCTCCGATTGGCGGGCACCGGATTGCGATTCGAAGATCGTCGCGAGTCTAGGACCCTTGGTCGTCCAGCCTTAACAACCCCGAGCAAGAACTGGCAGGATTTTCTCAAATTCAATCGAGCCGCGAAGATCCAGGCATTCCCTGTTTTTGTAAACGACTTCGAGTCCCAAGTAAAAAATAAACCCTCGGAGAAAGAGATACAAGACATCTACAAAGTGGGCAAGGACGTCACTCGATTACGTCGAACGATGGCTATACAACCGGCCTTCATGAGAACCAAAAAAGCGAAATTTGAGTACCTGTCTATCGATGTCGAGAAAATCATCACCGAACAAATGGCATTGGTGCCGGAGGCTACCCTCCTCGCAGAATATGAACGTCGCGTTAAAGAAAAGCAGTTCCGAGTCCCAATCGCACAGGAAGCGGTCGGTACGCCCGCGACCCCTTCGAACAACGATTCGTCCACGCCCGCCGCGTCACCGGAAGCGACAACAACCGTACCGGAAAGTACACCTGCATTGCCACCTGCATTGCCTGACCCTAAAAACAATGCTTCCATTCAACGCGACGATGTCCAATTCAAATTGGTTTCGTTTCAAGAAGCAAAGCCTGAGGGGACCCCTCCATCCGAACCGACGGTGCAAACCGCTCCTGCTCCAATAACGGCGCAAACCGCTCCTGCTCCAAAAATCGAACCGGCGGCTTCCATAGAGCTGTCGGATCCAAAGCCAATTGAGACTGCACCTGGACTACCCGCTTTCCCGCAAACTGGTGCTGCTAGTCAAACAGTGGATGGAGTCGCCGACAGCACTCCGATGCGGACCAAAACGTTCGAAGAAGTCAAAGAACAAATTGCGAGGGAACAAGCTACGGGAGTAGCCTACAAAGTGGTAGAGGATCGCATGGGCGAGCTCATTGGCCCTATGAGCATCTATCAATCTGAACTACGGTCATATCAAGATGCGATCGCTCAGAAAATAAAGAATGTAAAGCCCCCAGAACCAATTGATCTTGCGAAGCTCGGACTGGAGCAGGGGTTCGAATACGGGATAACTGACATGGTGGACCAAGAATCCATTCAAGGTACGCCGATCGGAACTTCCTTTGTTATGCGAGGCCAGAGGAATCAGCCCTTTTCGTTCGCAATGCTAGTCAACGAGTCTGCTGGTTTCGGCGAGCTTCATACTCCCATAACCTCGCTTGGCTTCACCGGCGGTAACAAACGATACCTTTCCTGGAAAATAAAAGAGGAGCAACCCATGACTCCGTCTGTGGACGGAGTGCGAGAGCAGATCCTCGAAGTGTGGCGCAAGCAAGAAGCGTTCAAGCTGGCCGAAGGAAGAGCGAGGGAGATCGCTTCGAAAGTCGGTTCCTCTTCGCTCAAGGATTCGCTGGCCACTCCAGAGGAAAAAACTCTGGTGCTCGAACCAGCCAATTTTACTTGGTTCAATCCGATGTTTGCACGCATGGAAAGCCGGCTGCAACTAAGCAACGTCGAGCTACTCCAACCGGTTGACGATTCCTTCATGGAAGCGGTTTTCTCATGCAAGCCGAATGAAACTGTCGTTGTTGCCGATAGCAACAAAACCATTTATTACATAGTGCAGGTGGTCGAGCTAAGCCCTGAAGTGAATTCGCTATTCGAACGATTCGCTGCGGCGCCTCTCGAAGGCGTTTCGACCGTTTCCCAGCTAGAAAGCGATCGCGCTCTACAGCCCTGGTTTCAAAATTTACAAAAGCAACTCGGCTTCAGAGCGGACTAAATTCATGTCGCATACGATGGTGATTTTTGGGGCTTCCGGCGATTTAACGAGCCGTAAGCTCATTCCGGCTTTGTATCGACAATTCCAACGTGGACGATTGCCGAACCCGACTCGAATCGTCGGCGTTGCACGAAGCGTCTTCACCTCCGAACAATGGCGAACGCAGCTTGCCGAGACTACGTCAAAATACGTCAAGAGCGACTTCCACGAGGAAACATGGCAGGCGTTTTCGCAGAACATTTTTTATCAACCGGGCGACATAGGCAGCGAAGACGACTTCCATAAACTGGCAGTTTTTTTAACGGAAGTAGAAGGGTCGCAAACAACAGACCGGGTCTATTACCTGTCGACCATGCCCCAACTCTATGCTGCGGCAATCGCACAATTGGGCAAAGCCGGTCTCAATCTTGAGAAGGACGGCAAGCGGCGGGTGGTTATCGAGAAACCATTTGGCACCGATCTCGCCTCGGCCAAAGTTCTGAACGAATCGATTCACCAAACCTTTCGAGAAGACCAAATCTATCGAATCGATCACTACTTGGGCAAAGAAACAGTTCAGAATATTCTGGTGTTTCGATTCGGCAATACGATTTTCGAGCCACTCTGGAACCGGAACTATGTTGATCA
The DNA here is from genome assembly GCA_031361585.1 of Pirellula sp. GTDB lineage: Bacteria > Planctomycetota > Planctomycetia > Pirellulales > Pirellulaceae > JBKCUI01. The sequence goes on along the minus strand of JANLRK010000331.1, from coordinate 12,354 downwards.
CGTTCAGATTACGGTTGCCGAAGAAGTCAAAGTGGGCCGACGTGGAGATTACTACGACAAGGCCGGTATCCTTCGCGATATGTTTCAAAATCATCTGCTGCAACTCATGATGGTGACCGCCATGGAAGCACCGGTGCGATACACCGGTGAAATGGTTCGCGATGAAAAAGTCAAAGTGCTTCAAAGTGTTCGACCGTACAAGGGAAGCGACTTTGCCGAGTTCGGAGTGCGCGGACAATACGTTGGATATAGCGAAGAGCAAGGTATTCCTAACGATAGCCAAACCGAAACATTTGCGGCTCTCAAACTGTACATCGACAACTGGCGTTGGAAAGGTGTTCCGTTCTACTTACGAAGCGGCAAAGGCATGAGTTGCCGCTCCACCCAAATCGTAATTCAGTTCCGCGAACCGCCTCATATGCTCTTCGGAGAACATAAATCGTTTCGCCCTGAAGCCAATAAGATCGTGATTCAGATTCAGCCTGCGGAAGGCCTACAACTGTACTTCCAATCCAAGGTGCCTGATTCGGATATGAAACTCAGGCTGAGCGAACTCGATTTCAAGTTTGACACCAGTGGCAAAGAACTTCCCGATGCCTACCAACGACTTCTATTGGATGCGTTGATTGGCGATCCTGGTTTGTTTGCACGCAGCGACGAAGTCGAGCAAGCTTGGCGAATTATCGATCCGATTATCTCCGCATGGAAGAGCCCTGCAGCACCCACGCTCAATCCCTATGAGCCCGGCATGTGGGGTCCAGAGCAATGCACCGAATGGATGCAGGCACAAGGTCTCAATTGGTTCGACGTCTGCCCAATATTGCATTGACCGACTGACTTCCGCATTCGGTTCTAGGGCCTTAGCCGGTCACTCGAAAATGAGCTGCAACATCTAATCGAGCGAGGCAGTTCTTGTTGAATTCGAATGTGAAAACTTCGGTAACCGGCATCGGTTCGTACTTGCCCGTCGCTGACTCCCTATGTAAGGCATCGATGGATTTCGCGATAGGATCAACCAGCAGATAGTATTCGACTCCCTGAGAAGCATACAGATCCAGCTTGGCCGTCCTATCCTTCTCCTCAGTCGACGGCGACAACACCTCGACCACCAAACGAGGCGGCTCCATGATATGTCGTTCAGGAAACGATCCGCAAACGATGACAACGTCGGGGCGAACGACGGTATCATCTGCCACGATCCAGTCTGTTTTCAACAATACAAAACAATCTTTGCAAGTTGCGTCCAACGAATTCAAAAATTGACGTACGATCTGTCCTGAGACCCACTGATGCCTGCCCAACGGCGAAGGGGACATTGCGACAGGGACTCCTCGCCATAGTTCCCAATCACCTTGCCACTGTTCATAGTCAACCAGTGTGTAGTGCGGTATGTATTTCGGAACTGATGCCATAATCATTTGCCAAACAAAGGCGATGTGAAGTCTGCGTCCGACCGGATCGACGACTTCCAAAATCAGCTGCGGTCAACCCACGTACTAGCTAACAAACGTATTTCGAACTCGTTTGGATATCAACATGTATGGCACCCATATTGCCACGCCTGAGAGCGACCGAATTACTTCCTTCAAAGTAACTGGGGACAACAATGGCTCATATGGCATGACAATCGAGCCTAAGCCAGCGTCTAGCACGACGAAGCACATATTGATGATCACGAGGACCATATAAGTTTTCGGAAAATACCGCGACTTTCGGAAATACAAGAACCCCAAAACGACATAGGCGAGCATGAATCCAAAATTAACAACTACTTCCGAAATCAGTAGCGGAGCCCAAAGCCAATGATACCGCTCAGAACCAGGAGTCGTTAGGACTTCCCACGACCCGTTCGTGAAAATCGGCACGAAAGTGTGGAGGATAGCGGCCCCAAGTCGAAAAGGAGTTGCTACGATCCCAATGCCAACCAGAATGAGCCATCCACCTAGTCCTGCGGGACCCTGCTGTACGCTTTGAGAGGCATCAGCCTCCGTCTTTGCATGTGTGAAATCAGGAGGTTGGTAAGGATTAGCTGCTGACATGCATACGATGTTAACATATGGAGCAACGGCTGCTCGTCCGAAAACAAGAAAAAACGCTTACACTTCAAATCTAATCGGCTTCCGCTTGGTCGAACCGGAATGAACTTGGGAAATCGATTCCCAGGATCCGTTTTCAAGGCTCTGTACCGTTGTATCTGCGTGCTCTATCCCATTTTCGATCGATTGAATCAAACGGCTCCGCATGCATCCGAGTGAGTCAAACAAATGGGGATGGATCATTCCAATCGCCGCTTCGCAGATCCGTTGATTCATGCGAGGCGAAACAGGTTTGTGATTGCAATGCTCGTCCAACCATGCTCGACAGCTAGCCTGCAGTAAAGACCATACGACCTTGGATTCCGCACCTAGCATCCGTTGGCTATAGTCCTCGGCAAACTCCTCCATGCGCGACACCGAGAACGAATACTGCGCACCCAAAGATGAATTGGCAAAATAACCAAGCAGCATGTCCGTCCAATGCTCAAGATAATGCCGTAGTCGGTTTAGCTCCTCGGCTTCCGGGATGCCTCGTTCCACCCCATCGAGAATAATCTTCAAACAGCGGTGGCGGACTTCACAATGCGTTGTCCAAACGTTGTGCAATATGGCTCGCGAATCGCAATCGACTTGACGTTCCTCTAGCTGTGCGGCAACCGCAACGCAAACCCTTGTAAGCGGTTCTGCAAGTAGTATCTCTTCTATGACGCTACGCAGTTTTTGCCAAGCTCGTACTCGCCTTCCAATACTCAGCGACAAGGTCCGACTAGGAAGATTCGAGAGCATAGCGTTCCAACCATCAAAACGAATGCGACTCCTAAGCCAGTATTCATTGACAGCCTCGACCGGCAAAGCGTCTCGCTCACATACGAGCGTTGCCCCGTGGTATCCCCACAAGCTTGCCATTTCAACTAGCCAACCGGAGTGCATGGAATCCCTCGTTTAAACAGCGTCGCCTCTCCCGAAGCGCAATTGGTAATCATCGATCTCTTTAGGTTCTTCCAAGTCCAAGGAGAACTCAAGGACGATATCACTTGAAAATGCAGGATCAATCCTTGGGCTCGTGGCTCAATCGGCATAAACGCCATTCTTGTCGAATTGCAGTCGATCTTGCCAATAATTTCAAATTGGGGGTAACGGCGCGGTACAATAGATTTCGATAGACAACTGTCATTCGTGGCTCAAATCCAGGACTTGGAATCATGAAAATCAAAACAACCCTTAAGATCATCACGACCCCACTAGCATGTGTGGTTTTGGTTTTGGCGTTTTCGGGCCATGCAAATGCAGAAAAGCATTTACAAAAAATCAATGGCAAGGAGGTTGTTGTTCATAGCAACCCCATTCCAGTTATCCTACATCGAATGGTTCCCCCACAACTCGGTCGACATGTTACTCAAAAGGAAGTCTCCAAAGGCACTATTCCTCGTCCTCAATCGTCCAACACTGTTCGAAAGCGATCCAGCTAGTCGGGCAAGCGTTTTCTTCAAATAGCATTTCGAAAACCTGCATGCTTTGTATTGCAAAGTCTAACACTCGCTTCTTGCGTGATGCGTTGTGTTTTGCGAAACTTGCATCCCTAAAACAGGACCGCAATGATCGCAGTGATTTTTTGCTTGATTGAGGCGGTCAAAACAACGAAAGTGCAAAGTGGAAATTTGGCCGGCGATTGATTTGTTAGGTGGCAAATGCGTGAGATTACAGCAAGGCGATTACAACCGTAATACGGTCTTTAGCGACAATCCAGGCGACGTTGCGACTAGGTGGTTTACGGCAGGATCCCAATTTCTCCATTGCGTGGATTTAGATGGCGCCAAGTCTGGAAGCATCGCAAACGAACAGGCGATTCTAAATATTGTTGTCGCTGCGGAACACCGAAAAGTTCAGCTGGGGGGCGGAGTTCGAAACGAATCAACCATTGAGCGGTTGCTCAAGCTTGGTATTTCACGTCTGGTTGTTGGAACCGCAGCGTTAAAGGACCCGGCTTGGTTTGCGAAAATGTGCGAAACGTATCCTGGGCATCTCGTGCTAGGATTGGATGCACTCAATGGGATGGTGGCGACGGAAGGCTGGCTTGAAAATTCCAAAACGTCTGCGGTTGAGTTGGTGAATCGAGTTGCCCAACACACGAACGCCTGTGTTGCGGTCGTCTACACTGATATTTCGAAGGATGGGATGATGGCAGGTCCCAACTTCCAATCGTTGGCCGAAATACAAGCAGCGAGTCCTTTTCCCGTCATTTGTTCAGGGGGAGTTACGACAATGCAAGATGTTCGCAATCTGATCCTCCAAAAGACTGCCGGTGCTATCATCGGACGTTCCCTCTACGAAGGCCAAATCCAGCTCGAGGATGTCTTGAAATTGAGTGGCCAATAAGCACGTACTGGGCTCACGAACGCTCTGCACACAAGTCGCAAGTTTTCAGCTAATGTTTAACCGATCGAGGCCCTCAAGCCTCGATCGCGGGAATCAGGGAAAAAGTCTCGGTCGCGTTCCTGACACCTTTTTCTTTCTCGGGATCCACGTCGCACGCCCGGCAGGTGTGTAGACCGGTACGACTTCAATTTCCAATGGCTTTATTCACCTGTCGAACCGAAGAAGATTCCAGCTGATACGACCATTCGCATGACCGCTCTGTCTAGTTCAACAATGCATAAAACTCGGCAGGAGCCTCGCCCTCCTATCGAACCTTTGACCCATGTATCGATTGAGGCTATCGAGTCAGAATTGGATCGTCTATCAGCGCACGGCTTGAAACTCCTCCCGAGCGATGCACACTAGCTCATTATCAACTAACAGTTCGACGTCTCGGTAATCAACTCTAGTGACTATTCCGCGTTTCCCTCGCGACCAAGGATCAGACCATCCAGGTGCTGTGCCACAAACGAATTCAATGGGTTGCCCACTTTCCATTCTGAGCCGGAGAAACTCGTACAAACTAAGCTCGCCCGGCATTCCCCATTCCGCAAGAAAACTCTCGGAGAGAAATCCCCATCGCAATCGAATGCTATTGTGAAGCGCTCCGTATCGATAGAATGAATAAAGTGACTTTGCATCACTTTCCAGTCGCTTGGTCAATCGGTCTAAATATCTTCATCGTAGAGGGTTTGCAGAGATCGCTCGTCGATATCGAGCAACGTGATGGCCACAAGTTTGCCGTCGGCATGAAAGCCATGTATCAAAAGTCGTTTTGGAATGCGACTCGTTTCGGAAATCGGTGATTGCAGGCCGATGGATCGATAGGGAGCATCTTCCTTGCGGGTGACATGGATACCGAGTTCAAAAAAACGCATGCGCAGCTCGATACAATTCAATTCGATGTCATACAACCCACTGGGCGTCTGCTCGCCAAGAAACGCCACTTCAAACAAGCCACCATGCAGCAATTGCTAACCGGCAAAAAACGCTTGCCGGGCTTTGAGGGCGAGTGGGAATCAAGACGGTTGCTCGAATTCGGTACCTTTTTGAAAGGAAGCGGTGTCAAGAAAGATGACTCGATGAGTGGCCAACTGCCATGCATACGTTACGGCGAGATTTACACTACCCACGACGATTGCAATCGCGAATTTCGATCGTACATCTCTCGTGAATTTGCAGAAATGGCCACAAACCTTTTGAAAGGGGACCTCTTGTTTGCTGGGTCCGGAGAAACACGCGACGAGTTAGGAAAGTGCGTAGCGTTTGTTGACGACGCACGGCAGTAGCTGTCAATGCGGAACTCATGATGCTTTACTGGGAAATTGGCGAGCAGATTCGAGCTTATGTTCTCAACGACCAACGTGCTGACTATGGTAAACAAGTCATCAACCAACTTTCGCAGCAAATGACCCGAGAATTCGGGAAGGGTTGGGGGGCTCAGCACCTGCGACATTGTCTTCGCATCGCGGAGACTTTTCCTGACCGCGAAATTGTCTACGCACTGCGTAGACAATTGAGCTGGACCCATTTTCGGTCTGTCATTTATCTCGAAGATCCACACAAACGCGATTTTTACTTGGAAATGTGCGCCCAGGACCATGTCCGCCGGAAGGAGGGAGGGGTGATCAGGCATACGCAGGGGAGTGGCAAAAGCATTGTCATGGTGCTGCTTGCCAAATGGATACTCGAGAACAATTCCAATGCTCGCGTGGCTGTCATCACGGACCGAGACGAACTCGACAAACAGATGCTGGGGAATATGCGTGCGGCGGGCATGCTCTTACGCCGATTAAGTACCATTCGTCTCTGTCGCCTATCTTCCGACTCAACCGCCTACGTCGTCGGCGCGATGATCTTCGAGCCCTTGCTCCCAAAGTGCTTTCGCGTCTTGTTGCAATCTAGCACCTACCTGAGTAATCACGTTCATGCACATGAAATTGGCCCCACGGGCTGCAATCGCTGGTGAATAGCCGTGCGTAATTCCATAAAGGAACGCGCCTGCAAACATGTCCCCCGCCCCAGTTAGATCCTTGGGATGGCACGCAAACGCAGGCACATGCGACTCCTCACCCTCGAAGCGTACATAGGCGCCGTGCGGACCATCGGTCACGACGCAGTTGGGCACAAGCGATTTAAGTGTCGCGAATGCTGTTTCGCTCGTCGAGGCCTTGGTTACAGCAAGTGACTCGGGGGCATTGCAAAACAACAAATCGCTTTCCGACAGCGCTGATTGAAATGCGTCGCCAAACACCTCCGGAATGAAGGCGTCGGAGCATGTTAGAGCGATTTTAGTGCCCGCAGCTCTGGCCGCCTGAATGGCCTCACGAATGGCGGTTTGTCCTGTTGCAGGATTGGCAAAAACATATCCTTCGATGAACAACCAGGTGGACTGAGCAATACGATGCGAGTCCACATGTTTCGCCGCCAAATGACTTGAGACGGCCAAACATGTTCGCATGGTTCGCTCGGCATCAGGCGTGATGATCGCAATGCAAGTGCCAGTGGTTTCGCCGACCATAATCGGATTGCCGATATTGATCTTGAGGGCGTTGAACTCCTCGGCGTAATGGAGTCCATAGCGATCGTCTCCTACGCAACCGATGAACGCAGAGCGACCACCTAATTGCGAAAGCCCTATGACCGAGTTTGCAACCGAACCGCCACTAACGAGCCTCAGCTCACGGTGGCCTGCTGAAAATTGGTGCAATAATCTACTCTGCTCCTCCGCATCGACCAGCCGCATCGTTCCGCGTTCGAATGCTAGTGAAGAAAACTCAGAATCATCTATTTCTAAGAATATATCGACGATGGCATTTCCTAGGCCACAAACGTCATAGTCACGCATCGCTGGGAATCTACTTTCTGGTCAACGGTTTTCAGGGAGCCCTCAGTCGCAAAAATCGCTCCCGAATGCTAGTCTTTATGAGTTGAATTCTAGTCCAGATTGCTTCCGTCGGAAGTGCAACCCGTGACCTGAATGCACAGTCCTCTCCGTTTCCTGCTCCTCCTACTAAGAATGTTTATGACAACCATCCCCGAATCATGGCTTTTGGGCCCTCGTATTTTCGATCTTTCAGGTCGCCGAGCCATCGTCACTGGCGGGTCTCGCGGACTAGGTACCGCCATGGCTACCGCACTGGCTAGTTGTGGTGCAAAAGTTCTGATTACCGGGAGAAAAGCAGACGATGCTCAGCGAGTTGCAGATACCATTGCTGCCGCAACCAATCAAGAAGTGTTCGGATTTGGGTTGGAAATCAGCGACGCAGCGGCGATTCCAAGGTTCGTGGATCAAGCCGTAGAAAAACTAGGGGGCGTGGAAATCCTCGTCAACAACGCAGGCATCAATATCCGCGGCCCCATCGAGGCGCTATCGCTCGAAGAATTCCGAAAGGTTTGCGATGTAAATGTAACGGGCGTTTGGTACGTGACCAAGCACGTTGTCCCAATCATGAAACGGTACGGATACGGCCGCATTGTCAATATTGCGAGTACTTTGGGGACCGTCGGCCTAGCAAACCGAACTCCGTACGCCAGCAGCAAAGGGGCCGTCGTTCAAATGACTCGCTCACTTGCGATAGAATTGGCGAAGGAAGGAATCACGGTCAACGCCATTTGCCCGGGACCATTCCTAACTCCGATGAACGAGCCAATTGCCGACACAGAGGACGCAAAGCGAAACATACTGGGTGCAACAGCCTTAGAACGCTGGGGCAGGCTCGAAGAAATACAAGGTGCGGTAGTATTCTTGTCGAGTCAAGCCAGCAGCTACTGCACCGGCAGCTTGCTGACGGTCGATGGAGGTTGGACGGCAAGATAACGCCAAAAACCCCCGCGGCTTGACCAGTGGATCGATCGGGTTTCTTGGCTACCCAAAGAAGTTGACTCCAACGCAACGAGCTAAAGCGTTGATGCTTCATTCATAAACACCATTCGACTAAAATGAAAACCAATCGCCTAATAGTCACTGTCATGGTCGTGAACCTTTGCGGAATTCTCGTATTCACATTGACACGAGGCAAGGCTGGCTCCAAGGCTCAAACCATTCAACTTGACCAATCAGAGCAAGTTGCAAAACTCGAGCCGACTCGGCCTCGCTTTGTGATTCCAGATCGTCCAACTCCATCGCCCAATGACGCACAAGCGTCAGATGCATTTAGCACTCTTCGATCCGAATCATTTAATGTCGCCGAGGGCGTTGTCCGGCGACTAATTGACAATCCAAAAGCTCTCTGTTTGCTGGGGAAACTGCACTTGCGGAGTGGCAATTCGGAAGTCGCCTGCAGCATTTGGGAACATGCTCTAACCATCGACCCAAATTGCGGTGAAGCATGGCTTGACTTAGGAAATGCGGTGCTGCTTCTTGGAGACCAAGAGAAAGCGGAGTTGTATTTCCGCAACGCAGTTAAGTCCACGAAAGATTCGGTTGATGCCCAGATCGCGTTGGGAAAAGTCTTACTCGATCAAGGCAAACTAAACGAGGCGGTTGAGCAACTGGATCTACTGTTGAAGAGAGCCCCGAACAACTTGTCGGCATTGTGCAAGCTCGGCATAGCGCACCAGCAGCTTGGGAATTTCTCGGAGGCCATACGAAGTTATGCCAAGGCGATAACAGTCGATAAAGACTCATGGGAAGCGATCCTCGGTCTTCAGACCGCGTATCGAAGTTCAGGGGATGTTGAAAACGCCAGGAAGTATACAGAGCAATTAGCCGATCCCAACAAGAGCATCCGCGGCAAGGCCGATATCGACAACGAAAGATCGCTTGAATACTTTGCATTCATTTGCCAATCTGCTTCCAATCTTTTGCTGGAAGCAACGGATATACCAGCGGCTTCTGCAACCTTGGAAAAAGCTCTCGAAAAGGCGCCGGATTCGGACCAAATGCGGCGCCAATTGGTGAATATTTATGTCGGCCAAGGCAAAGAAGATGCCGCCATCCGTGTGCTGCAAACTCGATGTATGCACGATCCCACTTCCCTTCACGCTTGGATGGACTTGGCTGGTTTCTGCATGAAATATCGAAGGTTAGGAATTGCAGAAGATGCCCTAATCAAGTCCATCGAATTGGATTCGAAACAAGCGGATGCCTATTCCATGCTTTCACAAATACAAATGACGCGACCCAAAGACAGGCAATTGGCAGTCGAAACAGCCAGGCAAGCCGTTAGCCTTTCACCCATGGCAAGCAACCACTATATCCTAGCAACGGCCATGTACCACGCTGAGGATTTGGCTGGCGCAAAGAAAGAACTAACCGAGGCTATTCGGTTGGAACCAAACAACCAAGAGTTTCGCCAGGCACTGACTCGATTACCCGCTCCAAAATAAGGACATTTTCAATGAACATCCATGGCAGGCACGGATCGCTCTGCGTTCGCTTTACATGGGTGTTCGTTGCCTGTACTCTCGGTTGCAATCCAACAACGCCCCAACTCTCCAAACCGGAAATCAAGGCTCCAGCGTCGTCAGCAACTCAGCCATCGCCCGATCTCACAACGCCACGAGACGCATTCGGTCCGTTGGCACTCAATTCAGACGTACAGATCGTGCTAACAGATTATTCTGCCGAATCGCAACTGGACTTCCAGCATCATTACGACGGTCATGGGGAGAAATACATTATCGAGGCCTTGGGTTCCGGCATCGCGACCATTGACTATGACGGCGACGGAATGTTGGATATCTATTTCCTTAACGGCGCTTCGATAGGTGATAATACTGCGATGTCTTTTCCCAATGCCATGTATCGTAACCTAGGTAACTTCCAATTCGCGAACAGGACCGATTTCACTGGAACGGACGATCGAAATTTCAGTACAGGTGTTGCGGTCGCCGACTACGACAACGATGGTTTTTCAGATATTTTCGTTAACAACCTTGGCCCGGATCGCTTGTATCGAAACAACGGCGATGGGACTTTTTCGGATCTCACAGCAACTGCCAACGTCAGCCGAATGGAACTCGGTGCGGGCGTTTGTTTCCTCGATGCGGATAGGGATGGCTTGCTCGATTTGTATGTTGCCAACTACGTGAAATCGCCGATTGAAAAAAACGTGAAACGCACCACCGACGGCAATGCCAGATACCCCGGCCCACTCGATTTCGAACCGGAACGAGACTTCTTCTTTCATAACGAAGGAGATGGAACGTTTACGGATGTTAGTAGCGCAAGCGGAATTTCTGAACTCTCTACTACATCCATGGGGACGATCGCTTTAGATTACGACAATGATGGAGACAGTGACATCGTTGTCGTCAACGACCTTGATCGCAATCTGTTGTGGGAAAATGACGGAACCGGAAAATTCACGGAAGTAGGGATCCAACGAGGCATCGCTTTTTCGTTTGATGGTCGACGAAACGGCAATATGGGGGTCGAAAGTGCCGACTACGACAACAATGGTTCCCTCGACTTGTATACGACAACCTTTAGTAATGAATTGCCCGTCTTGTATCGAAACGATGGGGCAGGGAACTTTAGCGATGTCACGCTGGCCACTGGAGCGGGTGGCCGAATGAAGCCACATGCGAATTGGGGGGCTTCCTTTTTGGACGTTGAAAACGACGGAGACCAAGACCTGTTCATCGCCAACGGCCACGTAGACCCCAATGTTCATCTCTGGGCATTCAATACTTCTTGGAAAGTGGCGAACACCTTTTTGCTTCAAGTCGCTGGCAAGTTCAAGGATATCTCGACTTCGGCTGGCAGTGGACTCCTGCCTGTAGAAAGCAGTCGCGGCAACATTGCAGACGACCTTGACAATGACGGCGATATCGATCTCGTCGTCCTCAATTCGTTGACAACACCTACCACAATAAAGAACGACACCGTATCTCCAAACAACTGGTTGGAAATTCGTTTGGTCGGGAGATCGGCTTGTCGGGACGCAACGGGTTCGCGCGTTCAAATTGTACTCGACGATAAAGTATTAACCGACGAAGTGCATAGCGGTCGGGGTTACCAGAGCAGCTATGGTCAACGACTTTCCTTTGGCCTGGGAAAAGCAACGGTGGTACCGAAAATCAAAATTCGTTGGTCGGATGGAAATGCAGAAGAATTGACGAGTATGTCGGTAAATCAATTGTTAACCATAATACAAAAATAAGGGTTGCGATGACGGAAACCATTTTCTCACGGATCGTTCGAAAAGAGATCGCAGCTAAAATCGTCTACGAAGATGATGTCAGTATGGCGTTTCACGACGTCAACGGACAAGCGCCGGTGCACGTCTTAGTGATTCCAAAGCGCCAAATCGATTCACTGAATGAGGCTTCGGTTGAAGATGCAAATCTGTTAGGGCATTTGCAAATCGTAGTTCAAAAAGTTGCTAGACTGCTCAATGTTCATGAGTCGGGCTACCGAGTGGTAATGAACTGTGGCCGCGATGGTGGACAGTCCGTCGGGCATATCCATTATCACTTGCTTGGTGGTCGCCCATTGTCTTGGCCACCAGGATAGTTTCTATATTGGAGAAGCTTGCGAATCTTACGAGTGCAAACGGGTGGCAACCACGCTAGAGAGAATGAAGGCTGCTCTTGGAATGAAAAAATACGATTCGTTCGATGCATGCTAAACTCCCGAGCGTTGGAGGGATATTTGGCTGACTACAGCATGGTAGTGGATTGGTTCTCGGAACAGCGACTCAGCGACTCAAATAACTTTATTGATCGCTTGACAGTACTTGCCAGTCTCGGTTACACTCGTGACCCCAACCAAACGACGGTTTGCAGTTTAGGCCATCTCGCGAGAGAGGCTTGTGCCAGTAAAACGTTGGTAGGTTGAACTGATCTTTGACAATCTGGTGGATGAGTTTTTAAATTGATGTTTATAGCAAACGTCGATTACCTGATGAGTTTTATGATTGAAAATTTAGGTGGCCAATTGACCAAGGTCACCGAC
>JANLRK010000291.1:0-17447 GCA_031361585.1 Pirellula sp. | reverse complement strand
CCTCGGCAAATAGAGGTGCAGCACTTCGACGCGCAGAACTTGTTCGGCGATTTAGTACTGATCGATTCGGACCTGGGTAAACTCACTGGCCGTGCGGGCCGTCAAGAATTGTTGTTTGGGTCGCAACGGCTACTTTCGCCACTCGATTGGGCAAACAATCGTCGCCGATTTGACGGTGCTCGACTGACATGGAACAACGAGGATCGAACGACCGATTTTTTGTTGGTTCGCCCAGAGAACATCAACTTCAATCGATTTGATTCGCCAAATCAGAATCAAGCTCTTTGGGGCGTCTACAACACAAACAAGATGCTTGAAAACGGAACGATTGATACCTACTATCTCGGTTTCGAAGACACATCGACCAATCTGCATGTGCATACGCTTGGCACAGCTTTCAAAGGCGAAGTCGATGGGTTTTTGTGGGATGACGAATTCGGATACCAATTGGGCAAAAATCCAGACGGTTCGGATATCTCGGCTTACTCACTAACGTTTGGTTTGGGGGCAAAATCCAAGGGTTCGATGAAGCCATCGCTTTGGATGTACTACGACTGGGCAAGCGGAGACGACTCCATCAATAACGGATGGAACCAACTGTTTCCATTGGGTCACAAGTACCTCGGGTTCATGGATTTGTTCGGTCGTCGGAACATTCACGACTTCAACAGCATCTTGACCTTCAGCCCAACGGACAAGTTTACGGTTTTGGCTTGGTACCACTATCTGTTCCTGGACAATGCAGCTCAAGGTCCCTACAACGTGACGAACAGCGCATTCAATCCTGGTGGAACTGTCGGAAATCGTGACCTTGGGCATGAAATCGACTTACTGGGTACGTACAAGGTCAGTGCACGTAGCGATTTGGTCTTGGGTTACTCGCACTTCTTTGCGGGTAAGTATTACGATACAAGTCTACGGTCTAACGGTTCCGCACTCTTCAATGGCGATGCTGACTTCTTTTACACGCAGTGGCACTACAATTTTTAGTGGTAGGTCACTCTTGCCGAGAGTGACTTTGGGCTGTCGAAAGGGCCGCAAAGTGTTTTAGCACCGCTGAGAATGAGTTGCGATTCAAGTCGCAGCAGGCTGGTGCGACACTATTATTACCCGTACAGATCTGTGCAATGCTTCGAGTGCCGAGGTCTGGATGCTGAGACGCAGGGTGGGAACAGTTGGGACAACTGTTCTACTCTGATTTTTGCGTTATCGAAGTAAAGTTTGATTGAGATAAGAAAGAATACTCTCGATCTCCGACCTGTTTCGTTGCGATGCGGCGTCATAGAGCTTCGTTGCGAGAGTTGCGATCTCAGACATGCCGGCGTTTCCTGCGCTTCCCAGAAGGCGGTGCGAGATGAACTTGAGCCCAGCAAAGTCACTTTGATCGAGCATCCTTTTGAACGATTTCAAGTCATCGGGTAGCCTTTCGATCACATTTCTGGTTAGTTTTCTTCTTAGACCTTCGAAATCGTATTCCCCAGAAAGGCTTGGGGCCGGAGCGGCTTCGTGTGGAACGTTCGTTTCGAGGGCTGCCCGAAGTTCCGCGAGCGAAAGCGGTTTGTGCAAGATATGCGAGAATGGTTTCAATCGCAGATCACTATTGACCGTCAAGTTAATTTCCGCCGTTATCAGGAAGACCCTTGAGGAGCCAAAACAAACTGCTGCATCCGAGTCTGACAGAAGTTGTGGAAAGTCTAAGCCGTCACCATCCGAGAGGTTTCGATCCATCAGAACGATGTCGAAGCGATGCGTTCGGAATTTCACCGTCGACTCCTTAAGGCTTGATACTGACATGGTTCGATAACCAAGTTGCCTCAAATACGATCGCATCACCAGCAAGTTGGTTGGGGAGTCGTCGACAATCAGTGCTGTTGGTCTTGCAAATTTTGCGGATGTGATACTTGTGAGAACTCGTATTGGGATGTTAGCTCGTTCCGATACATTCGCCTTTGCTAATTGGACAGGGAGAGTCACCGTAAACCGACTCCCCACTCCGACTTTGCTCGTCAAAGAAATCTCGCCACCTAGTTTTTTTACAATGGCGTATGTGATAGTAAGCCCCAACCCCATGCGGCGACCAAATTCGCTAGGCGCGTCATGTATGGTGCCTCGGCTAAAGCTAGTGAAGATCCGTTCTTGATCGGCGGGTGAAATGCCAATGCCTGTATCCTCGATCACTAGGCGTAAGAGTGCCTGCGTTGCTTCTGTTTGAATATCGGCTTTGCATTGCACGGTGCCAGTCGTTGTATAGCGAATTGCATTTTGAAGTAGATTTGACAAGACCTGTCGCACCCGGTCTGCGTCGACGATCACCCACGTCGGCAACGATTTGTCCAAATTCAATTCAAACTGGAGCCCTTTCGAGACTGCCAAGGGGCTCATGACCTCCGAGGTGCTGGTCAGCATTCCCGCCAGGTCGACGACCTGCGGGTGAACAATGAATTCACTCCCCTGTTCGATATTCGCAACATCCAAGAGATCGTTCACAAGAGATAAAAGTGATGTTGAGGCTTCGTGAGCCAAACGTATCTGGGTAAGTTGATTAGGTCGCAGTCTGCCTTGCCGGACCAATCCAAGCATTCCCAAAACCGCATGAAGCGGCGTCCGAAGTTCATGGCTAACCTTTGCGAGGAAATCCGTCTTTGCCATATTGGCCTTTTCGGCAACATCTTTTGCCCTTTCTAATTCATCGGACGTATGTTGCAATTGTGTTAGTGAGCGGTTAAGTGATGCGACGGCGGGTGAGAAAACAAAAAAGCCTTCGCAGACCAGGACTGCGATGGTGGCAAACAACAGGGCTGTTTCTATCCATCGCAATCTATTGACTCGATCCCTCGCCTCCTGTTCCAGGCTTGCCACAATATTGTCCATCCCGGCCAAAAATGCATCGCTATGAAAACTCAATTCATTTCGAGTATCAGCTTTGAGGACCGCGTCTCCACCAGTCGCGAATCGAACCAAGGTGGACTCAATTATCTCTCGAAGCACTTCGAAATGCGGAGTCAGTTCGATGAAAAGTTTGTCAACCGATGGACTGTTCTTGCCGGGCAATTGCAATACCGCAGAACCACGTTGAAGCCCCACGTGATTCTGGGTCCAGGTATCCAGGTCCAATCGGATATGGTTTGCAGCGTCGGCTTGTTTTGTGTAGTCCAAGTCAAACGTCAGTCTCGTCAATCTCTGACTGAGCATTCGCTGTCGACCGGCGATGTTGACGATGCGAGAATCGCCCTCCAATCGGATGATTGCTTGTTGAACGACAAATTGCCCGCTGATTGTTAGCAAGGCGATAGTACCCAGGGCCGCCAAATAGAGGATGGTCAAACGCCCAGCTAAGGCCGCCGTTTTAGGCTTGGTTGACTCAGGCATTCTCTTCGCCCGGTCGAGGTTCAACTGGCGAAGGGCAGGCTGATTCCTTGTGAAGTCCACCATTCATCTTTCTGCGAAGGCTGGTTCTAGTGATGCCGAGCATTTTTGCCGCCTTCACGCGATTGCCTTTGGTGTGCCGCATTACCAGATATAGAAGCTGTTCGTCTAACAATGCAATGGCTTGTTCATACAACCGCTCGGAGCCATTGGCGACTTGCTGATCCACAAATGCTCGCAAGTCCCATGCCTGGTCGAGTTCGGGCTTCAGCTTGCTCGGCTTTTGCTCTTGGATTGAAATGGGGGTTGTGTTTGAGTTAGATTGGATTTCATCGGGTCGGAGTTCTTTCGATGGATCCGCATCTAAATAGCGCCTAAGGGCATCGGTCGCAAGAACTGCTCCTCGAGATTCTGTCAGTACACCCTGCAACACGCTCTTCAATTCAGCAATATTGCCCGGCCAATCGTAGTCTTTCATCAACTGCAATGCCATGCCGCTGACTCTGGGAGGGCCTTGTCCTTGTTGCGCCGAAGATACGTGAGCAATGCGTTGCATGAAGTGGGACACAAGCAGTTCCAAGTCTTCCTGGCGTTCTCGCAGGGCAGGAACGTGAATCACAAACGGACTCACGAAGTAGAAGAGGTCGTTCCGGACCGTACCATTTTGGACAAGGTCTCGAATTTTGAACGAGGTTGCAAGGATGACTCTCGTGTCAACTGTGACACCATCGATCGCACGACTTTGGAAGAATCGAAGCAATCGTGATTGGCTCGCCACCGACCAACTGTCGATGTCATCGATCATCAGTGTCCCACCACTACATTCCAACAGAGCGGGTGCCTTTACCAAGGATGGCTTTATGGAAATGGGTAAAGGTTCGCTTAACGCAGAGTTAATTGAATGGCATTCGCCAAACAATTCCATTTGCAATTCCGCGTCTTCGAATTCCTTGCTTGAGATCTTGCGGAAAGGGCCTGACGCAGAATACCCGTTTTGATGAATGGATCTTGCAATCATTTCTTTGCCCGTTCCTACCTCCCCCTCGATGAGGATGGGGGACCGTAGATTGGAAAGGCGGCCAATGCTTTTGTAGACTTCTTGCATACCGCGGCAACGGCCAACAAGGATATCGCTTTCCGTATCATGGCTCGACGCGCTGTCCAACAATACCGGTAGTCGGGTCAAACGTCGGTACTCAACTGCTTCGGCAATGCGTTGGCGGAGCAGCTTGAAGTCGATCGGTTTCGAAAGGTATTCGAACGCACCTCGCTTGATTGCTTCGATTGCCGTTTTGGAGCCCGCTTGTGCGGTAACGTAGAGAATCGGGCGCAATCGATCGTGTGAAATGAACTCCGCGATATGGTCGATGCCCTCGCCATCAGGCAGCATGTGGTCCAACAAAACCACGTCGATTCGCTGATTCGCCGCAATCCGCAAACCGTCCGAAAGTGTCGTGGCCGAAAGAACGCTAGTCGACTCGCTGGCAAACAAATCATGAACGAGGGTATGCATCCCCGGATCATCGTCCACGACCAGCAGTCGTGTGCACTCTCCCCTTGGATTTGACATCTTGCCTCTCATGTGGGTGCTTTGTTGTCTGATTGAGTCGTAAGATTGGCAGGAAGCGCGTCCTACGATGAAGCACTCAGGCGGCTGGGAGAGGCACCCGCTTGATCGATATGACTATAGTCCAATTGCAGTCCAAGTGAAACCCAAAGATGAGCAAAAAATGCTCTAGTGATTCATGACTGGCCATTCGTTGCATGTCGGTTCGATGGCGACTGCCTGTGGTTATTCAACTTAGTTGCATCAAAAACGAGCAGTCAAGTTTCTCAGGCGATTGGCAAAGAATTCTCTAAGGGTAATTAGATCGTCACAGACGTGGCTTCGTAGGCTAACAGGTTTTCGTAAGTTGACTTGTTTGCTTCAAGAAGACATTCGAAGCATTATTCCCTGGCTCGCCAGATGCTTTAGGGAATACCTGGTGGAGATTGGCACTTTCCAGTCCAGCATTCACTCGCGATCCTATTTCCTGTCCTACCCTTTTTGGTTGGAAACTCCAGATGCATCAACGTTCGCAAAACACAACTCGCCGTACATTACTGAAGTCGGCCATCGTTAGCGGTTCGATGGCGGGCTTTTCTCAGTTCCCGTCGTTTTTGCCCGCCGTCTATGCGTCGGATGCGCCTGAGAAGCCCAAGGTCAATTTTGGTTTCATCGCTTTGACCGACTGCTCTCCGTTGGCAATTGCACACGAAAAGGGGTTATTTAAGAAGTACGGAATCGTCTCCGAGCCTGTGAAACCTGCCAATTGGGCGGCGGTACGCGACTCGCTCGTCAAAGGCGATATTGATTGCACGCATATGTTGTTAGGTATGCCTATCGCAAGCACGATGGGGCTGGGTGGTACCAAGGCGGTGCCGATGATTGTGCCTTGGATCCTCAATCGCAATGGCCAAGCAATCTCGCTGAAAACGGATTGGGTTGGAAAAGTAGCTGGCGACCCCAAGGCTCTCAAGCCGCTGGTGGACGCGTCAAACAAGAGGGGCATTAAGCCAACGTTTGCCATGACGTTTCCACCCGGGACTCACGCCATGTGGATGCGATACTACCTTGCGGCCGGCGGAGTGAATCCTGACAAGGACGTGGAGTTGATTACCATTCCGCCACCGCAGATGGTTCAAAACATGAAGGTTGGGAAGATGGATGGCTTCTGTGTTGGCGAGCCATGGAACGCTCGCGCCATCGCAGAAAAAGTGGGCTTCACGTCGGTAACGACACAGGAAATTTGGAAGGACCATCCCGAAAAGGTGTGCGCATTTACCGCTGAGTTCGCAAGCAAGAACCCCAAAACAGTCAAGGCGATTCTCAAAGCGGTGCACGAAGCCAGCCTATGGCTCGACGATCTCAAAAATCGATCGGAGCAATGCGACATCGTATCCAGAGATGCTTACATCAAATGCAATAAGGATCAGATTCTTGGTCGGCTGCTGGGGCAACTCGACTACGGCGACGGGCGGAAAAAAGAGGATTCGAACTACATGATCTTCAGCTCTCGCAATTGCAACTACCCGCAATTGGCATATGCCAAATGGTGGGTTACGCAATTGCGACGTTGGGGAATGGTAGAGGGCAAGCCCGATTACGAAGGGATTGCAAACAAGGTAATGCAACCGGGTATCTATGAGGAAGCCATGAAGGAGGTCGGTTTTGAACACGGCGGTACCGACAACAAGCCATGGACGATGATTGACGGCGTGACCTTTGATCCCAAAGCGGATATGGAAGCGTACGCCAAGGGATTCGCAATCAAGAATCTCAAGGGCTAAGTGTGGCACGGCGGTCCCCGCCGTGATTTTTGTGCCACTGTCACGCAGGCTGGCAGCCTGCCCAACGTTCCTCAACCAAGCATTGCATATGAATTCCACCAAACTAACCAAGATGTTCGTAGACAACGTTGCCTTGCCCTCCATTGGCATCGCAGTTTGCCTCCTACTGTGGTGCTTTTTGTCTTGGGCGACATGGGACTCGAGTACCAACTCTAGCGATTTTCCCTCACCCATTACGACCTGGACGGATAGCGCCAAATACTTCGCTAGTCCCTTTTCGCACAACAACTCCGAGGGCTTCGACGGCATCGGTCTAGAGATTTGGCGATCCCTCAAGCTAGTCGGCATGGGTTATGGAATGGCTATCTTAGCTGCAGTACCGATTGGGTTTTTACTAGGGGGCAGCTATCGCTTTGCTCGCATGTTCGACCCCATCTTTCAAATCTTGCGACCGATCTCACCGCTTGCGTGGTTCCCGCTAGCTGGGCTGATCGTAATCGCGATTCGGCGGCACAACAAAGAGATCGATGCCACGCAATTGCAGTGCATCTTTACGATTGCCATGTGCTCCATTTGGCCAACGATCCTCAATACGGCGGTCGGCGTTCGGGCTATCCCGCAAGACTATCTCAATGTTGCCAAGGTTTTGCGACTGTCCTCATTCAAATTGTTTTCTCGCATTCTGTTGCCCGCGACTATCCCTTACATGTTCACTGGCTTTCGATTGAGTCTCGGCATCGCTTGGCTGGTTATCGTGGCTGCGGAAATGCTGTCCGGCAAAAGTGGAATCGGTGCATTCGTCAACAATCAATACCAATCAGGGACATATGGACCCATGATCGCTGCGGTGATCGTCATTGGCCTTGTCGGCTTTATCTTGGATCGTTTGATGAATGTCGTCGAAAAAAATTCGACGTTTATCTTGAGTTGCCCATCTTTGATATTGCGATTCATTCAGACGATGCGATCTCACACGTCTGTTTCTTTCTCAGCAACCGAATCCGCTCCATCCTTGATCCAGAAAGAAACCTCCGATGCCACTGCTTGAGCTGCGTAATGTTTCGAAGGGGTATGGCAAGGGTTTGATGCGAACCGAGGTTCTTCGCAATATGAACTTGTCCGTCGAGGAGGGGGAGTTCGTGGCAATTGTCGGTTACTCCGGAACTGGCAAAACAACGTTGATTTCTGCCTTAGCCGGCCTGCGAACGCCAGACACGGGTCAAGTCCAAATGAGAGGTGAGTCGGTAAAACAACCTGGACCCGACCGGGGTGTTGTCTTTCAAAACTATTCGCTGCTCCCTTGGTTGACGGTGTTGGAGAACATCCTGTTCGCGGTGCAACAAGTGCTTCCGAACCTTTCCTACGCCGAACAAACAGCTCATTGCGAAAAATACATTGCCATGGTCAAGTTATCGCATGCGGTCCACAAAAAGCCTAGCGAACTCTCAGGCGGTATGCGTCAGCGAGTGTCCCTAGCACGGACTCTGGCGACACAACCCAAGGTGCTGCTCATGGACGAGCCACTCTCCGCGCTCGATGCCTTGACTCGAGCTGCGTTACAGAACGAAATCGTTAGCATTTGGGAGCGGGACCGAAGAACTGTCGTGTTGATCACCAACGACGTCGACGAAGCCATTCTCATGGCTGACCGCGTCATCCCTCTCCTTCCCGGAAAACGCGATGGCTCCACGCTCGGTGAGCCATTCGTAGTCGATATCGATCGGCCCCGCAGTCGCGAGTCGGTATCGCACCATCCGTCGTACAGGTCGCTCAAGAAAGCCATTATTCAATTGCTTCTGAACGCCCGTCGTGTTTCTTCGGAATTTGATGCGGAACCAGGCCCACACTCCGATCTTGTCTCTGTTTCGTAATCGTCTGCTCACATGAATGCAACTTTCCCAATGCAAAAAAAGTACCTCGAGTGTTGGCGACTTCGAAAGGAATTCAAGACCGACAATGGCCTCTTCGTTGCTGTTTGCGATTTCACGCTGAACATGGCCGAGGGAGAGTTTGTCTCCATCATCGGGCACAGTGGATGTGGCAAGAGTACTGTTCTGTCGATGGTAGCGGGTCTACACGAACTCAACGGCGGTGGGATGGTGCTTGATAATCATGAAATCGTAGGGGCTGGCCCGGACCGTGCGGTTGTCTTTCAATCCCCCAATCTGTTGCCTTGGCTTACGGCCCTCGAAAACGTCACCCTGGGACTTGAACAAGTACAACCCAAGGCATCCGATGCTCAGCGAGCGAAGATCGCGCACGACTGGTTAAAACGCGTCGGACTTGGAAAGGCCGCCCACAAGAAGCCAGCCGAGTTAAGCCAAGGCATGCAACAGCGAGTTGGCATCGCCAGAGCATTCGCGTTGAAGCCCAAAATATTGCTGCTTGACGAACCCTTTGGAATGTTGGATTCGTTAACTCGACTCGAACTGCAAGATGTTTTGCTGGATGTATGGAGCACGCACCAAACCACCACGATGATGGTAACCCACGACGTTGACGAAGCGGTCATGCTAAGCGATCGGATAGTCATGATGACCAACGGTCCCGCCGCCACCATCGGCGACATCCTCTCCGTTCCTTTTGAGCGACCGCGCAAACGGGACGCGTTGATGGAAACCAGCGAGTACATGTACTATCGCGACGAAGTCATTCGCTTTTTGGAGCATCCGGCAGAACGGGTGGCGTAGAGAGTAGCTCGGCACTCCGTGCCGAAAAGATTGCAGGAATGCGCCTGCAATGAAAACTGTGGGATAGGCTTCCAGCCTGTCTGCTTTAGAACGATAGGCTGGAAGCCTTGACCAATAATTACGGCGCGGAGTGCCGTGCCACACTGACAGCGCGGAGTGCCGTGCCACACTAAACACTAACTTTTCCAATTATGTCCGCCACTCTTGTCCCAACGTCCACGCAAGATTTGCTCGCATTGCTTCTCCAGGAGCAAGGCGAGTTAAGCGCGGTCGATCGCTTTGCGGATTGGCACGAGTCCCACTCCATTGCAGCCTCAACCTACCAAGCATTGATGCCAACGGCTGCCCTCAAAAGTGGACAGCAATATGCGTTCGAAGTCGACTTAGATGCCTGCAGTGGATGCAAAGCATGTGTTGTGGCCTGTCATACGTTGAACGGTCTTGAGGAGACAGAGACTTGGCGAAAAGTCGGGGCTCTATCGAGCCAAAGCATCTATGAGCTGCCGATCGTTCAGCACGTCACTACCGCTTGCCACCATTGTGTGGACCCAGGTTGCCTCAAAGGCTGCCCGGTTCAAGCCTACGAAAAAGATCCACTCACGGGAATTGTTATCCATTTGGATGACCAGTGCTTTGGCTGCAAGTACTGCACGATGATGTGCCCCTATGAAGTACCACAGTACAGCAGCACGCTCGGAATCGTTCGCAAATGTGATATGTGCTCGCAACGTCTACGCGGCGGCGAAGCACCCGCCTGCGTTCAAGCTTGCCCGAATCAAGCCATTCGAATCGCGATTGTCGACGTGGCCGAGGTCGTCGCCAATGCGTTGCCGGAAACGCGGTCCTCGCTCGTTTCGACTGCTCCTCTCAGCCAGATCACATTGCCAACGACACGTTACTTTTCTAAGCAAACGTATGATGCGACAGCCGAGTTGTTTTCGAGCGAATCGATCATCGATAGAGCACATGAGGGGCACCTCCCGCTCGTGGTAATGATCGTCCTCACACAAGCCAGCGTCGGAATGTGGATCGCCCTAGCTGGGATGCGGTTATGGGGCAATGGAGGATCACACTTATTTGCCGCCTCGGTCGCAACCGCGATGGGAATAGTCGGTGTTCATGCCGCTCTGTTGCATCTCGGTCGGCCCTGGCTGGCCTATCGAGCCTTTCTGGGTTGGAGAACTAGCTGGCTGAGCAGAGAAGCGATTGGGTTTGGACTTTTTATGGGTGCGGCTGTTACCGCAACGGGTGCACAACTGGTTCTTGGTGGCAGATCGGATGCTGGCAGCATCCGCCACGTTTCGGCCTTTGGCCTTGCACTGGGATTTGCAGAGATTGTGGCAGCTGCGGTTGGGCTAGCTGCGGTTGTATGTACCGGCATGATTTACATAGCGACGCGTAGAGAGCTATGGGGATACACAAGAACCGGCCTAGATTTCGGACTTTCTATGATTGGGTTGGGACTTGTCGGTGCCTTTGCTTGCCTCAACGGATTGCCAAGTATCGCGCTATTGATCGGAGTATTTTGCTCTACCACAGCTGCTATAGCCAAGTTAGTCGATCATCGCCGGGGCAAGGCAGTCAGTATTCGGTGGGATGATTTTTCGGCGCGCAGTGGTCGAATACTTCGAAGGGATCTGGCGGGACCGTGGTCGGTTCTGTGGGTACTCCATTTCGTAGCGATCGCGATCTCCATTGGCGTCTATTGCACCGATTGGGACGGTGCTATGCCAATTCTGCTAATTGCGGTTTTTGCCATTTGCCTTTCGGCTCAAGCATTGCATCGTTGGATCTACTTTGCATCGGTCGTTTACCGACGAATGCCGGGGGCAAGTACATGATTCCAACTCTAGTCCAAAAATCGGGTCCGTTGACTCAGCAACTATCGCTTGATATGAAGACAAACGGACTCGGGGCCTTGCCGATTGCGAGGGTCCCGGATTCGACGACGAATATGGTATGCGGCTACTGCTCCACCGGTTGCGGTCTTAAGATACACATCCAAGGTGGCCAAGCGATCGATCTCACGCCTACTGCTGATTACCCGGTCAATCTGGGAATGGCGTGCCCCAAGGGTTGGGAAGCGCTGCGAGTATTGCAGTCTGACGATAGGGCGACGACGCCGATGGTTCGCGATCGCGGGGATGGCACCGTTCGCGAAGCCACGTGGTTAGAGGCGATCAAATTGTTTTGCGATCGGTTTAAGAGTATTCAAAGCCAACATGGTAATGATTCCGTCGCCTTCATCAGCACTGGGCAAATCCCCACCGAAGAGATGGCGTTTTTAGGTTCGCTGGCGAAATTCGGAATGGGAATGCTGCATGGGGACGGAAATACTCGCCAATGCATGGCGACCTCCGTAGTCGCGTACAAGCAATCGTTTGGTTTTGATGCACCCCCGTTTACCTATGCCGACTTTGAACAATCGGATGCGCTGGTGTTTATCGGAGCAAACCCTTGTATTGGGCATCCGATTTTATGGCAGCGAGTATTGCGCAACAAAAACAAGCCTGCATTGATTGTCATCGATCCTCGCAAGACCGAGACGGCCATGGCGGCTACCGAGCATCTGGCGATCAAGCCCAAAAGCGACATGAGTCTTCTATACGGCTTAGCGAAACTGCTTGTCGAATTGGGGGCGATGGACCTGCAATTCATCCAAGATCACACGAATGGTTTTGAGGCGTTTCGTGAGCATGTTCAAGCGTTTTCGATCGATCGCGTTTGCTCCGAGACCGGTATCTCGGCCGAGCAACTCACTCGGGTTGCCAATACGATTGCGAATGCGAAACGAGCCTCCTTTTGGTGGACCATGGGGGTCAATCAGTCCTATCAAGGTGTTCGCACCGCCCAGGCGATCATCAATTTGGCCCTCATGACAGGTAATATTGGAAAACCTGGTACGGGCGCCAATAGCATCACGGGTCAATGCAATGCGATGGGTTCTCGCCTTTTCAGCAATACCACCAATTTGATCGGTCATCACGATTTCGCTAATCCAGAGCACCGCGCAAAGGTTGCCTCGGTGTTAGATATCCCATTCGAAAAGATCCCAACGGAGAACAGTTGGGCCTATGACCAGATTGTGAGCGGCATCGAGTCTGGCAAGATCAAAGGATTGTGGATCATCGCGACAAACACAGCGCACTCATGGATTCAAAGTTCGCGGGCCAGGGAGTTGCTGTCGAAGTTAGATTTTTTGGTCGTCCAGGATATGTATACCACCACACATACCGCCCAGCAGGCGGATCTGGTATTGCCTGCGGCTGGCTGGGGCGAAAAGCAAGGGACGTTCATCAATAGTGAGCGCAGGATTGGATTAATCAAACGCGTCTCGAAGGCGCCCGGACAAGCCTTGGCTGACTTTTCGATTTTCAGGCTGATTGCAGATGCTTGGGGGTGTGGCCATCTTTTTTCGAAATGGACAAAAGCCGAAGATGTTTTCCAATCCATGAAGGAACTGTCACGCGGCCAAGCATGCGATATAAGCGGGATCGAGGACTACGCTGCCCTAGACCGACAGGGAGGAATTCAATGGCCTTGGTCCCTCGAAGACGCGGAACAATCCGATGCACCCGAGCAAGAGAGGCGGCTCTTTGCGGATGGTCGTTTTTTTCATAGCGATGGTCGTGCCAGGTTTGTCTTTGCCGAGCCTGAACCCATGCCTGAGCCTACTTGTTCGGAATATCCGTTTGTGTTGTTAACTGGACGCGGGTCGGTCAGCCAATGGCATACAGAGACCCGAACCTCTAAGAGCCCAGTGTTGCGTTCGTTGTATCCGGCGGAGCCGTATGTTGAAATCCATCCCGTTGACGCGTTGCGATTGTCGATTCGGGCTGGACACCAAGTTGAGGTGCGAAGTCGGCGAGGAGAAAGCGTCGTTCGAGCCTCAGTGACCTCAACTGTTCAAATAGGACAGCTATTCATGCCGATGCATGACGCCAAGACCAATCTTTTGACGCTTGAGCACGTGGACCCTTACTCTCGTCAGCCTTCGTACAAAGACTGCGCAGTGACTATTAAACTTTGGAGGAGCCCAACGGTGGTTTCGCAAGCATGAACAAGCCAGAGTCGTTTTCGCAAGAACAGCAAGCTTATTTGCAAGGGTTACTGCTTGGAACGGACGTTGCAAGGAAGATTCGTAGCCTGCCGGTCATAAGCGGATCTGGGATAGGTTTAGCAAATGGCTGGCCGAGCGAGGGTTCGCCGAATTGGATATCTGCGCAGGTCGGCGGAGAAAGTGCGATAGCAAGTTCGCATTTGCCATCCATTCATTTGGAAGCACTGCAACGATTGGAGGCCACCGGTAAAACTCTTGTCGCTGAGGAGAAAGCCAAACGAGACAAGAGTGGCCTTGGAACGTGGTCCGAAATCGGCGAGCGAGCCATCAAGGGCGAATTCCCCAAGGGGACCGATGTGTTCATGACCAAATACCATGGCTTGTTCTATGTGGCGCCGGCTCAGAATTCGTTTATGTGCCGAATGCGCATACCAGGGGGCGTGTTGCGTTCCGACCAGTTGAGCGGTTTGGCCGACGTGGCCGACCAATTCGCAGGCGGATATGCTGACATTACAACCCGTGCCAATTTGCAGTTGCGTGAAATCCAAGCGAGCAACGCACTCAACGTATTGATGGGGCTCCGAGACTTAGGAATCGTCACTCAAGGTGCAGGTGCGGACAACATTCGGAATGTAACCGCGAGCACCCTAAGTGGCATCGATTCATCGGAGTTGATCGAAACGTTGCCGCTGGCACGCGAACTTCACTATCACATCCTTCATAAGCCCGAGCTGTATGGCTTGCCACGCAAGTTCAATATTGCGTTTGACGGTTCAGGGCGAATTAGTTCACTCGCAGAGACCAACGACATCAGCTGGCATGCGGTTGAAGTCACCGAGTCCAGCGATGGCCTAGAGGCAGGGGTGTACTTTCTCCTGGGCTTGGGTGGGATAACGGGACATGGTGACTTTGCTCGCTCGACGGGTGTCTTAGCTAGACCAAACGAATGCGTCGCAATCAGCGAGGCCATCTTGCGAGTCTTCATCGTGCACGGCGATCGCACCGATCGAAAGAAGGCAAGGCTGAAGTACGTACTGGACGCATGTGGCATTGAAAAGTTTTTGCAGCTAGTCGAAAGCGAACTCAAACAGTCGCTTCGCAAAGTTCCAAGAGATCGTTTTGTTCAGCCGAATCATATTGATCGATGGGCGCATGTGGACGTGCATTCGCAAAAACAACCTGGCTTGAGTTATGTAGGAGTGGTGTTGCCCGTTGGGCGCGTTACGAGTCTACAGTGTAGGGGACTGGCTAAGATCGCTTCGCGCTTTGGTAGTAGCTCGATTCGATTGACCGTCTGGCAAAATCTCATCATCCCAGACATTGCCAACGTGGACATCGAATCGGTTCAACGATCGATCGAAGAGCTGGGACTGGGATGGAGAACGTCTAGTTTTCGTGCCGGCTTAGTCGCTTGTACAGGGAGTGCAGGCTGCAAGTTCGCAGCGGCCGATACCAAGAAGCATTCGATGATTCTAGCCGAGTACCTCGAGGAGCGATTCGAACTAGATCAACCCATCAACATTCATTTCACGGGTTGCCACCACAGTTGTGCACAGCATGCGATTGGCGATCTTGGCTTGATTGCAACCAAAGTGGAGGTTGGCGAGGAAATGCTCGAAGGGTATCACATCGTAGTCGGCGGACGGACTGGTATTGATTTTGCGATCGGCAAAAAACTGTTCGAATCGGTTGCGTTTAGCGATGTGCCGGCTGCCATTGAATCGATACTTGACCATTACATCAAGAACAGGAACAGCCAAGAGTCGTTCGCTGATTTCGTTCAACGTTACGACTTGCATTCCAGGCTCGCGCTTAACCCGCGCAGTAGCCGACCCCAATTTGAGACCGATACGCCATCATCCCTTGAGATGGAGCTAAATCGCCAATGACGTACCAAATCGTTCCAGAATCTGCTCCATTCAGTCTCGAGCAAAGAGCTTGGCTCAATGGCTTTTTTGCGGGAGTTCTTGGTGTTCTAGACCAGCAATCAGCCCAGGGCGGGAGTGCAGCAACGTTGGCAGCCGCCGCTTCGATGTTGTCCCCGCCTTTGGGCGCTGGTTTGTCAGCGGAACAAGAAACCGAGGATTCGTTTCCGTGGCATGACCCAGCGTTATCAATATCAGATCGGATCAAGTTGGCAGAGGGGATGCCTAAAGAACGCCGCTTGATGGCGGCGATGGCCCAGCTGAATTGCGGTTCGTGCGGATATCTTTGCAAAACATATTCCGAAGCGATAGCCAACGGAAGTGAAAAGAACTTGACGCTTTGCTCGCCAGGTGGGAGCGAAACGGCCAAGGCGTTGAGGACCTTAGTGAAAGAATCGGCGCTGCAAAGCAATGCAAGCGTGAGCGGCGTCGGCAAGCCAGTCGAGCATGCGTCGCCGAAAGCCGACAGGAAGGGTACCCGCGACAATCCCGTTCAGGCCAAACTGATCGCAAGCGATGAACTCAATGGCCCTGGTTCCGCGAAAGACACGCGACACGTCTCCATAGATCTTGAAGGTACGGGCTTGCGCTATCGCGTCGGCGATGCGTTGGGCTTGTGGCCAACCAACTGCGCTGAGTTGGTTGTTAATTTTCTTGAGGCCGCCAAGCTTGATGTGTCGGCCACGGAATCACTTGCGGGGAAATGCCTTCGAACCATCACACCTGAATTGATCGAGGTGGCGATCGAGAATGTACGCAATCGGCCAAAGCAAAACGGATCCGTCGCAAAGGATGGCGAATTGGTTGCAAAGCTTGAGGCATTTGCGGAGTCCGACGAGCTCTATGAATGGGATGTGCTCGAATTCTTTGAAGCGTTTTCATCGCTTGGATTGACGGCTCAACAGGTTGTAGGTTCGTTGATTGATCAAAGGCCTCGACTGTATTCCATCGCCAGTAGCCAATCACTTTATCCTTCACAAGTGCATTTGGCGGTTGGCCGAGTTGAAAACATGGTTCGAAATCGGCCGCGTAAGGGGGTAGCGTCGACCATGTTTGCCGATCGGTTGAAGCCGGGATCAACCTTGAGTGTCTTCATCCAGCCATCGCATGGTTTTACGATTCCCACCGACCCAAATACTCCGATGATCATGGTCGGTCCAGGAACCGGTATTGCTCCGTTCATTGCGTTCCTGCAGCAGCGGCAAGCAGACAAAGCAACGGGTGTGAACTGGCTCTTCTTTGGCGACCAAACGAAAGCTTATGACTTTCTTTATCGTGAGCAACTGGAATCTTGGCAATGCAATGGGCTGCTCACCAAACTCGACTTGGCCTTCAGTCGAGACGATGTTAACAAAGTATACGTGCAACATAAAATGCTTGAACAAGGCGCACAACTGTTTGCATGGTTGGAATCGGGAGCCTATTTCTTTGTTTGTGGCGACGCATCGAAGATGGCGGTCGATGTGGACAAGGCCTTGCAAGAAGTGATTGCTGTGCACGGAAAAATGTCGGCTAGTGAAGCAAAACAGTACTTAGTCACTATGACAAATGCGAAGCGATACGTTCGAGATGTATATTAGGATCGTGCTCGATGCCATTTCTCCCTTCCGTGTGTTCCGGGTATTCCGTGGTTCAAAAAGGCTAAAATACGTTCTAGGTCGGTGAGTAGCCTACCAATCCTGATCCTTTCTGCTTTAACACGCAAAGCGCACGTGATCACGGTCTAGTCCCTTGAAACCTTAAATTTTGGCTTGTCGATTCTTCCAGTCAGTTCAATTGTTGTCGAATTTGAGTATCATTGTCCTTTTCGCTTATGCGTTCCTATACGCACTACAGCAGAAGTTTTTTGGTTTCATCGATATGGCAATGTCGCTCCGCGAAACTGCGTTGCCGAGTCGCAGAGCCATGTTGGCCACGTGTTTTGCCAAAATACTTTTTACTCGCGTGCTGAAAACGTTTCCCTGTACCTTTGTTGGTTCACTTCTCCCAGAGGATTTTTCAATGTCCATATTTCAACGATCAACCCGTCGTAGTTTTTTACAGGGAGGTGCCGTTGCCGGGACCGCCGCCATTTTG
>JANLRK010000257.1:0-12192 GCA_031361585.1 Pirellula sp. | reverse complement strand
GCATTGAGAAGGCTGATGAGGCAGATTTCATTTCCTGGTTTGCCGAAGATCTTGCGAAACGCAAAATCAATCCAGGCTCGAATCCCAATCTTTAATGACATTGCTATCGATTCATCCTGCCATTCCCAGCCCCAAAAGCATTCCTTCAACATTCTAGCAAAATGAAGCGAATTGCGCTGAGCCAGTTTGCAAAAGTCTCGGGCGACTTATTCGGTCTTAGTCACATCGCCGAACGTATCGGTTCGCTGTGTATTTCGACCAAGTGCATCCTAGAACATGTCCGCACCGACACTGTTTGGATCCCGAACGGTAAGTTGATTGCCACTTGCATCATACGTCACCGGAGTGACGCAATTTCCCTCGAACTAATTCGTTTCAGCCATGTCTCGAGCGTGGTAGGAACTTCGAACAAATGGTCCCGATGCGACTTTTCTAAATCCCATCGATTCGGCAATGGTTTTCAGTTCATTAAACTCGGCGGGCGGGACGTAGCGCACCACCGGCAAGTACTTCGGACCAGGCTGCAAATATTGGCCTAACGTTAAGAAATCACAATCGTTAGACCTTAAATCAGCAAGACACTCCAGAAGTTCGTCGCGTGTTTCTCCAAGGCCAAGCATTAAACCGCTCTTGGTTTTGATCAAGCTATTGCTCGTCTTCACATGCTTAAGCAATTCGAGTGTCCAACGATATTCACTCTTCGGCCCACGAACTTTTCGATAAAGTCGTGGCACCGTTTCCATGTTGTGATTGAAAACTTCTGGTGCCGATTCGATCACTCGATCCAGGCCATGTTTATGTCGAATAAAATCGGGCGTAAGTACTTCCACGGAAGCTCCGGTCTTTTTTCGAACAGCCCGAACGCATTGATAAAAATGGTCACCACCACCGTCCGCTAAATCATCTCGGGTTACCGAGGTAATGACTACATGCTTTAGCCCTAAACGCAATGCAGCTTCCGCAACCCTGTCCGGTTCGTCCCCCTCGAGCGCTTCAGGCTTCCCTCGCGATACCGCACAAAAACCACAAGGCCGAGTGCAGACATTTCCCGATATCATGAACGTTGCAGTATTTTGCGAATAGCATTCCATTCGATTAGGGCATTTGGCGTTCTCGCAGACCGTTTCTAGTCGGAGTTCGTTGAGCAACCCGGAAGTGAAATGATTCGCATTGCCCTTTGGCACTTCGCGACGAAGCCAAGGCGGTAGTCGCCGACTTGGTTCAAAGATTGGAGAAACCGAACCGCAAGCAAAGGAATCCATGCTTTTGTCTTCGGTTTTTAATGCTTCCGCTTGCGAAAGGACCTTCAATATCGGTAGTTGCATAGGGCTTTATTATCGGAACTGGTTTCCAAAGCGTATTGACATGTCTCTGCATTCTTGTCACAGATCCACGTTTAGCGATAATTGTGGTCGAATGCCTCCTTTCGGAATAGGGACTGGTGGAGAGAAGATTTGAGAACCAGCCAAGATTATCCCGCTTATTAAGCGGTCTTGGGAAACGGATAGGTAAAAATTCCCTCCAAACGACTGGCATCCACCGCCCAGAATAACGTACATTAGGTGGACTTGCGCGGATCCGGCAATCTTTAGAATTAGTTACGAGGTTGGATTGATGATAATTAAACGATTTGTGATGAATTCAATGAAAACAACCTTTCTAACGGTTACAACCCTCGTTGGAGTCTGTATTGGGATCTTGATCGAGGCATACCCAGTTTCAGGTTCAGAATGTTGCCCCTTCTGTTCGGCAGCGTCGCAAACATTGCGGCAGGAAATTCTGTCCATGGATGCCGTTGCCATTGGCAGGCTTGAAACGGACGGTCGAACCGACGTGGATGGAATGGCAGCCTTTAAGATTGAGAAAGTGCTTTCCGGTGAAAAACTGATCAAAGTGGATCAAGCGATTGAGGCAAGTTATTTCGGGCCAGGTAAGTCTGCCAAGAAATTCTTGCTTCTGGCAATCGATCCTACCAAACTGCTTTGGTCTTCTCCGCTGCCACTTTCTACGGACGCAGAAAAGTACGTGGAAGCAATTCGGAAGCTGCCCGAGTCTCAGGTTGAGAAGCTTGCCTTTTTCCAAAAGTACTTTGAACACCCAGATTTGTTGCTTGCGCGAGACAGCTATGACGAGTTCGCATTGGCACCGTACTCCGATGTCGTATTACTGAAAGACAAGATGGATCGTGAACAATTATTGAAATGGGTTCAAGACACTTCAAAATCGCCCGATCGCAAAAGACTCTATTTCACCATGCTTGCTATTTGTGGCAAGCCAGAGGACGCCGAATTGTTCGAGTCGATGATTCGTAGCGAAAACCGAGAGTCAAGAACCGGACTGGATGCACTGATCGCGGCCTACTTGACGCTAAAGGGTGAAAAGGGAATCGATCTTGTCAAGAAAGAGTTCTTTGACAATGCACAAAGTCAGTATGCGGATATCTATTCCGCAGTGATGGCGCTTCGGTTCCATGGAACGGAAGCTAACGTTTTGCCAAAAAAGTCGATTACCGAGGCAATGCATCGCCTGCTTGAACGTCCAGATCTCGCAGACTTGGTTATTCCTGATTTGGCACGTTGGAGCGATTGGAGCCAAATTGAAAAAGTATGCGAGTTGTTCGAAAAGGCCACCGACGACAACAATTGGGTTCGAGTCCCGGTCGTTAACTACCTGCGTGCCTGCCCGCTACCGGAAGCCAAGGAAAAGTTAATCCAGCTTGAAAAAATAGATCCGAATTCGGTGAAACGAGCCAAGACATTTTTTCCTATCCCGTCCCCAGCAGCTCCCAAGAAAGAGGATAGCTCATCGCAATTTCTCCCTAAAAGCACTCCACGAGCAATCGTTTTAGACGCGAATCGAAGATCCGTCCGAATCGCTTCCTTGAGCAATTCCTTTGTCGTGCCACAAATAGCTGAAACTCAGCACAATTCCGTGAACTCTCTCCAGTCGGTCGCACCCATTGCTATACTTTCAGCCCGCAGTGAGTTGAACCTATGGGCTCCCGCCGTCGTAATGGCTGTTGCTACAGTTATGTTGGCCATCGTGATGTGGAACATTGCAACCCTCGACGGATATGTTGCTCAACTGGTTCTAAACCGCGGGCACTAGCTGCGCATAAAGACACAAAAATGCGGGAACGCGACTGGTGCTCGCGGCTTCAGTAAACGAACAGAACTCCGCCTATTGAACGGTCTGCCCATTCCGACACAATGAACCAAGCTACTACCAATTCGCAAGTCAACGAAACCCAATACGAAACTGACGAATCAGACGAATTCACCTACCGATCGCTTAGTCGGGCGGCGGTGCTTTCCCTAGTTTTTGCGTTTTTTGGCCTGCTGGCTTGGATTTCGCCGATCCTCCTTTTCCTTTCCGCCATTGGGATTGTTTTTGGAATCGTTGCGATTCGCAATCTGAAAAGATACCCCAATGAATTAGTAGGAACTCCAGTTGCATGGCTTGGCCTTGTACTGAGTGGGGCAATAATGATAGGTGCGCCAGCTCGGCACATTTATATCTACAACACCGAGGTGCCCGAAGGCTTTGAACGTGTTTCGTTTTCCGTGTTGAATAGCCGTAAGGGGGAACCTGACTTTCCAACCAACGAAGCAATCGCATTAAATGGAAAGAAGGTCTTTATCAAAGGCTATGTTCACCCAACTTCGATTTCAAGCAATTCGTCTAAATCATTTGTTTTGATTCCGGACTTGGGAACATGCTGCTTTGGGACGCAACCCCCGTTGACCCATATGATACAAGTCAAATTGGTTAACGACGGTTATGCTTATAAGTCTCTTCGCCTTCACGCGATCGCTGGAACCCTAGAAGTCCATCCCCACATAAAACCGGTCGAAGGGCTCGAGGGAGTTTTCTATGAATTCGAGGCAGAGCACTTTCAGTGAGCAAGCGACGGAAGGGCGTCGATCTTAAGCTGGGCCGCGAATTACTTTCGCAATGCCCATCAATTTGTTCGAGTGGAACGGGGCTTCATTCTTGGAGATTCATCTTCCATGGTCGCAACCTCGCGGCCTGAAGCCATTCCCTTAGTCGAAACCAATCCCTTCAGCTCTTGAACGCGCATTTGAAGAGACAATTCCTCTGAACGGCTTTTTGGTGTTCTCGACTTCAATTGTGCAAGCTCTTGAAAAGCCTTATCAACGCTAAATGATTCCGAGGGCACATCGCTTTTTGGTTTCGCTAGCTGTTCCCTTGGCCTTAATATCGATGCACTTGCTGCTGGACCTATGAGCGGTTGATACGCCTCACGCATTGCTTGGTTCGGAAACGGATCCGCTAAGTTCACGTCTTGATCTGAATTGGCTTTCGAAATTAAATTCACTTTCTTATGGTCATTCACTGCGATCGGCAACTCAACGGCTGCAGGCACAACGTCGCCATTTTCATGCTTTGGCGTTTGGGTATCAGTCGACTCGAGGACGTCCGACGTTGATGCGGTTGACGACTCTCTATTAGGTTCGTCGGGGCGCGATATAGGCTGAAAAGCAAGGTCAGCATCGCGTCTACCTAGTTCCCGATCACGACTACGTCGTCCGAAAACCGGGCTAACATCCATTGGAGTAACAACAAACACGATTCCTAGTCCAAAAATCAAACCTGCGATCGTACAGAGACCGAAAATCGTAGTCTTGCCGGGTCCGATTGGGCGATCGCTAACTAGTGGTGAATCGAGTCTAGTCAAAAGGCTTGTGGAAACGGAGGAGTCCCGTGCAGCTTGTATTTCCGCAAGTTCGCGCTCCGAACTCTCCAGCATCCCCACCTTGGATTTGACTTCAGACAGAAGATTGGCATATGGAGCACGGCTATCAGCAAGCTTCGCCAAGCGTTCTTGAGCTGACTTCTTTTGGTTTTCGAGTCGCTCGATGCGACCGTCGACAAGGGCGATATCCGATTCAACGCCGGCAATGGAGGCGCTAAGCTCCTGCAGAAATCGCTTGACGATCGATGACTGTGCAGACTGAGACGCAATCACGGAAGGATGGCTTTCGGTGAATTTTCCGGTCAGTTGAGAACCGCTCAGTTGTGCATCCACCAAGCCCTCGCGAAGTCGCTTCAAACCGGGCTGTGAGTTAAGGACCGCACCTGGGGCCACAATAAACGATGTTGGATCCTTTGTTGCGCGAACTAGCAGTTCCCGGTCCGCGATGAGCGACTGCCTATTGATTTCGGCTTGTCGGAGATCGTTTTTGGTTTGATCCAGCTCAGCTCGAGACGTTGATGCACCTGCGACCATATCTGTCATTCCTCGCAAGTCGGATAGGTCGGAACCTGCTTCGCTCTCGATCTCATGCAGTCGTCCAGTTGAGATTTCTAGTTCGCGTTTCGCTGAATCCCTTGCATGCGTTAACTCGGCCAATACACCATCTGCCCGCGCTCGTCGGACCTGCTGCAACCTGGACTCCAAAGAGTCCGTAAGCGCTTGGCACATGGACATCGCCTTAGCCTGCGAATTGGCCTTCACATCCATGTAGATCACTTCCGTAACTCCAAACTCCGTCCCTTTGGGCGCATGTACTGAGATTGCATTTTTCGCAATTTCCTCGACCAAGTCCTTCGATGGGTACTCTCCCCAATTGAACCAGTTGGTAAGTCCTTTCGGCGGTCCGACTGCTATCAGCGCATCGCGGACAACCTGCTGGCTTTTCGCCATTTCAAGAATCGTCTCTTGAGCAGCCTTCATTTCGGTTTGGCTTTGAAATCGACCGAGCCGCATCACAGCGCCCGTCGCCTCATCCCGCACGAGAAGCGCTTGCGATGCCAGGTACGTATCATGCTTAAAGAAGACCACATATGCCAAGCCAAGACAGCCAAAAATAAGGGTGGTCGAAATCCAAAGCGGTGCCCATACCAAAACACCTCGGAAGAGATTTCGGATTGCTGGGTTGGTTATTAGCGAGCTCATAAAAAATCGAACAAGCAGGAATTGGGCAAAAACTCAATAGAATATCTTCACGAGAAATCTACATTATGGCTTATTAACGTGTGGGAATTGAAGTAGAAGGGAGTTCTAAATCGAACACAAACGCAAATCAATTTCGCAGTATTGCGGCCTATCCGATAACGAAAAGATTTTCTAAAGTTTGAATCGTCTAACTCATCAAATGGGCGTCGATCTTTAGGCGGGCCGATTTAAATCGTAGCGGAAGCTGTCAAAGCTTTCGTGAATGCTGGACGCCAACGAAATGCTTGACGCATTTCGCGACTAGGAAACGCTAGCGAAAGTATTTCGCGGCCCAGCTTAAGATCGACGCCACCAAATGAACTCTCTTCGGACTTGGACCATGGACCCGATAGCCCCCCCTTCTTCCTGAATGGCTCAATTTGCATTAAAAAGACCTTGGGCAAGTTGACAATAGTTACATACAAAACGGAAATGCTTAGAGGCATCCATGAAGCCTGACATTGGCAAACGACGAGAGCGACTTTTTCGCGAACTCAAGGAACGCAAGTTACCAAACTTGCTCGTGACTTGCCCTCACAACGTTACGTATTTGACCGGCTTTACTGGCGAAGACAGCTATCTTTTTGTCAATCAAGATGGAATTACCATTCTTAGCGATGCTAGATACGAAGAGCAATTGCAGGAAGAATGCCCGCACGATCCGGCTTTCATTCGCGGCGCCACGATCACTATGATCGATGCAACCGCTAAATGGATAGCCATCCAGAAACTGCGAGAGGTCTGCGTCGAATCGCAATCGATGACGCTGGCACAATGGGAAAGGCTCATCGAGCAAGCCGCAAATGTTCAATTTGGTTCCTGCAGCGGTGTCATCGAACAACTACGTGAACGCAAGGATGCTTCGGAGATTGAGGCGATTGAAAGGGCTATTTCAATCGCAGAACGATCCTTCGTGTCCGTTCGTGCCATGTTGACTGGTGATATGACGGAGAAGTCCGTTGCCGACCAACTCGAGTTTTCGATTCGCAAACTTGGCGGGACCGGGAGCGCATTCAAATCTATCGTAGGGGTAGGGCCCAGAGCAGCTCTTCCCCACGGCAGACCTTCGTCCAAGCGCATTGACGACGCTCCCTTTGTGCTAATCGATTGGGGTGCGAGGGAGAACCTCTATCTAAGCGATATAACTAGGATGATTGTCACACGAAAGCCAACCTCCAAATTCCAAAAAATCTATCAAACCGTACTCGCCGCTCAGGAAGCTGCGATTCGTGCTATTCGTCCAGGTATTATGATGTGCGATGTGGACGCCATCGCTCGCGGGATCATTGAACAAGCAGGATTCGGCAAGCGGTTCACCCATTCGTTGGGGCATTCGTTTGGTCTTCAGATCCATGAGTCGATTCGGTTAGCCAAGGGGCAGGAACGGACGCTCGAAGCAGACATGGTTGTAACCGTCGAGCCCGGCATTTACCTTCCTGGAATAGCAGGTGTTCGAATCGAAGACGACATCCTTGTTACCAAAACCGGAAATCGCATATTAACGTCACTTCCAAAACAGTGGGATGAGATTCTGCCTTAGAGAGCGCTAAAATCGTGGTAATCGTTCGTGAAGTTAAACTGGAGGACTTGGATGCTCTCTGGGATTTGATTGGGCAAGCCAATACAGGAATGACTTCCCTCAAGATCGACAAAGAGCAGTTGGCGGATCGGGTAGAACGATCTCAATTTGCTTTTCGAAGATTGACCGAACGCGCGGAAGGAGCTCCCTATGTCTTTGTCATGCAAGACCTGAGCAACGGCAGTTTGGTTGGAACCTCCTGCATCTTCTCGAAGATAGGTGGCTTTCAGCCTTTTTACGCGTATCGAATCGTCAAAGAAAGTAATTACTGCGATCTCTTAAAACAGGCGCACGAAATAAGCGCATTGCATTTGGTGAAAACGCACAATGGACCGACAGAGATTGGTAGTCTGTTTTTGCTACCCGAATACCGTGGCCATGGCTGCGGTAAGTTATTGAGCATGTGCCGATTCGCTTACATGGCAGCCCATCCAAAACGGTTTGCATCCCAGACCATTGCGGAGATGCGGGGCTACTTCGATTCGAATGGAGTAAGTCCTTTTTGGGAAGCGATCGGATCGCACTTTTTCAAGATCGATTTCCCGAGAGCGGACTCGTTATCGATGATCGACAAGCAGTTCATTGAAGATCTCATGCCGAAGTATCCAATCTACCTGGAACTCTTGCCCAAGGATGCCGTGGCCGCGATTGGCCGAGTTCATGACCAAACCAAGCCGGCTCTTGCGATGCTTGAATCGCAGGGATTTGTGCGGACCGATCAAATCGACATCTTTGATGGCGGTCCTGTTGTTCAATGCGCAACTCAAGAAATTCTCGCGATCAGAGCGACGAAGGAGTTATTGGTCTCTGAGCAAAGCGGCCAACTTAATTGGCGGGGGCAAGCCGACGGCCAGTTCATTTCAAAGGCAGTCGTGACCACTTCCAGCTCGCACTATGTTGCGACGCAATGCGACGTTGTTTTGATACAAAACTCGGTATCGATGGAACGCTCTGACATGGAAACGCTGGAAGTCAAACCTGGCGATCGCGTTTGGGTGATGAAATGGTAACCAGTAGGTCACTCGTGTGTCAATTCCGGCCAGGAATTGAGCAAGGATTACGATTTGGCCGGTTGGCTGGTTGCTAGATTGGTGGCCGTGGTGGCTGCGATTCCGAGTTGCTTGATCTGAGATGTAGCTGGTCAAACAGGTGCTGACTCAGTTCGCTGGCGGCTGTCTTCAAGTCGATCTTGTAGTAACGACTCCAAAGGTCCAAGATGTTGCCGCCTTGTTTGCAGCGAAAGCAATGAAATAGCTTTCGCTGCAGATGAACGGCGAATTCACGGCCTTGGCATGATTTGGCTTTTCGAGGTGATTTCGCCGCCCCACAGATTGGGCAGCTCCCCCGGAGATAGTCGCCTCGACGTTCGTTGGCATGCCAATCCATCCATGCCAATACCTCTTCGACCTTTAGGCGACCACGGAGTTCGCGATAGTCAATCCACGCCATATTAGGACATTTGCTTGGTGCGACTCTTGCGATATGACTTGCCTTCGAAGCGAAACGCAATCGCGTTGTCCGATACGCGATCTAACAACGCCATCACTAACGCTGGATCGCCCATGTACTCCGTCCAATCGCGAAGGTCCACGTTGGTTAAAAACGCGGTCGAGCCTCGACCGTTCCGGCTGTCGACGACTTTATAAAGCATGCTCGGAGATTCCGGATACTCACGACGCTCAATCTTGTCGAACCCGAATTCGTCGATGATCAGCAAGTCGAACGAGCGATAGTAACGCATGGCCGAAGGCAACGTCTTAGCACCAGCGGCTCGAGTTAACTCTTCCAGCAACGTTGCACTGGTTTCATAGCGAACTCGATAGCCCAACACACAGCAGGCGCGACCGATCCCTTGAATTAAATGTGATTTACCTCGACATTCTTGATACCCCTATGAGAACGAGACATGCGCGCGGGTTCCTTCCTTTAATTGGCGTAGTTGTTGGACAGCAGTTTTGGTTCGTGGGAAAAAATAGCAACCGTGGATTGGGTCCTTATTTATTCGGATGGTTCCTAGTCGAATCTTGCGGTAAATCCAGGATCGTTCCACCGGAATTTGAGCGGCAATTTCTTCTGCGCTGTAAGCGGTCTTCGGGCGAAGGCCTCGACGGACTTGCTCGAGTTTTGATACGATCCCGTAACGAACCTTGAGCTTTGTGAGAATGCCTTTTGTGAACTGGCCACCACGGCATGGTATGTGGCCTTCAGCGTTTAACTTGTCGATGATCGCATCACAAGTCAAGCCTTCGTCGGTTAGTTGTTTGACTCGTTCGACGGTTTGCTTTTCCAGTTCCGTGTAGCGGCGAGATTGGATGGGAACCTGTCTTGTGATCTCGGTGACTGAGCCACCGCGCCAGACGATACGGATACGTGCGCGGCCATCATCGGCCCGTTCGAGATTGACGCCGTGTACCAACGTACGCAACATGGCCTTGCGCGAGGCGAGAGAAAGCTTGGGCCAAAGACTTGGCAGCTCTTGGCCGACATTTGAAAACAACTTGCGATCGCCCGCTGAGATCTTTAGGATCGATGCGGGTGCACGCTCGGAGTCAGCTAGTGAGCTCCTAGCTCGCTCGAGTTCGTCCATCGCATGTTCCCATTTGCGTTCAAGGGTCGCTGCGATCAAGCGATTCTCCGGGTCAACTTTGTCGTATTGTCGCTCGGCTCGGTGTGCAGCGTAGTTCAAGCGTTCGACTTCTTGGCGAAGTAGTTTCAGTCGCTGCTCGCGCTCAGCGGCTTGCTGTTGTGTGGTTGCTTGAAGTGCATCGATATTTGCAGGCTGAATGGCCGCGAAGAAAGCGGTCACGACTGAATCATCGACACGTTCGCCGGACACGAACTGACATGACCGTTGAGCTAATTCGTTAACGGACTTACTGCACACGTATTGGAAGCGGTTGTCTTTGTACTCGACACGCATCTTGCGTCCACATTTGCCGCAGCGAACTAGTCCAGCCAACATTGCCTTTCCCTGCCGTACACCCTCGCGACGAGTAAGGCGTGCTTGCATGGTGCGTTGATTTTCCTGCAGTTTCTCTTGGATTTTCTCCCATTCTGACCAGCTGATGTATGCCGGATAAACATCCTTGACAAGTGCCAGCCAACTCTTGCGGTCGCAGCGAACTTTCCCTGAAGCCGGTCTTCCAGGAATTTGTCGAGCGGGCACTCCCTGGCGACGCCCATACGCAAACGCGCCAGCGTAGGCAGGGTTCTTCAGGATCGAATAAATCGAAGAAAGTGTAGGCGACTTCCATAAGACCTCGCCTGCATAGAGTCCCGAAGTCTGCCGTCGAGGCAACTTCAATTTCTGCTTTACGAGGTACTTTAGTACTTGAAGGCCACTACCGCGATCATGGAATTGCGAGAACACCAGTTTAATCCGAGACTGAACACACTGGTCGGGATCAAAGGTCACTTCGCCGCTATCTGTCCGGATGTAACCTGTTGGCAAGTGATGAACCAACTCGCCACGCTTCGCCTTCGACATGCGCCCCGCATTTAACCGCAACCGCATACTGTGCAACTCTGCTTCGCTCATTGTCCCTTTCAGTCCCAATAGCAACCGATCGTTAAACTCCCTAGTGTTGTACACTCCATCACTGTCACCGATTAGCGTATCCGAAAGCGCGCACAACTCCAACAAGCGATGCCAATCAGCGCAGTTACGAGCTAGCCTCGATACCTCGTAACCCACGATGATGCCGATCTTCCCCAGGCCAACGTCTGCCACTAACTTTTGAAAACTCTCGCGCCCAACGGCTTTAGTGCCCGAGATGCCTTGATCGCCATCGACGATCGTGACCTGACTTGCTTTCCAACCCAGTTCAAGCAACCGCTCGCGAAGCGCACGCTGGTTCAGAGCACTCTCCTGATGCTCTCGCACCTGTTTCGGATCGGACTGCCGAATGTAAACAATCCCCTGACGATTCAGGTGCGTGGTTTGAATCTTGATCGATCCATGCATGTTCGAACTCCTCCGTGAGAATGTGACAGATTTCATTGACGATGGCGTCTTGCTCGTCGAGTGGTAAACTTTGCCAAAGTTTATTGGCGGCGATTTCCTTCATGCTTCGACCTCTTTTTGCGAGACACTGTTTGGTACAGCGTCACGAGGTCGGTTATCGCTTCGTGCGTCAATATCGATCCCATCCGTCGAACACCGGTTGACATGCTTGTGCTAGCAATCGCTACATATCCATAGTGCCCAGAACGGATTTCTACGTGGCAGTTCCTGACGTTTCCCGGTAGGGTAGCCAGTCCAGAAAGCTGAAAACACTTGCCAAACAGCGGATGCGCGGGATCCGTCACCGTAATCTCACCCGCGCACACCTCGGTAACTAGAGGTGTATTGCGGTGGTTGAGGTTTTCCTAAGCCGCTTTGGCCCGCCCAAGCCAAATTGTCTCGTCGCTTGATAAACTCGCCACAAGCTAATTCCATCATTGATGATTTGTTGATGGTCTTGGCATTGAACTCCCAATCGAACGATTCCAGTGTGACAGATGTAGGGAAGCCTGCGTTCCTGATCCGACGCTCAATGCCCCTCTCAATGCTCTGATTAGCGGGTATCGACAGGAATCGATCGAGCAGCTCCCAGGAGGACATGCCTTTCTCCGTCGACTCACGCATCAGCGCGTCAAGTTCCTCCGTCGACAT
>JANLRK010000438.1:0-5691 GCA_031361585.1 Pirellula sp. | reverse complement strand
CTCTATTGGTACAACTTGCACGTCGTGATAGTCAATCAAGAGCGATGGCGGATCGGGAACGAGGCGATGCTGCTCAAGATTCGGGATTCCATTCCACGTATCGCTCAAAAGTGGAATTGGAGAATTTCGCGAGCGGGGATCTTGCCCGATCATATTCATATTGCCCTTGGTTGCAGTTACGACATGGCGCCGGATGAGGTCGCGATTTCGTTTCTGAACAACCTTGCTTACGTAAATGGCATGAGGCCCGTGTTTCAATTTGGAGCTTATGTCGGTACGTTTGGTGAATACGATCAACGCGTCGTTCATGGAGTGAAAACGGGCGTTTCGAGGTAGTTGGCGCTTTTCTGGTTACGAAATATGCTTCTACCCGGACAAGCCGGGTAGTAAGCGAGGGCCGCGTCGGGAATTATTCTGGTTACCAAATGTGCGACCACCTGGACAAGCCAGGTGGCACGCGTCCGCGAGCTAGGTCGTACGAGTGCGCAAGCTAGGTGGCACGCGTCTGCAAGCTAGGTCGTAGGCATTGGTGATGGATGGCAACAACCGCAAGTGGTAAATTCACGAATGGCGTTCGCACGCCATTGAGCTTGTCTCAGTGGTAGCGACGTTTGGTAACCAGAACCCATCCACACCACCGCTTTCGCACGCCATTCGGGCTTGCCCCGATGGTCTCCGCAGACGGCAGCAATCAAATCCCTCGCTTGCGAGTCGGGCCAGTATTTTGTTGGTTTTTGTACGGAAATGACCAAAAAAGTACGAGATCAGAACGAGAGAGTCGTGTTACACTGTTTTGAATGAACCACTAGCTCGCGCGTCGTGCTATCGAGATCACAAACGTGGTGTACGAATTCCGGCCTTGAGAATGTCGATGTTGTACAAATCGGAATGCCAATCTATCAACGTGTCCTATCCCATGGGTGATGTCAGCGAATTACTTAATCAACGCGATGCGGCGGCCCTCGAAAACTTAATCGAATGGTATCGACCACTCCTCCGAGCATTGGCCGATCGCGACTTCGACTCGCTTCTACGTTCCAAAATGGACGTCTCTGACATTGTCCAAGATACTTGCAGAGACGTTGCTCGTAACTTCTCTAAAATAGACGCGACCAATCGATTCCAATTTGTAGGTTATCTAAAGACAGTTCTCAAAAACAAGATCGAGGACGTCCGACGAAAATTCCTTCGTTCTCAAAAACGAAACGTATACCGTTAATAGCCTCTTGACGCTATGAATTCCATAAAC
Source organism: Pirellula sp. (assembly GCA_031361585.1). Lineage (GTDB taxonomy): Bacteria > Planctomycetota > Planctomycetia > Pirellulales > Pirellulaceae > JBKCUI01. The sequence goes on along the minus strand of JANLRK010000438.1, from coordinate 4,442 downwards.
CAACGGGATTTGGTGGACACGGCCATTTTGCCAATCGACGACTTGCTCAGCCGGGAAATATACATTCGATTGGGTGAGACATTGAGCCGAATGCCACGCGAGCTGCAGCGAGTTCTGCGTTGGCGGTTTCGAAAGGGGATGACGTACAAGCAAATTGGCGACAAACTCCAGCGTTCGGAAGACGATGTTCGAATGTTGATCAAACGATGTCTAGCCCGGATGAAGTCGGAGGTTTTCCCGGATGGATGGAGCGTTTAATCAAGTCCGTGATGGATCGAGCTCCTCCGTCGATGACCCGCTTGAACTGGATCGCATTCGCCAATGGATGGACCATCAGGATTGGGATATGCTCGACGAGCCCGCCGAGTTACCTTTGAGCGGAATGGAACTTCTCGAACTGGCGAATCAAGACATCGAAAAGTTGTCCCACGAGCACCCAGCCAACATTGAATACTTGAACGCATTTGCGGCTGCAAAATTGGCCTTGGCCCAGAGGATTTTGTAGAGCAATCCAAGCAGGTGTGTTCACCTCACGACTGAAGCGGTATCTATTTCGGAGGAGTTGTGGAGCAATCATCCTGAAAGTCCAATCCTCGTCAAGCACGCTATCCGAGGACTTGCGCGGATTGCCCGAATCAAACTTAACGAATCAAAAAACGATATGGCGTTGAAGACGTGTGATCGGGCCATTCAATTGTTTAATAAAGCATGGGCACCAATCCAAGACGAGATCTGGGTGATGGATGATTTCTGCCCTTTGCTCGAAGTTCAGGTTGATGTTTTGAATGCAAGTAAAAAGTTGGAGCAAGCGTTGGCAGTCCTCGATGAATTCGAAACTTTTGCGGCGACGCTCCGAGTCAAATTCCCTTTGCACGTGGGGCGGCTCGTGACGCTCATCTACATCGGACTCAAACGCCATTCGGTTTTGGTCCAAATGGGTAACGAGCCAGCAGCATTAGAAGTCGAGAATCACCTCCGTTCGGTCGTTGAAACATCAAAGGGAGAGATTGGTTTCAAAGACGCGTTGCGGCATGTCGCGAAAGGTACGCCGCTGCCTGAATCGATTCAGCGGCTTTTAGTTGAGTAGCTAGCCACAATATAAGTCATCAAGCGAAGCAAGCCCTGGAGATTTCCAAGGATTGCTTGCGAATGCGCCGCGATTCAGAGAGGCACCATACGTCGTCCAAAATCAATACCGAGCGACACTACACTAGGCTGCGTTGGCTTTGGGTTGATGCCGTGTGTGCCGTGGTGCGATTACCTCGGATGCGAGGCCCAGCTTTTCAAGAAGTTTGATCTCGTAGTAGCTGATATCGATTTCCCACCATCGATGTTGGACGCTGGCTGAGGAGGGGTCTTCATGATGATTGTTGTGCCAGCCTTCGCCAACGGTAAGCAAAGCCACGAGCCAATTGTTGCGGCTGTGCTCACCGGTCTCGTAGTTGCGATAGCCAAACATGTGGCTAAGCGAATTGACCGACCAAGTGATATGCCATACGGCGATGATTCGCACATACACACCCCAAACGACCATGCTCAATGCGAGTTGCATCGCGCTGGCTTGTCCCCAGCCGATCCAACCGATCAAGTAGCCTGCAATGAAAAAGATTGGCAGTTGCGAAAGGCCAATGTAGAGATTGGTAAGCGGACGCTTTTCCATATACATGTAGAAAGGATCGCGGAGCAGATCCTTTGAAAACTTTTCGATGGCACTGATGGAGTGGGTTTCGCGATTGTTCACCATCAACCAGCCGAAGTGGGACCATAGAAAATTGACCAATGGCGAGTGCGGGTCGGGTTCATGATCGGAATGAACATGGTGAATGCGATGGATAGCCACCCATCGAGCCGGGGAATCCTCGAGGCAACAGATGCCCAGGATTGCAAACGTATGCTCAACCCATGGAGGCGTCTTGAAACTGCGATGTGTTAATAAACGGTGGTATCCAATCGTGATCCCCTGACCGAAGACGTGGATCCCGATCAGCATGGCAATGAAGCCAACCCAGGAAAAGAAATAGGGCACTAGCGCCAAGAGCCCAAGCAAATGGCCAACCAGAATGGTCCCGAGGTAAAGCCTATTGATGGTAAAGGGCTTAACAGTTTTGGGAACGGACATTGACATCTTAGGACCTGCTCAACGCAATATTATGAGGTTTCGTTTGGTCCTAGGATTGTGTGCAAACAAGCCCCGACCGCTAGAGCCATTGTTCGAAAAACCTCGATTTTACGCAAGGACAATAAGGCGAACCGCCAAGGAGTGGAGACTGTTAACTTAGCTGAATTGTTTAACCGTGATGGCTGGGGATCGCATTAGCCTGCATTCATACCGCCCGCCAAGCTTTACATGATCGAAAAATAGTTTTCGACGGCGAAATCCAGATATTCGCGTTTTAGTTCCAAGGGTTGGGTATTGAAATAGCAATAGGATCGAACCTGGAGAAGCAGGTCACGCGGGTGGCAATTCCGCATGGGGCGACCGATTGGTTTGTAATGTTTCTCAATCAGATAGTCGATCATTTCGGCTTTATGCGGAATTTTTGTGACTCGACACATTATTTCAAATAGATTTCGGAAAGCTGCTTCCGTCGGGTTTTCAACTTCGATCTTGTAGGGGATACGACGGAGAAACGCGTCATCGACAAGATCTTTTGGTTCGAGATTCGTACTGAAAATAACCAACTGGTCGAATGGAACTTGGACTTTTTTCCCATTGCTGACGGTCAAATAGTCGTATCGCTTTTCCAGTGGAACGATCCATCGATTGAGCAATTCGTCGACGCTCATCCGCTGTCGTCCAAAGTCATCGATCAGAAGAACGCCGCAATTGCTCTTGAGCTGGAGTGGCGCATCGCTGACGTTCGTTTCAGGATTGCGACAGACTTCGAGCATTTCCATGGTTAGTTCACCGCCTGCGACGATCGTCGGCCTCCGAATTCGAACCCACCGATGGTCAACATGGCTCTCTCTCAGCAACCCATCTGATTTTTCGTGCGGGCACTCTTCGTGATTGAGTGGGTCGAAAATGCGGAGCAAGTCGCCGTCGACCAAAACCGCTCTGGGAATCCAAATGAATTCCCCAAATGCTCGCGTAACGCGTTCTGCGATACTGGTCTTTCCGTTGCCAGGGAAGCCGAAAAGGAACATTCCTCGACCACTGTTAACGGCAGGGCCCAAACGAGAAAGCAATTGCGGCGAAACGAGCAAATCAGAGAAAGCCGTTTTCAGATCGTCCCGACTGGGATGCTGATGTTCCAGGGACTGAAGGCGGACGGACTCGACATATTGATGTAGCGGGACCGGTGCGGAGCCGAAATAGGTAGTCTTTTGCATATGGCGCCGAGCGCGGTCGCGTCCTGCGTCCGTGAGCGTATGGATATAATCGTTCATTGCCGTCGCCCCCAAATACCCCGACAATTGTTGGGCCTTAAGTCTATTCAAGGTTGGTTCAACGAATCCAAAAGGGAGTTTGATCTGTTCGGCAATGGCACGCCCCGAGGCTTCGCCACGATTGAACAGGAATCTCATGACGATTTCTTCGACAAGTTGTCCGCTCAGACCAGCGACTTCGAGGGAGGTAGGTTCAATCGGGATGATGGGTTCATCGCGGCTGTGGGTTGCGTTGAAATTGGTGTTTGATGCAGCGGCCTGCGCTGGTCTCGTCGACGAGGCTGCAACATTGCCTTGGGGTGAAACTCCACGCACCGGGCTTGTATTTGCATTTTCTGATTGAGAGGCCAATCGATTGATTCGCTGCAGAGCCTCTTCAAGTCCATTGGGCGACGTGATCGCAGATAGAATGGGAGTAGAGTGACTAGACGGGTTCACGGAATCGGTTGGAGTCATTGCGATTCTTGGGGCGATAGAATGAATCAAAAAGGAAAAGGGCGTTACGGATGGAAATCGACTAAATCGGCTAGCTGAATAAGGCTATCCAATCGACGGACCTGAGATATCGACTGCAACAGGCATCCAATCATCAAAAGCGGCACATCGATAACCAACGGGGGGGTGGCTGTCCAGCCGAAACAGATTGATAACGATCGAGTTCCAAAAAACATCCTTTTGCCCCTTGCCAGGGTGCGTTTTCGCCACTATCTTTTCGCCTCCTCGCAGCGAGCAATTTCGGTTGATCGTTGATACCGACGCAGGTTGGTTGAGTTTTCCGGTCTGGCCGATAAGGCGACAAACTGGAGAATAAGAAGGACAAAAGGTTGACAGTGTCCGATACTCTCGGTTACACTCGTGACCCCAACCAAACGACGGTTTGCAGTTTAGGGCATCTCGCGAGAGAGGCTTGAGCCAGTAAAACGTTGGTAGGTTGAACTGATCTTTGACAATCTGGTGGATGAGTTTTTAAATTGATGTTTATAGCAAACGTCGATTACCTGATGAGTTTTATGATTGAAAATTTAGGTGGCCAATTGACCAAGGTCACCGAC
>JANLRK010000194.1:0-5893 GCA_031361585.1 Pirellula sp. | reverse complement strand
AATACCTGGCTGCCGATCAATTCCATGCAGCCAACTCAAACCACCCGTCCTTTTTTTCGGGAGGTGAGCGTCACATCGGGAAGCGTACGACCAAGAATTTAGAAATATAGCCAGGATTGCGACAACGGTCCAGGGCGAATTTAGCCGTTGATTTGCAAAATTAGCGACCTTCGGGCTCAACTACTTCGCCGGTTGGAACGGTTCGCTTAGGGGTGGTGCGGACAAGTGCCATGGCAATTTCCTGAACGCTCTCCAAAAGTCCAAGTTCCATGTCGTACGAATCTCCGCACGACCAAACCGAGTTTTTCGAGCCGTCGGACGGATGCTCTGAAATGGGATTTTCGGCTAAAAACTCGATGTTTGAGGCTCCAAAACAAAGGTCGACAGCGTTTGCCGACAAAGACTTAGGCTCTGGTAGGACCTCAATTCTATAGCGACCACTCGAGGTATTCTGGAGGATCAGCGAAATGTCTTGACCAAGTCTTGTCGCGTCCGACAAACCGGCCGAGTCTGGGTTAAGGCTGACCGAGGCCAAACCGCAGTTCCTATTGCCCGATTTATTTCGTTTGTTGGATTGAAATTGACTTCGATAAGACTCCCAATCCATAGCGTTCACGAAGGGTGACGGTGGGTCGATATGGTCGAGCGATGAAGTAAAAAACGATTTCACTGGAACCTCGCGTTCGGAGCTCTTCACTTTTGCACTTGAAAATCAAGTTTTGATAGCGAAGTAACTTTAGAATGCGAAATTGGCCTGCCAGCGACTCCGGTGGACTAAGTGCCGTATAGATGTGAATTTCCTGTCAAAAAGATCGGGTTGTTCTGTTTTTGACGGAGTTTCAAACTCTACCACATTGGATGCTTATTCTGGCTTTTTGAAGTGCTTGTGCTGCTTCAGCGATTCGATTCCAACGGCGATCGTTCGATCTCCTTTGGCGACCGTCACACGAATGCGGTTGCCTATCGCAAGATCGGAAACTTGACAAACTTCACCATCGCAAGTGAATGTAGCGTCCTCGGCAAGCGTAAACGAAACCAAGTTTTCTTCTCGGTTTTTCATTGACATCTTGGTGCCAGCTAGGCTAGCAATTACGCCTTCGACGGTTTGCATCGAAGGTTCCCAACTGCGTTCCGGCGGGCGATTGGGATTCACCGCAGCACTGTTTCTTCTGGCTTCATCAAATTTAGACAATGTGGAATTTCCTTCGAGCGATAGGGGGGCAATTTGCCGTTTGCGCAACTTCTGTTGAGATAGCGCGACCTCAAGGAGCATAGGCCAACGGCCCATCGCGGCCAACCCCTGGGTGTCGAAACTTGGGCCGGCCAATCTTCTTGGTTACGGAGGTACTACCCAATGTCAAGCGGCTTGCTCTTGCATACGATGTGCATCTGGATATGATGGACCGTCAATGGAATATCCAGCCCGCGATCTGCGAGCGTTTGCAAAGGTTGTCATTTCCGACGGTTTTGGAGTCAGTCATGCGTTATCACCAGTTTGGAAACCTGTTGTGCTTGCTGCTTCTGATTTGCGGCTGCACGGTACAGGAGCCAGTGCAGTGGAAGGAATGGCGCGACCAGTTTGTTCTCAAAGATAAACCAACAGGGGCAATTACGATCGCTGAAGCAATTGCCAATCCCATTACGGAGGAGGTTGTCGTTGTTGCACAGATTGGTGGCGGTCGGGGAGATTTGTTTGACAACAAGATCGCATCGTTTTTGGTCACAGAAGCGCCGGATGAAGCTCATCAAGGCAAACCCGGTCACGATCCAGATGGATGTCCATTCTGTAAACAAAAGCTGGCCAACGCCCCAACCGTAACCGTAGGATTTTCGACAAGCCAGGGAAAAGCCATTCCGGTTGATGCCAGGAAGTTATTTGGCCTCAATAAAGGGGACATAGTGGTGATTCGCGGAACGAGCACTTATGAAGCGTCGATGCGAATACTGAACATTAATGCGTCCGGCATCCACGTCGTGAGTCGCTAAGGCGAGCGGCAGACAGTGTAGCAACCGGCGATTTGGCGTACCGAAGTCGGATCAAATTACTTCGCGCTGCCGAGGGTTATATCTCTATACAGCCGATGGCATTTTGCACAGTTGTCGTTGATTCGGCGTAGGGACTCATCCATTGCCGCGGGTTTTGAGTTTAAAAAGTCGGATTGCTTCCATTTGCGAACGGCCTCTTCGAGTTGTACTGCGTCGTATTCTGACTCTTCTAACAATTTCTGAAATCCGTCCGGCTGACCTGCAGCGATATTCAAATGCAACATCTCGTTGAAGTGTTCTCGCAAAAGCAAGGCTTCGTGGGCGGGTTCCAGTTCTGGGTGAGTCGGCTGTGACCGCCATCGGCGAGCGGCGAGTTGATTCAGATGGTTATGCGTGTGCTCCAACTCTACCATCGCTTTGGCGATTGGAGGCAGTATTGCGGATTCGGGAAACTCGGTTTCAAGGTCATCAAGGATCGTGGTCGCAAATTTTTGTGCTGAGGCTACCGATTCAAACAAGCCGCGATAATTTTCATTCGTGCCGGCAAGTTTTAGAATTGCCAAAGTCGAAGACGGCTCGATCAAGCCAGCCGAAACACAAGCCACTGCCGCGGCGGCAGGACTGCGATGTTTTCCGTGATGGCAGTGAATGTATATCGGACCATCCAAATCGCGCACGGCCTTTGCCAACTCTTGGGCGCGCTCCGGAAGTATGCCATTGTAACCGTGCGGAAGATGGACATAGCGCAATCCATATTTTCTTGCGAGCGCCAGTTCTGGCTTAGCTCCGTCAACGCTAATGATTGTCTTGACTCCGAGATTCTTCAATTCTAGGAACCCCTGTTCGCCATCAGGTTGCCCGCCCGAGATCACTTTACCATGGATCTGAATCGCGTTCGGTAGATGTTCGGTTTTAAGTCGATGTGGCTCGCTGGTTGTGAGCGTCGGAGCTGGGTATTCGTTCCGATCTTGTGCTAGGCCTGGAATGCTCAAGACCAGAATGAAAACCCATGCACACGCAACGGATGGAAATAGAGTTTTCAGCGTGGCGTAGTTTTTCAGCATATGCTAGGAATCGTTAAGGTGCATGCACAGCAAAAAAGTGAACAATCAATTGTAGCAATGAAGTTCTCGTTGGAGCACTCGCAATCATTACTACCGTGGCATGTCGAACTTGCTGATTTTATGTGATGGAATTGTTCTGCTTCCAAGCTAAAAAAGGTGACAGGCTCATGAATTGGAATCGCTGGGCGGAGACAGTTGGGGACAACTGCTTTACAATGATCGTAGCCGCTCATACATGAATTCGCAGTAAAAGGATAGGATTGATGAAGTTTTCGAAATCGTTGGTGTGTCGCCTCGCGCTCGGTGTGGGAGCGATTCTCCCATGTTCCTATCAACCTGCGATAGCTGACGAAGCATTTTTGCATCGCGACACTTGGGGTGTACCCCATGTTGTATCAAGCAATGAGTCGGCTGGGTTCTTTGCCCTTGGGTATGCTCAGGCAGAAGATCGACTCGAGGATATCTACCTGGCTGTTCGCACCGGTATCGGGAGAATGGCGGAGGTCAAAGGACCTGAATTCGTCCAGCAAGACTATATGATGCGATTGACGCACAACGATACATTGCACAAGCCCTATTTGGAGACGGCTCCTGCCCATCTGAAAGATGCGGTCACTGCGTTTGCCGCAGGCATACAGTCGTACGTCAGCGGTCATCCGGATGAAGCCAAGGAGGTATCGATTCCTATCGAACCTTGGCACCCTTTAGCCGTCGGTCGAGCGATGATCCTGCGATGGCCAATCGGGACCATCATGGATGATTTAAAGAATGGCGAACAACGAGCCAAGCCAGCCGCCGGCTCCAATCAATGGGCAGTCTCGCCAAAGCGTTCCGCGGACGGTTCTGCAATCCTATTGTCCGACCCGCATTTGACCTGGGAAGGATTGGCAGTGCTCTATGAAGCCCGTGTGCATGCGGGCGATATGCACATGAATGGATACTACCTCATCGGTTCGCCCATGCTGGCGATTGGCCACAACAAAACCGTTGGATGGGCCCTCACCACCGGTGGACCTGACACATCGGATGTATATCGCATGAAGATTCGAATGGCTCCGCAGCCTCAATACGAATACGACGGCGAGTGGAAAAATATGGAGATGAAAAATTTCGAAATCCCCGTCAAAGGGACCAAGAGCATGTCGATGCCAGCCCTGTACACGCACCTCGGTCCGATCATTGGAGAACCCGATGTCAAGAACGGCGTGGCCTTTGTCGGCGCGTCACCTTACATGAAACAAACCGGTTTGTACGCTCAGTTCTATCAAACCGCCAAGGCCAAAAACGTGCATGAAGTCAATCTAGCAATGGGACTGCATCAATACAACGAGCAAAACGTGATGTCGGCCGATACTGAAGGGAACATCTCGTACGTTCGCAATGGTGCAACGCCAATTCGTCCAGAGGGTTTCGATTGGAGTCGACCCGTGGACGGAACAACAAGCAAGACAGCTTGGAAAGGTATTCACCCACAGAGCGATCTCGTTCATATCGTTAACCCAGTTCAAGGTTACATGCAGAACTGCAACATTAGCCCAGCCAACATGATGGTTGATTCTCCTTTGACACCTGATAAGTATCGAGACTACATCTACAATGTCAGCTGGGATCAAAACAATCCTCGTGGTCGTCGAACTATCGAATTGCTGCACAACGACTCATCTGTGACGCGAGAAAATGCCAAGTCATATGCCATGGATGTCTTCGATCGCATCGCAGGACGTTGGCAGAACGAACTGCGGCTGGCTTGGGTAGATGCTCCTAAGGCGCTTTCTGAGAACACCGAGCTAAAAAGGAGCGTGGAAGCTATACTCGCCTGGGATGGATATTTTAAGCCGGAAGCGACCGCGACCAATCTATATAAGTTTTGGCGACTCAAGTGCGGTGACAAGTGCGATCTGACCCCTATGGCAAACGAAAAACCATTAACACCTGAAACCCAAACGAAGTTGCTTGAGCTGCTTGCAGAAACGATACAAGAGCTTAAGTCACGCTATGGAAAATGGGACGTGATGTGGGGAGAGGTGCACGTCGTGGGGCGGGGCGATAAGTTTTTCCCAGCGTCCGGAACCGACTTCAATTCGGGAAACAAGGAAGCAAATTTTTCAGAGACACTTCTCGACGTCCGCTCGAACGAAGACCCGAAAAAGCCTGGTCGATACGTGGCCAACAGCGGCTCGATGGCGATGATCCTGATGTTCTTTGATAAGAACGGCGTTAGCTCCTTTACTTGCACACCCTGGGGGCAATCTGCGCATTCCGATTCGCCGCACTTTATGGACCAGGGCGAAGGTCTCTACGGACCTCGAAAAATGAAGCCAACCTGGTGGGACCCGTCCGAGTTGAAGCAACACACGGAATCGACCAAGGTGATGACGTACGTACCGTAGGTCGCTCTTGCCGAGAGCGACTCCGTAACGAATGGTTGCAAAAGTTGCGTTAAAAGTTGCAGCCGGCAGGTGCAACCTACTCATTTTTTAATGATCGGGAGCGGCGGTCGAACTGCTGGCTTAGATGCTGTAAAATCTTCGCCAAGTACTGCAGCTACGGTGGCAGCCGCTTGAGCCTGTTCGTATTTGCCTCCATGGTCTACTCCAGAACGGGTAACGCCTGCTCCGAAAGCCGCAACCCAGGTTCGTTCGGAACCTGGGAATTTGTTGCTATGGTTTTTCCATCCCTCGCGATCGCGTCCGTCTCCTCGGCCATGATCCGAAGTGATCACGAACGCGGTCTTGTCCTTGTGGGATGGTAGAGACTGAACCGTGTTCCAAAGTTCGCGAATGAAAAAGTCATTCTGTTGCGCGGTCAGCAAATAGCGGTCATATTTCCCGGCGTGTGCCCAG
>JANLRK010000153.1:0-2249 GCA_031361585.1 Pirellula sp. | reverse complement strand
TCATTTTGTCCCTCGTTTCGCATTGATCACCAGCTATGGCTTCCGGACCATCGGATGAGAATGTAGAGAATACCAAACGTCATATCCGGACTTTGGTTAATGAGATCACGGAACTTTCAAAGTCCGACGCGAAAGCGGCTGAATATTATCCAGCGGTGCTGCAGAGGATCATATCTGCACTGGCCGCTTCGGGTGGAGCGGTTTGGCTGGTAGACGCAGAAGGTAGCATGCGATTGGCCCATCAAATCCAGATGGAGCCTAGCCTGATGCAGGCAAACAACCAAGAAGCCATGTTGCACGGTCGGCTCTTAACTCGCTTGTTTTCTCAAGGTCGTGCCGAGTTGATTCCGCCCATGTCCGGATCGGGCGAAGAGTCAGGAGAAGGCAATCCGACGAGATATCTCCTCGTTACGGCGCCTTTGGTTTCCAATAAGCAGCCGATGGGTTTGCTGGAGGTCATGCAGCGTCCAGACTCGCCCGCTGAAGCTCAACGCGGGTACCTGCGATTTCTTGAACACATGACCAAGTTGATGGGAGAGTGGATTCAAGGTCATGCGCTCCAGCAAGTTTCAAATCGACAAGAAATGTGGCAGCAGTCGGATCAGTTTGCACGACTCGTTCACGACAATTTGGACCTCAACGATACCGCTTATACGATTGCCAACGAGGGTCGACGTCTTATCGAATGCGACCGGGTCAGCGTGGCCATGCTCAAGGGTGGCAAATTGAAAGTGATTGCCATTTCTGGTCAGGACACGATCGAAAATCGTTCGAACATTGTGCAATCTTTGAATAATCTTGCCACCAAGGTTGTGCGGAGCGGCGAACCGCTTTGGTACGACGGTTCGATGGAAGATCTGCCACCTCAAATCGAGGAAGCCGTCGAAGACTACGTCGATCTGTCGCATGGACGAACGATAACTGTATTACCGATCCGTCAGCCAGAACGCAAAATCGAAGGGGACGTCTTGGCCTCGAGAAGCGAGACCAACGAGACTCGCACGCGTCGCGATGTCATCGGGGCGTTGATCGTCGAGCAAATCGAAACTCAGATATCGAGGCAAGTGTTGGAGGGACGCGTTGACTTGGTGTACGAACACGCGTGTCGAGCTCTATCCAATTCGCTTTCGCATAGTCAAATCATGTTCATGCCCGTTTGGCGGTTTCTCGACAAAATGACTTGGATGTTTCGCGGTTCGGCCTTGCCCAAAACAACCGCAATTTTAAGCCTGATCGGTCTCGCTGTGATTGCTTTGTTCATTGTCCCGGTCGATTTTGATTTGGAGGGAAACGGCAAATTCAAGCCCAGCACTGAGCGGCAAGTCTTTGCTCATGTCGACGGCGAGGTAGCCGGTGTTTTTGTAAAACATGGTGATTACGTCAAAGAAAATACGCCGCTGTTGCAATTGAAAAATCCTGATTTGGAGCAACAGATTAGCAGCGTCTCGGGGGACCGGGCTACCGCTTTAGCGCGAAGAGTAAACGCGTTAAATTCACAAAACAATCCTGGAATGAGCGCACTGGAAAAGAGCAAAGTGCAACAAGAGATTGCAGAAAGCACAACGACTATTCAAGCCAAGGGCGAACAGGTCTCGCTTCTCGAAGCAAAACAAAAAAAACTGCTTCGGATTAGCCCAATTGCTGGGTTGGTTACTACATGGGATGTTGAGAAAGTCCTCAACGCGAGACCGGTAGTTACAGGGCAACTCTTGATGACGATTTCCGATCCCAACGGTGATTGGGAAATTGAAGTCATGATGCCAGAAAAACGCATGCGCTTCCTTGACTTGGCCATGCAGGACGCAAAGGATAAAGGCTATTTGGACGTTGAGTTTATTCTCATGACGGATCCCAAAGTGACTCACAAAGGAAAATTGTTCGCCGACGGAGTCAGCCAGCGTGCCGAGTTGGATGCCGAAGATGGAGCGGTAGTCAAGTTGCGATGTATACCGGATGCCGAGGCAATGAAACAAATTAAGCGGTATCCAGGCGCACGTGTGATTGCAGACGTGAAGTGCGGAAAGCGTAGTGCAGCTTTCGTGTGGTTTCACGAAGTGGTCGAATGGGTCCGAGCCAACGTTTGGTTCTAACGGAACCAACGCATTGATTCAAAAAAACATTTACTTGTAGCTAGGTGAAAACCACATGTCTCAAAAAAAACTGATAATTGGTTTGCCCGTTGCGTTGCTCTTGGGCGGTAGCGCGATTGCTATCGGGGTCGTTCCCGGTGTCCGCGATTGGATCGACAG
>JANLRK010000129.1:0-7548 GCA_031361585.1 Pirellula sp. | reverse complement strand
CAAATGGCGGTCCCCAGGTTTGGAACTTCCATAAGGACTCAACCGATCTGAAAAAAGACATGGAGGACCTCAAGTCGGAAATGGCTGAATTGAAAAAAATGCTTAAGGAAATGGTCGACAAGAAGTAGTTCGAGACGACTTCCTCTTATTAAATCCGTCGCTTGCCTTAATCAGTCTAGCCAACGGACCGAAATGCGTTATCGTGAATCCACGACGGCGATTGCGTAGCGGTCGACGTGACAGGTGTAAGAGTCGATGGTGCGAGGGGAGAAGTTGAGAACCTGCATGTCGTCAGCCATTCGCTGGGTAAAAGGGGTTTTTCGTCTTTCATAAGGTGTCATGCTTGTGACTTTCAACCGGACCAGCACAAACAAGACGTTACACCGAAGCGATTACGCGATCGCGTGATGAAAGAGATTGTCGCACCAAGGAAGGTGCGATTGCGACTGAGCAAGGATGCACGGGCTGAAACCGAACACGGAACGAGCAAAGAATCACGACTGAATGCGATTGATGAAGCGGTTTAGTTCAACGCCCATGTTGACCGAGCGGCGGCCTTGGCGTCCAGCATTCACGAAAGCTTTGACAGCTTCCGCTACGATTTAAATCGGCCCGCCTTAAGATCGACGCCCTGTTTTCAATGGGAGCCTACCATGGTCAAAGACAATGATTCAAATCGACTCTCTCCTATCGCACTGCGTATGCAGGAGGACTTGCAGCTTAGCACCGTCTATTCGCTCGGACTGAGACTACAAGAAGCACTCCATCTCCAAGTTTCCGATATCGACTCCAAACGGATGCTGAACACGACGATGATCTACCGTACCTACGGACCAGCCTAATTGAAAAAGTTCGCTGACCAGATGCACTCAGAAGCAAGAAGGCAGAGAACGACGATCCACTCATCGCTTGGCTTGGATCGCTGACCAAAAGTGACTTGCGATCCATGCTTTTGTTTTCTTTGATGTGTGCGGAGGGGCTCGATCCATGACGACAATCAGATGACGCTTAGGCTGGTGATTGAGCATCTGTTGTAAGAAGCGGGCCAACGAAAAAGAGACGGGAGCATGGATAGAGTCCAAAGTTCGGAGGTAGTTCTGGGAAAAGCGGCGTTGCCAACTTGCAGGCCCTCAACGAGCTCCTCTCGGTGGAGCCAACGCTTATTGGCTAGAGGCGCGTGCCACTCGAAAGCCCGCCTCCCCCTCCCAGTCCAACGCCACATGCGTTGGACTGGGAGGGGGAGGCGGGTAAAGGTTGATGCGATCGATTCTAGCCAGGAAACTTTACGTCCAATGGGCAAGTCCATTGGGGCGTTCTAAAACTGTACAACCTCCATAATGGCGTGAATGCCACGTTTTTTTGTGAACTTCGTGTCCTTTTGTGGCTAGAATTCAACGTCCGATATCGTCTATTCATTCGAAATGAGACAGCGAGAGAAAGCGATACCAGGTCAGGCGGATATCGATAAGAATGGGGCAGCTCACGATTGCCGTTATATTGAACTCCGACGCGCGTAGCTCCCCGATTCAAATTGAAAGAGACCAATGGTATTTTGGCGAAAAAAGAAACTAACCAACTCCGTCGAGAACACCCAAGTTGAATTGGCGGAATCAGCGACCTCAAGCAACGAGGCCGCGACGTCGGACGATTCCGCCAAATTGTCTGAGAAAGCAGATGTAGAGGTTGAGAGTTCCGTCAGTTGGTGGCGACGTGCGCTTTCCAAGACGAGCGATTTGCTTCGGACCGATATTCGCGACCTTTGGAAAAGCGAAGGGCAAATTGTAGATGACGAATTCTTGAGTCAGCTTTTTGCGACGTTGGTCAGAACCGACATGGGTGGCATGACCGCCACGAAGATTAGGGACTCGATTAGCGAGACTTACCGTAGCCGGCGCATTGAGCTTTCGGATGTATTGGACGTTATTCGAGATCAAGTCGGTCAATCGCTTCGAAGCAAAGGTGCGGCCCTGAATATGGCTGCATCCGGACCGACCGTTATTCTTGTCGTAGGAGTCAACGGTTCCGGCAAAACAACTTCGATAGCCAAGTTAGCATATCGACTAACTGCACAAGGCAACCGGGTCTTGCTCGGCGCCGGAGACACGTTCCGTGCTGCAGCGGTAGAGCAACTCAAAATATGGTCCAAACGAATTGGATGCGAAATCGTGCACGGCGAGCATGGAGCCGACCCGGGCAGTGTCGTCTATAAAACAGTCCAACGAGCTGTTTCTGAGTCGTTTGATGTTTGCATTTTGGATACGGCAGGTCGTTTGCAGACCCAAAGCAATTTGATGCAACAGCTAGAGAAGATTACGCGAGTTATCGAAAAACAAATCGAAGGTGCGCCTCATGAAGTACTGCTCGTCCTCGATGCAACAGCGGGGCAAAACGCGATTAGTCAAGCCAAAGGATTTTCTGATGCAGCTGGCTGCACCGGCATCGTCTTGGCCAAGCTGGACGGCAGCGCAAAAGGGGGTGTCATTGTTCCGATTGCAGAGCAGTTTGGGTTGCCAGTAAAATTTGTTGGCATCGGCGAAAAGCTAGAAGACCTCTCGGTATTCAGTCCTGACGATTTCGCGAACGGACTTTTTTCTTAGTGTTGGACGATAACGACGTCGATTAATGTAACCTGAAAGCAGAACAATCCAACGGGACAAGCCTGTGGTATTCGCGGTACGATCACGCTTCGCCTATCGGTTTTTTGCGGTCTCGATCAATTGTGCGATCAACGGTAGCAGTTGCTTCTTGCGGCTTACGACGTTGTCGAGCTGATATAGATTGCGATCCAACTGCGGGTAATTTATTTCGTCCCATTCATCCGATTCATGACTTAGTAACAATAGGGAACCGTTGCTGACAACATCGGTAACAAGCAATGCAGAAAAGTCCAATCGCTGAGTCGAAGCAAACTGCTCCAGCGCGGTTCGTAGATCGTCCTTGCGATCCCAAAACAGATCAAACCCAATCTCTTCGATTTGGGAGATCGAGAATCGCTGGCCATGTTCCGTGAATTCCTTGCAGTCCTCGCGGACCACTTCAGCAGGTGTGCAAGTTCGAAGGGCCGATCCAATTTCGAAAAACTCGTTTGCATACGCGACCAACTCGACGCCGCAAAGCGGTTCTAGCCACTTGAGGATATCTCGATCCACATCCGTGGTCGTTGGGGATCGTAAATTCAACGTATCCGAAATGATCCCCGACGCCATGCAGAGCGCGATGCCTGGTCGAGGGACTAAACCTGCGGCCCGAAACTGGCGAGCAACCAAAGTGCAAGTGGATCCGACGGGTTCGTTGATGAATCGAATCGGCTGCGTCGACTTGAGCCCTCCACCCAGTCGGTGGTGATCGAGCACCTCGAGGATATCCGCTTCATCTGCGCCATTGACCGCTTGGCTCAATTCGTTGTGATCGACCAGAATGAGCTTGGGTTTGGGCGGATTCACCAAATCGGATTTTGAAAGAACCCCTACCAATATTCCAGAATCGTTCACGACCGGGAAGATCGGTTCCGAAGATTGCTCGACAATCAATCGCGCTTCGTCCACAGGTTTCTTGGCCGCGAGTGAAACGAAATGCGTATCGATGGCCGAATCAATAAATTGCGCCGACTTGATTCTCATGGTGGTGGTCGCCGTATCAAACGGGCTTTGAATGACAGCAACATTTCGGGCCTGTGCCAATTGGACTAGGCCAGGTGAAAGAATGTAACCACCTGTTACAACCAACGCGCGAACGCCATGCTCAATGGCGGGCAATTGAATAGTGGGTCGATCGCCACTGACCACAATGAGTTTTTCCGCCGGGAACTTTTCCATGCGCTCGGTAAATCCCCCGGCGCTCATTGCACCTACCATGACTAACAGATCGTCGCGCTGGGTCGGAATCAGCGAATGTTGGAATTTACCACCCAGGATTTCGCAGATTTTCTGCAAGCTAGTGGCAACGGTACGGGTCTTCAAGGGATCTCCGTCATCTCGAAAAATTAAGTCCATCAACTGAATTAGCGAAAGGACCCCGACAACCTTCCCGGCATCATCAACGATCGGAATGGCGCGCAGATCGTGCTCCTTCATCCGATTGTATACTTCAAAAAACACGTCGCCGTAACGAGCCGTCTTGACGTCGCGTTGGCACACATCCTCGACTTCAGGGCGGACGTCCATGACGATTTTGGGAGCCGGTACCCTGGCTGTACGAAGTACGTATTCTGTGCGCTTGTTGGGTGTGCCACAACAGGCCGCAACAGCTTCAGGACGACTCGTCTGTTGCAAAAGATCGGCGTATGCAATGGCCGAACAAATGGCATCCGTATCGGGATTGCGATGCCCAAAAACAAGTACACTCATGTGGAATTATGCTACGGAGACGAGCTGATGATTTGCCAACGTTAATATAGTAGCACACCTTTTATCCCGATGTTGTGTTGTCGAGTGCGCTTTAATCGTGTTTGCATTGGTCTTTATGTCGCAGAACAATCCTGACTCCCCCCATTGCCAATTGCAGAAGCAACGGCGAACATTTTATGCTGGAGACTCGTCTTTTGTCTTGACGAATCAAATCATCCTCTAATTTCCCTGTCATCTGTGCCATTTCCAATGGCGCAAGACGGGTGCCTGGAAGCTGTAAGATGCTGGAAATTCTACTGCCCGACGGAACAATTGTTTCGCACCCAGACGATGCAACTCCTCTAACCGTCGCCGAAAAAATCGGTTCACGACTGGCCAAAGCAGTCATCGCTGCCAAAGTCGGCGACTTGGTCGTGGATGCTTCGCGTGCTCTCAAGGCCTTTGCTAACGGATCTCCGATTCCCTTGAGGTTACTCACCGAAAAAGACCCGGAGGCATTGGACGTTTTACGCCACTCCTCGGCCCACGTGATGGCTCGAGCCATCATGCGGCTCTACCCAAACGTTTCGCTAGCATTCGGCCCGACCATTGCGAATGGTTTTTATTATGATTTCGACTTGCCCCAAAAGTTGAACGAGGACGACTTCGCCAAGATCGAAGCCGAAATGGCTAAGATCATTGAACTGGCCGAGCCATTCGAGCAGTTTTCGCTCAATCGCGATCAGTCCGTCGAGTTGTGTCGAGATATGAAACAGACACTCAAGGTCGAACATATCCAATCCGGTTTGTCCGATCAGCAAACGTTAGGTTTCTATCGACAAGGTGAATTCGTCGATCTTTGCCGTGGACCACATATTCCGGATGCGGGTCGGATCAAGGCATTTAAGGTGATGAGTATTGCGGGTGCATATTGGAAGGCGGACGCTGCTGGTCTGCAGCTTCAGCGAGTGTATGGAACAGCTTGGTTTAGCCCCAAGGATATGCAAGCGCACTTGGACCAAGTTGAAGAGGCCAAGAAGCGCGACCATCGAGTTATCGGAAAGCGATTAGGGCTTTTTCAGATATCGAGTGAGGTTGGGCCAGGCATGTGCCTTTGGCTTCCCAAGGGCGCTCGCATTCGAAGCTTGCTCGAGGACTTCCTCCGCAAGGAAATGCTTAAACGGGGATACGAACCGGTCTATAGTCCGCACTTGGGTCGGGTCGAACTGTATGAAACCAGTGGTCACTTTCCATACTATCGAGACAGCCAGTTCCCTCCATTGTTTGTAAATGATGGCGGTGCCCTAGTCGATGGATGGATTCGACGATTGGAATCGAAAGACGGATTGCCGGTCGCACACGAACAAGCGTTCATGCAAGCCGCTGAGGTCCTTGGCTGCGAGATCAAGGCATACAAACCGGAGCAATCGGTCGTAGAGAAGACTGCTGTCCTTCAAGCATGGCAACGTTTGCATGAGCGCTATTTGGTCAAGCCGATGAATTGCCCGCATCATGCTCAGATTTTCAAGGCGATGCCGCGTTCGTACAAGCAGTTGCCATTGCGGCTTTTCGAGTTCGGAACGGTTTATCGATTTGAACAAACCGGGGAACTCAATGGCATGCTGCGCGTGCGCGGCCTAACCCAAGACGACGCGCACATTTTTTGCACTCAAGATCAGGTGGAAAAGGAGTTCCGCAATACGATTGAACTAACTCGAATGGTCTTGGAGTCGGTAGGACTAAAGGACTATCGTGTCCAGCTTTCGCTGCGAGATCCAACGAGCGACAAATACGTTGGCAGCGAAGAGAACTGGAAAAAGGCCGAAGCTGGCTTGCGCCGTGTGCTTGTTGAATCAGGCTTGAATTTTGAGGAGGCTGAGGGGGAGGCTGCATTCTACGGCCCGAAAGCGGACTTCATGGTGCGAGATTGTATCGGCCGACAATGGCAATTAGGAACTGTCCAGCTTGATTACAACTTGCCGGAACGTTTTCAACTGGAGTACATCGGCTCGGACAACAAAACGCATCGCCCGGTCATGATTCACCGAGCCCCTTTTGGTTCGATGGAACGCTTTGTTGGAATGTTGACCGAGCATTTCGCGGGTGCCTTTCCGATGTGGCTGGCTCCAGAGCAAGTGCGAATCTGCCCGCTCAGCGAGAAGTCCAACGACTACGCATTGGAGCTTGAGAAGCAGTTTTTGGATGCAGGTTTCCGAGTGACAGTCGACCTGCGAGGAGCCAAGGTCCAAGCCAAAATACGCGACGCTCAAGTCGAATTGATTCCCTACATGGCCGTCGTTGGTCCTCGCGAAGCAGAAACCAAATCGATCGCTTTGAGAGACCGAATCGAAGGGGAAATTGGCACAAAACCCGTCGCTGAAGTATTATCGATGCTAGCGGACGAAGTGAATCAACGCCGCATTCGTCAAGCGGTACAGAAGGTGCCGACCGTAGCCGAAACGCCCAAAGATAGCGAGCCATGAATACTAAGCAGATAATGGTTGAACGAAGTGCGGAGCAAATTGTTGCCGACGACTTCATGATCGCCCGAGCCCGGATTGTCGAACTCGCTGCGACGCTTGATCGCATTGAGCGGGCCACCGGTGACGTCGAGGATTCAAAGAACATGCAGCTTCTGATGCAGGGCATGCAGGTCCTGTGTGACGACGAAGTTGAAAAAGCCAAGCGTGTGCAATTGCTCATGAGCCGACAATACGATCCTCAATGGCAATCTCAAATGTCGATCGCAAAGAAGGGTAGCTAGCCCAATGGATTACATCGATCCTCATTTGCACATGGTCTCTCGCACTACCGACGACTACGAAACGTTGGCTAGGATGGGATGCGTCGCTATCAGTGAACCGGCGTTCTGGGCTGGATTCGATCGTGGGAGCGTTGATAGCTTCCGAGACTACTTTCGTCAGCTCACCGACTTCGAACCGAAACGTGCAGCTCAATACGGTATCGCTCACTACACTTGGTTGTGCATCAACGCGAAAGAGGCTGAAAACGTTTCGTTGTCTCGAGAAGTGATTGCGATGATTCCCGAATTTCTTGAATGCAAGAATGTGTTAGGAATCGGCGAGATCGGGCTCAACAAAAACACTCGCAACGAAGCCACGGTCTTCATGGAGCACGTTGACTTGGCGGTTAAATACAAACAACAAATCTTGATTCATACTCCGCATTTGGAGGACAAATACCAAGGGACGAGAATGATTCT
>JANLRK010000112.1:0-14287 GCA_031361585.1 Pirellula sp. | reverse complement strand
ATGAATTCCATAATGTCAGGATGCCAAACCTTGATCGACTGCATCTTTGCAGCTCGTCGCGTCTTGCCGCCAGATTTCACAACGGCTGCAATCTGGTCGTAGACACGCATGAATGAAAGAGGCCCGCTCGGCTTACCACCGCCAGAAAGCTTCTCTCGGCTACTGCGGATGGTGGACAAGTCTGTTCCGGTCCCCGATCCAAATTTGAACAGCATGGCCTCGCTTGTCGCAAGGCGCATGATGTCCTCCATGTTGTCATCCACGCTTTGGATAAAGCATGCTGAGCCTTGTGGGTACTCATATGGATTTTCAGGCTGCTCGACCTGGCCGGCTTCGACGTTGTACCGCCAATTGCATTTGGTTCCGACTACATTGTATTGTTGGTAGAGACCTACATTGAACCAAACTGGCGAGTTGAAAGCTCCGTGTTGGTGCAAGCAGAGCCAACTAAGGTCGCGATAGAAATTTTCGCCGTCTTCCGGCGTATCAAAGTAGCCGTCCGCAATGCCCCAATCTGCAATGGTGCGGGTCACTCGATGAATCAACTGACGAACCGAATACTCGCGCTCCTCGACGTTCGTTGGATCGCCATAAAAATATTTGCTCACGACAACGTTGGTAGCCAGCTGGCTCCAACCCGATGGAATTTGGCAATTGGTCTGCTCAAAGAGTACCTTACCGCTCTCGTCCTTGATGGCGGCGCTCCGAGTTTCCCATTGAACGGTATCAAAAGGACTTGCCACTTTTGTTGGGCAGAATCGGCTTTCAATTTTAAGCCCGCCGCGTTCGCCGCGAGCTTCTTGTGTTGTCCGTGACTTGCTGCGACGCTCGCGTCCCATTTCTACAGTTGCCATGCGTTCGTTCGACTCCCTCGAAAAAGTATTGCCGTTAGACAGTAGTTCCGTTAGACGTGGATGAATTGAAGCAGCAATAGGAACCGCGATGCCAATCGAGCTGCCATGCTACCAAACTTAGAAAATTCCGTTTCGACCGGGGTTTCGTACCCAAAGGAAAAGCTTCCGACCCAACACCAACGATTGGCTGGCCCGGTCGATTTGGCAAGTCCTTCGTTAGCAACCATACTGGCCAAAAACCACTACAGGTAGTATCCCGTGGGAATGATGGCACAACATGTTGAGTCATTTGGCAGCAGTGTATCGATTCTGATAGCCGTGTCAAATTTTGATTCTTCCAGTCCGTAAAGGCTTGCCCATACGGGCTTTGGAACCAATGGCGTGAAAACCGTCTTTGGCTTTTTCGGGCCTACAGCTGTTGCTAACTAGCGGTTGCGGCTAGGGTTAAGAAATTGTGAACCATCCCCGTGACACGGTTGGTCACTGGCCAAATTTTTTAAAACTTTTTCACGTTGGAAATGCAATGGACCAGTTCATAAAATCTGCTATCGAAGAAGCCCAAAAAGGACTTGACGAAGGCGGAATCCCCATCGGCTCTGTTTTGGTGATCGACGGAAAAATTGTTGGCAGAGGACGGAACGTACGTAGTTGGATTCTCCGCCACGAGATGAACTCGCAGCGTTCCTTACTTTCTTTTCAACTTGCCCCAAGGAGCTGATTTTGGTATTCACACCAAGGTGCCATTCGTTTTGAAATTGCAGCTTCTCCTTGGCTCTCCGGATGCCCCCCTATCCCAGGAATAAAAGACTTCGATTTTATGAGTCGACTCAGCGGGCGCTGTGTCGAATGGTATTTCTTTGGCTAGCATTGGTTCCGGTTCTTGGTGTTGCGGGTTATAGCGTACTGCGGCTTACACCTTGGTATCAAAGCTATCAAAAAAACCAATGGCAACGCCGCTTTAGCGACAATCTTGGCGTCGATGTTCAATTCAACTCAATTGAGTTTCCCAACCCCAACCAAATCCGCGCCCATGGATTAGTCTGCTCCAATCCGGAGACCGGGCGAGAAATACTCACGGTGGCACAGGCAAATATTGCGATGGATCGGAGTGGTTGGTCGGTCGATCTGATCTCACCGGAATTGAATGGACAACACGTCCAAAGCGCAATGCAGTCCATTCACGACTGGTTTCTATGTCGACCGCAAAAGACCGCAAGCCTGCTCAGGTTGTCAGTACCCGAACTCGTAGTTGACGACGGTCAGAACAAGCTTAAGTTTCAGCACATCGAGGTGGGTCTCATTCCGACTGACCTAACTTCTACGTTGAAGGTGACTTTTTCACTTGAGGGGCAAAAGTCCTTTCGTCAAGCTTCTTTTCGGGTCGATCGCAATCACGTCGAGGAATCCACAAAATGGAAAATCGTGTCACCTGACGTGGCTATCCCCTGCCGCATATTGAGTGAGCGATTTCCGTCCCTACAGTATCTTGGAGCGCAAGCGAGCTTTCGAGGTACGATCGATTGGTCGCAAAGGAAGCAGAACTGGCAAGCGGCCGTTCAGGGCCATGTTCAGTCGGTGGACTTGTCCGTTGCGTCGTTGCCTTTTCAAAACCAGCTGCAAGGATTTGGTGAGCTTAGTATTGAACAAGCCGTAGTCATCAATGGTGACGTTCGCGAACTTCGAGGCTCGTTGAAGAGCGAGTCATGTGTTGTCGATTCGGCTTGGTTAGATGAAATTTCCAGGTCAAAAATGCTTCGTGCGGAAAGAAGCGATCTTCGTTGGATTGCCTTAGGGGCAAAGGTACCTGCGAGTCAGTTGGGCGTTCGGTTCGATTTGAAGCCCAATGGACTGGTTTTTGGAGGTGGCATTTCCGATCCGAAATTTCCATCGTTCGTTGCGATTGTTGGAAATCAATCGGTTGGCTGCACGAGTGAATCCGTTGCAACGATTGCGACCGTTTCCGAAGCTCTCTCAGCCTACATGAAGCCGAATCCTGAACTGCAATCCGCGAGAATCGCCGACGGTCGAAGATAGCCGAACGTTCTCGTTCAACTTGGTCTGAATACCGCAGGCTTGTCCTGCTGGATTGTTCTGCTTCCAAGCTAAACAAGGCGAACGGCCCCACGTTTTTTGCAAGCATTCGAAAGTGGGAAAGCCTCCTAGCTCAGTGGGGGCTTGCCCCATGTTGAGCTTGTTTTGGCACACTTTACTTACGCCCCATTTTTCCGATACAACTCAATCTCGTACGGACCAAGGAACATCAGCATGAGGGCTCCGTCTCCCGCATACTGACGAAAAACCTCTTGCAAAAAATGATGCTCGCCGGGCCATGGATAAGCGAACACCAAAGCGTAGTCATCCAGTTCGAGGTCATGCTGTTCATAAGCGTTCTCTATCTGATGGAACAATGACGCATGGTTTGACTGCGAGCCAGCAAGTCGCTCGCTTCCTCTAGGTAGAAAGTTGCCATGCAAAATCTCCCCCTTCAATCGATTGCGGACCAAAAAACGATTGGCTTGGTCGACCAAAAAGGATTCGGCTTCGATGCCTATCGCTTCCCATCCAAGTTGCGATGCTAGGCCAGTTACAATTCCAAACCCGCACCCCCATTCGCAAAACGTGTTGCCCTTGGCCAGTTTGCTTTCGGTGAGTTTGGACAGTGCATGCCAAACGTCGCGGAAATCGCAGGCCACGTATTGCTCAATCGGTTTTTTGGTCCATTGATCCCAGTAGGTTTGCAGAACTTGATCTGCGTCCTGCAAGATACTCCCGATCGCGGTTGGGATTTTCGCCGAATCATCCCAATCGAAATCGAGTTGCTCTAGCTTCGGTAGTTCAAGTGGTTTTGGTCGCTTCATATCGCTTAGAGTTTTTCTATGAACTTTCTACCTGCATCCCAAAATTCTTTGGGCCATGGGTCGTTGTGATGCAGGCCTACAACTTTCAAAAACTCTTTTCGTTGTGTAGCGCAAGCGTCAAAAAGCTTCTTGCCATAGCGATACGGGACGACTTCATCGACGTCGCCGTGCATTTGAAGTAGCGGACCGATGTAATTCGGGATCTTCTCAACCGAACGAAACTGATTTCGCATGACAAGTCGAATCGGGAAAAAGAAGTATCGGTCCGCAGCGACGTCTACAATGGACGAAAACGTTCTATCCAAGATCAGTCCGTCGACTTTGGTTTTGGTTGCGATCTCCACCGCCGACGCGCCCCCGAGTGATCGCCCGAAGACGATCCGTTGATGATCTCGAAACTGCGGATTTGAATCGATCCATTTTGCCACGGCCACCGAATCCGACAAGATGTCAGCTTCAGTAGCAACGCCACCTGTTTTGCCGTAGCCGCGGAAATCGAAGGCTACAACATTGACATTCCAACGGTCTCGAATATCGGCGAGCTCTTCGCCTAGAAAACCGAGGGTCTCGCCATTGCCATGGCAAAAGAGGAGAGTCCTGTTGCTATTGGCGTTGGCAAATGTCCATACGTGGATTTTGGTTTTGTCGGTGCTCTCGACGAAGGACTCTTGAGCTCCGAACTTGTCTGCATGCCAATCTCCATTTTCGATCGACGGGGCTGGGAACAGCAAGGCGCGTTCGAAAAACATCAGCACAAGTAGGGCTCCGAGGTACGTCGTGAATACCACCTTCGCCAATCGTTTCCAGGAATTGGTTCGGCGCTTCGAGGTTGGTATGGGTTGAGGCATGCTTGCTTTCCGGCTGAGTACAGCCGGACCTACGCGTTGTTCATATCATGTACGACCAGTCGCTGCGCTGTTCGCGTGCTATGGCTCGATTAGGACAGTGTTGGCAATGGTTTTCACCGAGCAGCGAATAGCCTTTCTTCATAGCCGTTACGGTGCTTGCCCAAATTTCGGATTCTTCCCGAAAGACGTTCTCTTGACCGACCAACTGCGTGATTCCGACATTCGAGAGTGTATGGGCCATCGCCTCCTTGATGCCGGATATCATAATGACGACGTGACGTGCCTGCATCTTTTCGACGAACCGCTGTAGTACGTCCATGCAAACCGCGTCGGGATTGTTTACTCGTTTGAGTCGTAAGACAATAACCTTCAGACTGTCAGGCGAGTCCTCGCGAATGGTATCCAATTGCCTTTCCAGTTCGGGAGCGCAACCAAAAAACATCTCTCCTTCGAAATTGAATACGCGTATGTAGGAACATCGAATGTCCGATGAGACGACTTCGCGGATCACGCGATCGCTCGTAACCGTGAGTTCATTCATTTTGATATGAGCGGCTCGCGGTACGTAGAATGCGAACGAAAGAAAAACGCCTATCAAAATACAGAATTCAACAGAAATCAAAATGGATGATAACGCGGTCGCGATCAAGATCCAGCGATCAAACTTCGTCGCTTTCAAATAGTAGCCCAACGTTTTGAGATCGTTCATGCGGGCAGCTGTCAGGATCAATACCCCCGCCAAAGCAGCTTTGGGGATGTACTGCGCAAAGGGTGCGAGAACCAAAATCGTAGCGGCGACGCCCAACGCACTGATCACACCCGACCATTGCGTGGCGGCGCCTGATGTATGATTGATATAGGATCGGGTCAATGACCCCGATCCGGGGAAGCAACGAAAGAAACTGCCAGCCATGTTGGCAAGTCCCTCGCTGAGGCACTGTTGGTTCATGTCCAGTTTTTGCCCGGTTTTGGAGGCAATCGATTTGGCCATCGCCATCGCCTCGAGCAGTCCCAGAAAAGCAATCGCCGCCGCGCTACTCGATAGATTTCTTGCAAGCCCCCAATCGATTGGCGGACTTTCAAATGTGGGAAGCGTTCGCGGCACCGGTGGTTGTAGCAATACCCCAGATTGCTTGCTAGGATCCATCACCAGCAGCACAACCGACGAAAGGGCAATCGCCAACAACAATTCCGGAAGCCCGAGTCGGTACCGCTTGTTCAGCAATCGAATTGCGATTGCAGAAATGATGGTCATCACCGCGATCCCTACGGTTGACCAGTGGACGGACCCGCCATTGGTCATGTCACTCCAAAATCGGACTAAGAAGTGATCCGTCTTTTCGGCTGTTCCTTTGAATTGAAAAACGTTCTTCAATTGGTCCAGGAACAAAAGTACAGAGGCTCCCAACGTAAAGCCCACGATGACGGAATGGGAAATGAAACGTGACAGATCTCCGAAGCGAAGCAGGGCAATCGCCGTTTGGATCAAGCCGATGAAGAATGCCATCATGATCGCCGCAGAGACGCGTTGGTTTTCAGGAACGATCGAAAGAGCGCTGAACATGGCGATCGAAATCGCATTGGTCGGCCCATTGATCAACTGCTTTGACGAGTCGAGCAATGCGCCAACGGCCGTCATAATGATCGCCGTATAGAGCCCCATTTCGACCGGCATTCCAAAGATACTGGCATAGGCCATGGCCTGCGGAACGGCCACAGCTGCTACCGTCAAACCCGCAAACATGTCTCGCTTAAAATGTCCGAGACTGTAGCTACGTAACGAATCTAACGCTGGAATATATCGATAAAGGGCGCTCGTGAACGAAGAAGGCATACGGATGGAAGTCTAGTAAATGGTCGTACGTGTTTACCGGGTTGAAACTGGTATTTTAGTCTAATGTGAAAATGGGTTATGTTGGGGCGATGGAAACGGAATCGCCACAACCTGATTGTACCCGCTGCAAGGAACTTGAGAAACAAGTTGCTGATCTTGCGGCTGAAGTGAAGCGATTGGCCAACAAGTTGGAGTCTAAGACTCGAGCGTCGAAACGAAGTGCCGCTCCTCAGCGAGTACGTCCGTCTCGTAAAAAGCCGCCCGAAGAGCACCTCAAGTCTGGTCGCCCGATCGGGCACGAGCCTGCGACAAAGCCCACACCAGACAAGGTCGATCGTGTTGTTGACGTTCCTGTTATTCCTTGCCCTGACTGCCAATGTGATCTTGAGAATGTGGTAATTCATAGCCAGTATCAGTCTGACCTGCCTCCCATCGTTCCGATGGTTACCGGTTTTCGCGTTCCGGTAGGAACATGTCCAGGTTGCATGAAGCGGGTTCAAGCATCACATCCTGAGTATTATACAGTGTGATTTTCCAATCAGTCGGCAAATCGGTAATCGGAGACCATTTTACGGATATGAAATCAGCCAATGCGAAACCTCATAGGTAAACGGTTTAAATTGATTGTGAGGAACATGGGAAAGCGAAACGTCTTTCCTGACGCAATCTGCGATCGCGACTGTTTCGAACGACTAACCAACCGCTACTGAAAACTAGATTTCTAGGAAGAGTCGCGAGGGGTCTTCGATGACGTCCTTGATGGTTTTCAAAAACGAGACCGCTTCCCGACCGTCGACGATGCGATGATCATAGGTTAGTGCCAAGTACATCATTGGGCGAATCACGACTTCACCGTTCAGTGCAATTGGACGGTCTTGGATGGAGTGTAGACCGAGGATACCGCTTTGTGGCGGGTTTACGATCGGAGTCGAGAGGAGCGAACCGTAGATGCCTCCGTTGCTAATCGTGAAAGTGCCTCCCTCAAGGTCGTCTGGCATCAGTTTATTGGACAGTGCGCGGGATGCAAATTCGCCTATCGTCCGTTCAATCTCGGCGAAGCCCATCTTCTCTACGTTTCGGAGAACGGGAACGACTAGCCCTTTGCCGCCACCGATAGCGATCCCAATGTCACAGTAGTTTCGATAGACGACATTATTGCCTCTGACTTCTGCGTTCACCGACGGAAATCGCTTGAGTGCTTCGCAGGCAGCTTTCGCAAAGAAGGACATAAAGCCCAGCTTGACTCCATGCTTTTCATTGAACGCATCTTTGTATTTGGTTCGGAGTTGCATGACCGGTTGCATGTTGACTTCATTGAACGTTGTCAGCAAAGCTGCATTGTGTTGCGCTTGAACCAATCGAGTTGCAATCGTTCGGCGGATCATGCTCATCGGCTTGACCTCTTCGCTACGATTCGGTGTGCCCTGTTGCATCATGGACTGCGATGGAACAACGGCTGGAGTGGGGGGGATCGACGTAGAACTGGTCGCGCTGGCGACTGCTTTTCCAACGATAGTGGCTGCAGCCGTTGCCGCGACTCCTGCGTTCACTGCGATCGAGCTGGCGGTGGAAGCCGCTTGCGAAACAAAGCGAGCAACGTCCTCTTTAAGCAGTCGACCACCGGGGCCAGTTGGCGGGACTTGACCTGCGGTTAGTTGGTTGTCGGCAAGCATCCTTTGGGCCGCTGGCATCACGCGAGTCGCTGCTGCTGATTGCGGCGAAGCGGAAATGGAGGCTGCCGGTTCGGACGCAACGAGAGTTGGAGTTAGAACGGCTGGCGCTGCTGCAGTCTTCGGGGCGGCTTGAAAGGAAGCAATCACATCGCCAACGGCAGCAAATTCTTCGCTCTGCTTCAAAATTTTCACAAGAATCCCATCTTCGGGAGCAGATATCTGGACCGATGCTTTCTCGGTTTCGAGATCGACTAGATCGGTTCCGGCTGCGACCCAGTCGCCCTCTTTCTTTAGCCACTGTCCAATTTGGACTTCAGAAATGCTTTCGCCAACGGACGGAACGATTATTTCGGTCATGGGAAGAAAATGTTGGTTTTGGGGGATTCTGCGTTCAATGACTGGAATATTGCCTCCGAAAGCATATAGCAATAATGCCTCGCTGTCATCCGCATAGGAAAGAGTACAATCGCGATTGCAACCATTGCCCAAGAATAGCGCGACGCGCGAGCTAGTGATTGCTCTCGAAGGGGAATAATTGCTCGATTGCGTTGCGTGCTAAATGCATATCCTTTTTCCATGCCGAATTATGCCGAATCAAATAGACGCTGCGCACTTGACACGACTGGGTTCTTCCGACTTATTCGTCAGCCGAGTCGGATTGGGCTGCTGGCCAATGTCAGGGATTAGTTCCTTGGATGTTACCGACGAATTGTCTATTGCGACCATTCGCGCTGCCATCAATCATGGGGTTAACTTTTTCGATACGGCCTACTCGTATGGCTATGACGGTCGCAGCGATCGGTTGTTGGGTCAAGCCTTGCGAAACGATCGCGACCGAGCCGTCATCGCGCACAAAGTCGGAACCCATTGGGACGAACTGAAACAACGGGTCGTCGATGGTAGACCGGAGACACTCATCGCTCAGGCTCAGCAATGCTTGTTACGATTGGACATGAACTACGTAGACGTAATGTATTTGCATTGCCCGGATCCCTCCGTGCCCATCGAAGATTCAGCCGGAGCAATCGCGGAGATTTGCAAGCGTGGTTGGGCTCGCTATGCGGCAGTCTCTAATGTGAATTCTGAACAAGCCAACCGATTTGCTGCGGTCTGCCCAATCGTTGCCTTTCAACCTTATTTCAATATGTTTCAGCAAGATGCAGTTCGCGAGTTGCTTCCTGTCGCAATGGCACACAATGTCTCGATGGTGTGTTACTGGGTACTGATGAAAGGATTGTTGTCGGGCCATTTAAAAAGGGATAATGTGTTTGACCCAACTGACCGTCGCCTAACCTACCCGATCTTTCAGGGCCAAGCGTGGCAAAAAGCTCAAAATGTCCTTGACCGGCTTAGGCATATTGCGGACGAGCTCGATTGCACGGTGTCGCAATTGGTCGTCGCATGGTCGTTAACCAGGCCAGGAGTTAGTGTCGCTCTGTTGGGTGCTAAACGCCCTGAGCAAATCATCGAGTCATTGCAAGCGATGCATCTCAAGCTCGATACCGAAGTGATCCAACAAATCGATGCGCTCACGCAGAACGGGTCAGCCCTCGTTTAACCCGAGCCGTAGGCGATGGCTGGCGATTAACACGGCTTAAACCGCCGTTGCGCGTTAAACAAGTCGCAAGTAGGTAGCTGATGTTTAACCGCTCGCGGCCCTCAAGCCTCGAGCGCGGGCGTTCGGCCAGCCGGCTCAACCAACTACGTCTTTATCATTTTCACTTGCGACGCGATCTGCTCGGCAGTTATTTTGAAGTGTTTATACAGCTGATCGAATGGAGCCGAAGCGCCAAAGGTGCTCATCCCAACAAACTGACCATCTGCACCAATGTACTTGTCCCAGCCTTGTCGAATACCTGCTTCGCATGCCACTCTCGTTATCACGTCCTTGGGCAAAACACTCGCTCGGTAGTCTGGTGTTTGATCGTCGAACAATTCAAAGCAGGGCACGCTCACGACTCGGGTCATAATACCTTCTGCGGCTAACAGCTCTTGAGCTTTCATGCAGATCGGGATCTCCGTGCCCGTTCCCATAATGATCGCTTGTGGTTTGCCAGCACAGTCGCTTAGTACGTAGCCCCCTTTTTCGGCGCCTGCCGCGTCGCCCAATTTGGTGCGGTCCATGGTCGGTACGTTTTGTCTTGACAAAACCATGGCCGAAGGATGATTTGTCATTTGCATCGCAGCCCTATAACAATGGAGAACTTCGTTAGCGTCGCCAGGTCGGAAGACATACAAACCCGGTATGGCGCGGCAGGCGGCTAAATGTTCGACTGGCTGGTGAGTTGGACCATCTTCGCCCAAACCGATGGAATCGTGTGTCAAAACGTATAGGACGGGCTGATGCATGATACTGCTCAAACGCATCGATGGTCGCATGTAATCAGTGAACACAAAAAACGTTGCGCCGTAAGCCCTCAAACCCGACAAACTCATTCCATTTAGCGCCGAAGCCATACCGTGCTCGCGGATGCCGAAATGCATGTTGCGACTGCCGTAACTACTCGGTCCGAAGTCCCCTTGACCGTCGAGGAGCGTCATGGTCGATGGCGCTAAGTCGGCCGAACCACCGATCAAGTTCGGCAGGTTTGGTGCAAGCATGTTGAGCACTTTGCCACTGCTTACGCGGGTTGCCAACCCCTTTGCATCGGCTGCGAAAGGCTTGAGACCACTGTCCCAGCCGGACGGAAGTTTTCGATGGATGATGCAGTCAACTTCACCTGCTTCCTTCGGGAATTTTGTTTGGTAGTCCGAAAAGAGTTTTGTCCAGTCCGATTGAGCCTTCTTGCCACGTTCGCCCATCGTATCCTTAAAGTACTGTTTAACTGTCTCAGGTACATAAAACTTTTCGTTCTCTGGCCAACCATAGGCTTTCTTTGTTAACTTAATCTCCTCTTCGCCCAGGGGAGCCCCGTGTGCATTATGCGTATTCGCTTTGTTCGGTGAACCGAAGCCAATAATCGAGCGGACGATGATCAGCGTCGGCTTGTCAGTGGTCGCCTTGAAAGCATCGAATCCCTTTTGAAGAGCCGCTAAGTCATTTGCGTCTTCGACGAGAATTGTATTCCAACCGAGACCTTGGAATTTTTGAGTGGCGTTTTCGGTGAAGGCAAGATCGGTATGCCCCTCAATCGTAATCCCGTTGTCATCGTAGATCCAACAAAGATTTGAAAGCTTCAAGTGACCGGCCATGGAGGCCGCTTCGGAAGAGATGCCCTCCATCAAATCGCCATCGCTGCAAAGGGCATAGACATCGTAGTCAAACAGATCGAAGCCAGGTTTGTTGTATTTGGCCCCCAGGTGCTTACCGGCGATAGCCATTCCAACTGAATTGCCGATGCCTTGTCCAAGCGGACCGGTCGTTGTCTCGATTCCAGCCGCATAACCCAACTCTGGGTGGCCTGCACATGGACTGTGCAACTGGCGAAAGTTTTTGATATTGTCGAGTGTGATCGATTCGTTGTTGGTTACCTTGCCATGCGCATCGACACCTCGAATGCCCGCCAAATGAATCATCGAATAAAGCAACATGGACGCGTGGCCACAGGAAAGCACAAATCGATCGCGGTTTGCCCAGTCCGGATTCATGGGATCGTAACGAAGTGCTTCGGTCCACAACTGAAACGTAACGGGAGCCAACGCCATCGGAGTACCCGGATGGCCACTATTTGCGGCCTGCACGCCATCCATACTCAAGGTACGGATGGTGTTGATGGCCAGTTGGCGAAGCGTGTGAGTAGGTGCGTTCATCGGTTCGACTTTAGATAATTGTTGGGAAATCAGTATAGAATGGACGATTCGCAATGGCTTTGCAGGCCGCGAAGATAACGATTTCCGTGGTATTTCGCAATCCAGGGTACAGTCACATACCGCTATCGTTTGCCCTCAAGCCGTAGGCGACGGCAGCTCTGCAAAGCCGTCGCATACGGCTCGGGGTTACACAATTTTCGAAGCAAGTGCCAGGAACCATTCGATACGCCCGCAGAAAACAGACTATAAATAAGTTGAAGAAGCCAATCTGTTTACAAAACCAACTCGAAACGAAATGTTCTATGGCAAATTCATCTCGGCAAAGATTGTTTTGGTGTGCCTTCTCTTGTTGGTTGCCTTTGACGGTCAGTCCGTTATTGGCTCAGTCTAAGGAAAGTCCACTTTTGCAAGTGGGCTTTGCCGAGGTTGATATTACGCCGGTCCGCCCAACTCCGATGGCGGGCTACTATGGTTCGAGGCTTTCGACCGAGACCCATGATCCTCTATGGGCTAAGGCCACTGTCATGGATGACGGAACGACTTCGGTTGCCGTGGTTTCTATAGACTTGATAGCAACCACAAATTGGCTCGTCGACCAGTCCCGTGATCTAATAGCCAAGCGATCCAGTCTCCCGGCCGAGTGTATCCAGATCAGTGCAACTCACTCGCATACAGGGCCTGTATTGTTCGATCCAAACTCTTCTCGGTACAACCGATTCGGTAACGATGCGATCGAAACAAAGCAATACATGCTTGAACTGCCGAGCAAGATCGCGGATTGCGTAACCAACGCGATTGCATCGAAACAACCACGGACCGTTCGACACACGATTGGCCAAGAACCAAAACTGGCATTCAACCGACGATTCTTTATGAAGGACGGTACGGTCGGCTGGAATCCTGGGAAATTGAATCCCCGGATCGTTCGCGAAGCGGGGCCTACCGATGATCGGATACCGATGGTTGCCTTCTATGGTAAACAGGGTGAACTCGACGGACTGCTAAACAATTTCTCGATTCACCTCGACACCGTCAGTGGAACGCAATGGAGCGCTGATATGCCCTTTACCATGGAGCAAACGTTAGGAAGAGTATTCGGAGAGAAATGCCATTTGCAGTATTCAACTGGCTGTTGTGGTGATGTAAATCACATCGACGTAAGGCACGCTTACGATCAAAAAGGTCATACTGAAGCCGCTCGAATTGGAACCCGACTTGCAGGTGCTGTGCTTCGAAGCTGGAACAATCTCGCGTCGATTTCTAGCCATCGATTGCACGCGACAAAACAAATGGTAAAACTACCATTGGCCATGCACTCGGCCGATCGTATCGAATGGGCCAATTCCATTTCGGAACGTGCCAATAGCGAAAAGAAACCGCCTTTTATGGAAATGGTAGAGGCCTTCCGAGTTTTGGACGTGGAAGCGAGAAAAGGAGACCCCATCGAAGCGGAAGTGCAAGTAATCTCATTGGGAACGGAAATAGCTTGGGTTGCCATGCCAGGCGAAATTTTTGTCCAACTTGGGCTCGCGATCAAAGATGGTTCTCCCTTCGCCACCACAACAATCAATGAACTTGCTAACGGTTCGATCGGTTATGTGCCAACCCGACAAGCCTATGCGCAAGGCAACTACGAAGTAGTCTCCGCCCGATGTGCAGAGGGAAGCGGAGAACTGCTCGTTGACTCTGCACTCCTGCAGTTGCGTCAACACTTTGAACTCCAGAGCCAGAAGCAGACGAACGATTGAAGTCTTGCATGAACTCAAAAACGATTCCTACGACCGCACGGCTTGAAGATATAGATCCCATCGTGGCATGGCAAACTTGGGAGCCATCCGAGGCTGAGCCCTGGGATAGTCGTCGCGCGTCGCTGTTGCTTCGCCGTTCGGGTTTTGGTGCGCCACAAGAACAGCTTCAGGCAACGCTCTCGTTGCGACCGGAGGATGTTGTCGGCAAGATGATACGAAGTGTCGCTGACGACAGCTCAGACCTTGGTTCTTTTGAAAAAGATTCGTCCGAGCTAGCGAAGGCAGTTCTTGCTACCTCGGATGTAAAACAGTTGGCGGCTTGGTGGCTTCATCGCATGTTGAACACACCGACTCCACTGGTCGAGAAGATGACCTTGTTTTGGCATGGTCATTTTGCAACCGGAGCTGAAAAAGTTCAAGACGCTGAGCTCATGTACACGCAGAATTTGCTTTTGCGCAATCATGCTTTAGGCAATTTCCAAAGCTTGGTTCAGGGAATTGCCAAAGATCCGGCCATGCTTATTTACCTGGACAGTGTTGCCAACCGCAAGGCCCATGCTAACGAGAACTTCGCCCGTGAATTGATGGAATTGTTTTGCTTGGGAGAAGGCAACTTTACTGAGGCCGATGTTCAGCAGTTGGCGAAGTGCTTTACCGGCTGGGAGATTCGAAGAAAGCAGTTTCGATTCAATCCATTTCAACACGATGATTCCTTGAAAACA
>JANLRK010000074.1:0-3346 GCA_031361585.1 Pirellula sp. | reverse complement strand
GGCGTGCCGTGGATCCAGTGCATCGCCGATCGTTCGCATTCGAAGCGTCGATGCAGACGACGTAAAATTTGTCATGGATAGCGGTGCTGCGGGGATCATGTTTCCCTATGTGAGTACGCCAGAGGACGCGGCGAGGGCCGTCCAAACCATGAAGTATCCGCCACTTGGGACGCGTGGCGTCGCTGGGATCATTCGAGCCACCAACTTCGGCCGGGATTGGACCGACTATTTTCAAACGACAAATCAACGCAGTTTAGTAGTCGTCCAAATCGAAACTTCACAGGGCGTCGAGGCAGCAGAGGACATTGCTGCTGTTGAGGGTATAGATGTCCTGTTTGTCGGTCCACTTGATCTTTCGGTCAATCTCGGTTGCCCAGGCGATTTCACCAAACCTCATTTTTTAGCGGCGCTTAAAAAGGTTGTGGTGGCCTGCGAAAGACATGGCAAGACCGCAGGCATTCTATCACGGCCTGAACTTGTTGAAGAACATAAAGCGCTAGGCTTTCGCTTTCTCGCGTTAGGGTCAGACTCGGGATGTATTGTTTCCGGTTTGAAACAGAGTCTTGATGCGATGCGTTAGTACAGTATCTCAAGCTGCCTGGTATCTTGCGTCAAGTGCATCAAAGTAGATCATTCGCTTAAGGCAAATATAGGAACGAGTGGTTACACTGGTGTGGATCAACCTTCCTCCGTTTGAGCGTACGCCTTATGTCCGATGTTACCCGTATCTTGTCACAAATCGAATTGGGAGATCCGTCGGCAGCCGAGCAACTCTTGCCACTGGTTTACGACGAATTGCGCAAACTGGCTGCGGTCCGATTGGCTCAAGAGAAGCCAGGTCAAACGCTGCAGGCTACTGCGTTGGTGCATGACGCTTACATCCGGTTGGTGGATCTGGAAAAGGCGCAGCATTGGGATAGCCGTCGACATTTTTTTGCCGCAGCTTCTGAGGCGATGAGGCGCATCCTTGTCGAAAATGCTCGTCGCAAACAGAGTCTTAAACGAGGCGGGGAATTGGTGCGAGAAGAACTGGACGAATTGGTTTTAGTTGGGCCAGAGCCCGAGGACGACATCTGCGAGTTGGACGATGCTTTGAAGGAATTGGAAGAAGTAGATCCAGAGGCCGCTGAATTGGTCAGTTTACGGTATTTCGCGGGCCTTACCTCCAAGCAGGCAGCTGAAGTTCTGAATGTTTCGCCCAGAACGGCCGACCGCATTTGGGAATATGCACGCGCTTGGTTGCTCAAGAAGTTACGATGCGACTAGCCTGAATCCAAGCTGCTTCCCAGTCTGCTGAAGGTGCTACCGGACAAATTCTTCCAATTTCTTTGGCGAATTTCCACACTGGATTTCGCATAGTAATTGGGAAGCGTCGTTTCGCCTTCCTATGTAATGAGAATTGCCATGAATGAACGCGACATATTTGAAAAAGCACTTGCGATTGCCGGCCCAGAGGAGCGATTGCAATACATTGAGGCGGCATGTGCGCAAAACGAGAATCTTCGAAGGCACATTGAGGGACTAATTTTTACACATAAGGATCTCGGCAGTTTTCTTCAAGTTCCGCCAATCGTCGGCGCATCCCCCGTAATCGACCAAATACTTGTGGAAAAGCCCGGCACCCAGATCGGCCCTTACAAACTCCTGCAGCAGATCGGCGAAGGGGGCATGGGCACCGTTTTCATGGCCGAGCAGATCGAACCCGTCAAACGCAAAGTGGCACTCAAAGTCATTAAACCGGGTATGGACAGCCGGCAAGTCATCGCGCGTTTCGAGGCCGAACGGCAAGCTTTGGCGGTGATGGACCACGTTAACATTTCACGAGTGCTCGACGCTGGGGCCACCGAATCGGGTCGCCCCTATTTCGTCATGGAACTGGTCCATGGTCTGCCGATCACCAAGTACTGCGATGACGCCAAGATGACTCCCCGACAGCGGCTGGAGTTGTTCGTGCCCGTCTGCAAAGCGATTCAGCACGCGCACCAAAACGGGATTATCCACCGCGACATCAAGCCATCAAACGTGATGGTCACTCTTTACGACGGCAAACCAGTCCCCAAGGTAATTGACTTCGGCGTAGCCAAGGCCACCGAGCAAAAACTGACCGAACGCACGCTGTTCACGCAGTATGGCACGATGATCGGCACCCTGGAATACATGAGCCCCGAGCAAGCGGAAATGAATGCTCTGGGTGTTGATACACGCAGCGACATCTACTCTTTGGGCGTGCTTTTGTACGAGTTGCTCACGGGTAGTACCCCGCTAAGTGACAAGCGAATGAAGGAGACAAGCTTCGCGGAGATCCTCCGCCTGATTAAAGAAGAAGAGCCGCCCAAACCGAGTACACGGCTAAATAATTCGGGCGAGACTTTGGTGTCCATTTCGGCCCAGCGGCAGATGGAGCCGGCCAAGTTGACGAAGATGGTCCGGGGCGAACTCGACTGGATTGTAATGAAGGCGCTGGACAAGGACCGCAACCGACGTTACGACACGGCCAACGAATTCGCCGACGATGTGCAACGTTTCCTCAATGACGAAGCGGTACACGCTTGCCCGCCATCGGCTATCTACCGCTTTCGCAAATTAGCCAGCCGGAATCGAGCATCATTATCTGCAGCGACGCTCGTGGCCGCGGCCTTGATCATCGGCACGGCGGTCGCCACTTGGCAAGCCATTCAGGCACGAGACTCGCAAGCACAAACCGAAATCGCAAAACAACAACTCGATGAGCGTTATCGAATAGCGAAGGAAGCCGTCGATACGTACTTGCTCCGCGTAACGCAAGACGAGCAACTGGACCATCCAAGCTTTCGTCAACTGCGACACAAGTTGCTCGAAGCAGCGTTACCATATTACGACCAGCTTCACAAGATCGCACCTACCGATGAGCAATCCAAGGCAGCTCGCGCGGAAACATTGAATCAACTCGGCGGTGTCAAGCGAGACTTGGGAAGATTCGATGAATCCCTTGCTTCCTTCGAAGAATCCGCCAAGCTCTTCGATCAATTGTCCGCCGATAATACAGCAAAGATTGACTACCGCCAGAGCTTGGCCAAGGTTCTCGTCAACTTAGCAGATCACTACCGCACTCGCGGAGCCAGTAGCGAATCGCTCGAATACGAACAACATGCACTTGCGTTGCGTCAACAACTTGCCTCCGAGCATCCTGATAATGACCTGTTGCATTTGGAACTGGCGCAAAGCTATACCAATGTAGGCGTCGGCACACAGGAAATAGACGGCCGCGAAATGCTCGAGCGAGCGATCGAAATCTGGCAAGAGTTAGCCGATCGATTCCCTAATCAATCGCTTTACCGCGAGTATTTGAGCTTGGGTTATCAAAACC
>JANLRK010000042.1:0-1144 GCA_031361585.1 Pirellula sp. | reverse complement strand
CGTTTTGCCATGTTTCGTGATAACTACTTCGACGCATTCGCCGCAGGCGAACTTGAAGGTCAAAATCTTACGGCCTAACAAACCCGGATGCCAGCCAACTATGCAAGGCGTTTCACACTTGCAACAAGCCGGTAAGCAAGTCGATACGGAGTATTTGCAGCAAGTACACGGATCCTCGACGCACCACGAAACTTCAACTGGCGGCGGTGGGACGCAACAAACTGGCTTGGGACAACAGTCAACAGCGTTTGCAACATTCAATTGACTCGCACAAGCGAAAACAAAAGCTGTAAACACAACTAATCCAAATAACTTTGCCATGTTGCACCTCGAGATTCAGGAAGTTGAAAACCCCACAAAACAATTCCCGCGTCTTGTGGTCAATTGCGAGCCGTGCCCACAAAACTACGATTTTCGCTAATCCACACATTTTAACCAAGTCGCACGATTTAACAAATGCTTCGACTAACCAAAGTGCTGCCTTGAGGCTCGTCCAATAGATATCGAAGCCATTACGACATGATTACAGATAGAGGCAACCAATTTCAACATTTCGATACTCCATCTTGTCTTTCGAGTTGGAAAACTTATCGTTCGACGGTATTATTAGATGAGCATATCTTTGCGTTCTATGCGCAGAGGAACGAGGGAAACGCCTGGAGGCAAGCCAGGCGTTTCTCATTTAATGAATCTCGAATTCAGTCACTAGATTCCTGGCAGACTTCCAACTGCTTCCACTTTGAGATTCCTGCCAACACGCGTCTGGCGGTAACTAACGCCGCCAATCCGCTCCTTAGAATCACTCTCCCACAACCCGCCGGAATTCGTTCGCAACCACCCTTCAAACCTTTAGCTCCGGATTTGAAAGTGGCGTACTCCTGCAGGATCGGACTAGCCAGCAACCTAGCAGCTACCGTAGCAAGTCGAATCCCATCTATTGTGCAATCGTCCGATTCCCTCCGACAAGCTTCTGCGATTTCCACAAGGTTATGCCTAGCTGCTAGATTACCAGATTCGACTGGATGAGCCGCTAGCTCAACAACTGTGAACATGACTTGCCTGAATCAGTCCTGAATCAGTGACCGCCAAGTTGACAAACCAGGGATAACTACTCAAGCTTCAAGGGGTAGCAGTCCCAAACCGG
>JANLRK010000029.1:0-4965 GCA_031361585.1 Pirellula sp. | reverse complement strand
AAGAGAACATGCCAAGTGGAAACGCTGCAGAAGCAAAAATTAAGAAGAGCGAAAAGCCGTGCCAACCGGCTTGCCCAGTCTGTGGCGGATCACTGATTGACATCCGCGCGAAGCTGCAATGCTCCAAGTGTCACAGGATATGCGAGACTTGCTGCGAAGGTGGTCGTGGATAGCCTCGACTCAAACCACTTATGAGTTTAGCAGGCCACCAATAATCCATCTTCAACAACTAGTTCCACAATTTGCGCCTTGGCTTGCTGTTCGGTTAACTCGCCACGGAGAATCTTTACATTGGATGGTGCAACAATGCCAAGCGAAATCCGGTTGCCTTGTACTCTGACGACTTCCACAGTAATGTTGCCGTCGATTACTAACTTATCACCAACTTTGCGACTTAGAACTAGCATTTTGATTCTTCCATGAGTTCGATTGCTGCGGCAGTGCGGGAATTGTTGGTCTGCAGCGTCCCAACACATTCATTATCAGTTGAGCCGGTGACAACTTAGGTCAATGCTCAAGTGAATTCGCAATTATTAGATGATTAAGGTTTCCAGTAACCGCTGTCACCCACCAAATCCCGGAGTGGTACATTGGCAAGCGTTGCACCATTTGGAAACTGAAGTGTTGCGGTTTCACCATCGACAGAGACTAGAATCGCTCGCTGGCCTCGCACGTAGCGGTTGCTGAGTGGGACTTCCTGTCCAATTCGAGACCTAATAGAGTTGAGTTGATCTTCGGCTTCCCTGCGAAAGTCGATTTCCTTGGGTTTCTTTGGCATGGCGTATGCCTTCCAAATTAAAGTGGGTCGCTACTCTATCAGGCAGTTGGCCCCAGTACAGCTTCGCGCTTCGGGTCATTGACCTTAAGAGTGACAAAGTTGTTGTCGAGGATCTCAGATAGGTATTGAGTCGGCTTCGAAAGAAGTATTTTGCGAATTCGAAGATCGTCGATCAGTTTGTGATTGTGGTCGACAATATAAACGAGATTAAGAGTCTCGCTGTCTTGACCGTGTTCGGTCTTTTCTCAACAGATCGTCTTTACGCCAAATGGAAAGAATGTCGTGAATATCGGTATCCGAAACCAGGACCCCACAAATGACAACAACATAATATCAACCTTTGATGCAATGACTGGTAACAAGGTCCAAGCGTTTGAGTATGAAAGATCAGCTAGCTCGTGCATAAGTCCAGACGGACGATGGATAGCCTTTGAAAAGAGATTACGTTCGATCCGCGAGCAGGAGAAATCTTGCATCGCAATTGTCAACGCAACGACCGGCGAAGTCGCTGAATTGCTAAAAGGATATGGAGCGTCTCTTCGTGGATTCGGATTCAACGCCAATTCGTCATGTCTCCAAACTTTGCATCAGCAAGGGATCGTTACCTGGCCATTGCAATGTGCGTTTCCCAGCGAAAAAATGACGGCGTCGATTTGGATGACGACCTCAGCCGACGGTCGCTGGCAAACACAAGACTTGAACGAATGGTCGGAATCGCATCCTGGTTCGCCAAAAGTTACGCTAATTGATTGGACAGGTGTAAATCCACCAATACAACTTCAGGTACTGGGCTATCCTCTGGACCAGACTTTCAGTCCGAAGAGCGATTATATAGTAACGACAAGCGTGGATGAAAATGACAAACTCTCAAATGCTGGAATATTGAAGGTTTGCGAAACACGAACAGGTCGCGAAATCCTTTCCTTGAACCATTTGTCATGTGAAGTAAATCCCAAATTTGGAAGCAAGAGACCATGGCTTTTGTTGACCAATCATCTCGCATACTCGCCGAAGGATCAACGCATTGCGATTGCTGTGCCTAGGAATGATGAAGCATCGCCAACAGCAATGATTGTGCGAATCTGGGACTTAGCTTCTGGCGCCGAACAAACCCAACCCAACGCACCCATCGAAATTCCGTACATAAGCAAAATCAAGTTCAGCGCAGATGGAGAAAAATTGTTGATACTTCCTCAATCTCCTGTTCCAAGGAAAGTATCGATACAAGCGTTTGAAGCGAGGTCAGGGAAATTATCTTGGGTGCACGAAGCCGTCAGCTATGGAACCGTCAACTCGACAAATGGTTCGTTGATCGCATCGGTCGTCGATGATGGAGGCGAAACGCAAGTCGTCGGTTGGGCAGCGGAGAACGGAAACGAAGTTTTTCGGACGCCTTGGCGTGCTGAAAGAGCACTTTTTGCAGTGGCGATCGCTGATGACCGCACCGCTGCAGCCTTAGTCAGTGAATCCCAAACCAAGATTATCGATACCAAAAAAGGTACTGAAATATTTGCGATGGAAGTTACCGACGAGAAAGTCCTTGATGTCACCTTCAGTAGTGACGGCGATCGAATCGTAACTTGCTTTGGGGGTTCGGCCAACCTATCGAAGAATAGTCCATTCTCGCTCAAATTCGATGTTGAACGTCCACGAGGATGTATTGTATGGGACAGTCGAACCGGCCAGGAATTGTTAACTCTTCGAATGCCGACTTTAGAAGGGCCACCAAAAAATTTACCACTATCGATCGACCAACACAAAAACGTCATTCAGCTCGGAAACTGGTTTACATGGAACGGGGCTCCACTCTCCACAAGCACAGAAGCAAAAGAGTTATTGGTTGCAGGAAGGTCCCTTTTGTTGGCTCCCAATTCAAACAAAGCGGGCCAGGAACGAGCAGTCCTTTTTCTGAACGAAGCCATTCGTTTGGATCCCCACATCCCTGATGCGCGCCGTCTCTTGGCTTTAGCACATGTTCAGATGGGAAGAATGGACGAAGCGTTGAGTTCCATAGGCGTTAAAGGAATAGAATCCGAAACAACCGTGTCGAGCACCGCCGAGGAGTTGACGCTGCGAGCCATTGCCATGCACCAACGCGGTCAACAAGCCGAGGCCAAGCAACTTTTGGAAAAGGCACAGAGGACAGCCAGCGACAGCGAAGCCGTTTGGCAATTGTTAGTTCAACAGGCCAAACAGCAATTGAAGATCCCGCCCGCCGAGCAAAACCCACAAGCGTGGATCGGTCATAAATTCATGCCGCGTGCATTTTATCCCAACGCTTCGTTCCCTTATCTCGTCAGCAAGGTGAAAGGGGATCGGCTTTCGGTTGGAATCGAATTGATCACGTCATCAAAATTGGTGTCGCTTAGCGATTCAATTGAATACTACACAAGCGTAATCGCGGCGACTCCGAAATCTGACCATTCGTGGAATTTTCGAGGTGCTGCATACAATTTGCTGGGCGAATACGACAATGCGATTGACGACTATACGCGGGCAATCGAGCTTCGGCGGGAGGCTGCCTACTCAATCCATCGTGGCAACTTGTATGTTCGTGTGAAGAAGTCGTATGATTTGGCCATGGCCGATTTCGACCATGCGATTGCGATAGAACCAACCAAGACACGGGCTCATGCGTTGATCATCTGCACGTTACGGCGCATGGGCAAGCCGGAACAAGCGCTCGAGAAGGCGAACGAATCCATCCGCGTTGAGCTAATTCCTGGTGCTTCAAGAAATGGTTATAACCATTGCGAACGGGCGTATGTACACGCTGCACTGGGAAACGTCGAATCCATGCGAGCTGACTTCGAGGAGGCCATCCGTCTTAGTCCCGACGATCGTGAAATATGGCTGTCAAAGGCTTGGTTGTTGTCGACTTCTACGGATGAGGCACATCGCGATGGTAAACAAGCGATCGACGCCGCGACCAAGGCTTGCGAGTTGACGGTTTGGAAAGACGAAGACGCGCTCGGGCACCTCGCGGCCGCCTACGCCCAGTCGGGGGATTTCGCAAAAGCGGCCGAATGGCAAAAGAAGGCTATCGAGTACGCTCCACCAGCCAAACGTCCCAAATTGGAGCTGCGTCTAAATCTGTATTCGGATGGAAAGCCCTACCGAGAGTCACTTGTGGACTAGTAAAATGTCCCCTGTATCGCCAATTGACATTTTTTACGAACAGCTTTTAGATGGGGAGTTGCTTCTTCCAAATATGCGAGCATGAAAAAAGGAGATCGGTTTCCAGCCAGGATTGCAATTTTCCAGAGCAGAAATTTTGATCTCTATTTCGCACCGGTTTGACACGCCGGTGCGTTGGAGTTTACTCAGCTTCCAGCCAAGCCTTCACCTCCCTTCACCTCCAAGCAGCTCGGCTGCCCATTTATCCAGGCAGATGGGGTACACTATGGATGCATTTACCGGCGCGGCGCCGGAGAATTGCTAGTTCGGCAACTGCGAATCAGCCTGTGGACATGGCGACTTGGCGCCGAGTCTCTTGCGAATCGCCAGTTGAGGTTGGCATCCACAACGTTGCTAAAGCGGATCGTCTCCGAGCGGTTTACCAGCGCTGGTGTAGATCAAATGCTTGTTGTGTAGAACGCTGAGTTGGAGGAAGCGATCGTTCTCTTGGAACCTACCAATCCGACTGGCATCTACACAAAGTACGTAAGCGATGTCGGAGCATTTCCCCAAATCCTCCATCATCTCGTCAAAGGCAGGTCGTTCCTCGCCGATGCTCCCTGACTTCCCTACATCCGAGAATTCGCGGATGATTGCGATGCCTATTTTGGCTGCCCAGGCTCGTACGTGAGCTCGCTGTACGGAGGTTGAATGCTCCGATTGATGTTCTGATGAACTGCGGTAGTACGCAATGGCATGCTTCTTAATGTGTTCATCGGCGACGTCAATTGCGTTTGGTTCCGACGGTTTCATGTTTTTCTTCCCTATGTTGCTCTGACGCTAATGAAGGCTGGTTGTCGCCTTCACAGTTACAACGTGTGGAATGGAAGCTCAAGCGATGGAGCGAAAATTGAGAGAAGATCGCGGAGGCAAGAAAATCTGGTTGACATGGGGCAAATTTGTTCGTGTGCAGTTACACTAGGTCTGGTTAAGTTCCCTATTTATGAGTCCACGCCCTATGTCTGACGTCACCCGTATACTATCGCAAATCGAATCGGGCGATCCGACAG
>JANLRK010000027.1:0-30287 GCA_031361585.1 Pirellula sp. | reverse complement strand
CTTGCTTGTCACCGCCTTGCTTGTCACCGCCTTGCTTGTCACCGCCTTGCTTGTCACCGCCTTGCTTGTCACCGCCTTGCTTGTCACCGCCTTGCTTGTCACCGCCTTGCTTGTCACCGCCTTGCTTATCGCCGCTTTGCTTATCGCCGCTTTGCTTGTCGCCGGCTTGCTTATCGCCAGCTTGCTTATCATCAGCTTGCTGTTCCTCACGTTCTTTTCTTAGCTCATCGATTCGATCGAACCGTTCGGAGTCATCCTCTGGGTTGCTCCAACTCTTCTCTTCGCTCTTTGAGGATTGCTTGCTGTCTCTTGAGTTACTTCCTTTCGTTTGGCTTGACGAACCCGTGTTGTCGGCTTGAGATTGGTCGTCCGATTCTGAGTTTGATTGGTTATCGCCAGATGGGTCGCCCGATCCGGGTGGAGATTTCGACTTCGAGCCGTTGCTCTTGCTACTGTTGCTTTGACTTCCTGAATCGTTCCGTTCGTTCGAACTTTCTGAATCTGATGTTCCGCCGCCGGAGCCCGATTCGCTTTGGCCGGATCCTTTTTCATTTGCCTTATCGTTTTCTTGGCTGCCAGCTTGCTTGCTGCCTTTGTCCTTCTTTTGCTTTTCGTTTGCCTGCTCTTTGCTATCCGGTTTTTTGCTTTCGGTCTGGTTATCACGTTCATCGGCTTTGGTGTTGTCGCCAGGGGGTTGATTGCCTTTGCTTGCTTTGTTGACGCTTTTATTTTTGTTTGTTTTTGGCTCGTCAAGCTTGTCGTTTGGCTTCGTTTCTTTCGAAGCTTGCGGATTCGATGCAGCGGTCACAATACGGATCACCAGCGGTGTTGAACTGGCTTCATTCGGTTCGGGGGAATCCTCTCCAACTTTGCATCGGTTGTCTTTAGCGATGGCGATAAACTCCAGACTATCACCGACCTTCAAATCATATTCGGATGGAACGAAGTTGAAGACTCTGACCACTTGATTCGTAGTACCCTCCAAAGATTCAAAGCACGCCTTTTCAAATACCTTTTCTTTGTTGACCATTCCGTTG
The DNA here is from genome assembly GCA_031361585.1 of Pirellula sp. Classification (GTDB taxonomy): domain Bacteria; phylum Planctomycetota; class Planctomycetia; order Pirellulales; family Pirellulaceae; genus JBKCUI01. The sequence continues at coordinate 29,250 of JANLRK010000027.1, read as the reverse complement.
GTCCGTTTTCCAGATGCCGTGAGAGACACTAGTCCAAAATCGGGATCGACTGCCCGCATTTCGATGTCTAGTGATCCATCGATTGGCACTTCGATGTTCGCGGACAAATCGCTTTGCAGTCGCACTTCTGGTGGCAAGTCTCCTACGATCTTTAGCTTGTAGATAACTGGGTCGCTATTGGATTCATTTAGCGCATTGGTTGCTTTAATTCGGTAAGAAGAGAGGGTTGGGTTTGTCCGATTTTTGTCGAGCTGCAACAACCAAGCACCGCTCAGTTGCGTTTCGCGCGTTTCGAGATCGACAAAATGACTTAAGCTATGGAGCACGCCATTGCCTACAATCGGATCAAACTCCAATCGCGACTTGACCATAGGCTGGTTGGCGTGGGCAAATAGCTTTACACGTGTCCCCTCGGGCGCTTCGATCGTTCCGTCTTGGGGCAAGGATCTGGATTTTTGCTTAGTGTATTTTGGGTATTCAAAATCAATTCGATCAATTGCAACGATTGGTACGACTTGAACGCTCAAGTCGAACGGGCCAGCGCTTGAATCTCCCGCATCAATCCAATAACGAAGGGGTTGGTGGATGCCTCCGAAACTTTTGCCAAAATCGAGTCGGTAATGTACACCTTCGATTTCTTCGCTCATCTTCAGCTTCTGACCAACTTGTTGGCCATCAGAAAGGTCGTACCGTAAGAAAACTTGATCCCCTTTGTGCATACCTCGAACGGTTGCGGTTACGGGCAGACTATTTCCTTGGGTGATTTTTGACGAGCCGGGTGCGACATCTACAATGCGAACACGCGCTGCCGGTGCGATGCTGGACCATGGCATCAGCATTCTCGCGATGGAAGTCGTACCGCTTTTAGGAGAAGCAAAAAGGTAAACGGCTCCTGTGAGCATGAAACCGAATAGCAAGGCTGCTAATCGAATTAGGTTGGCCGAATCGATAATGGTGTTGGAATCTTGACCGCCTAGATTGCGAACTGCAAAGCGTCCGACGGTTGCGAGGACACCTCGCGGAGCTGTTTGCTCGGTATTTGTTGACAATTGGAGCCAGCTAATGAGACTCTCTTTCATCTCAGGATATTGTTTTTCGATTTTGCGGGCTGCATGCTCGGGATGAATAGATTGAAACAGAAGGGGCAATATATTGCGCGGTACCCACCATAGGGTCCATGCCAACAAGAAAGTCAATACTGCGAATCGGGCGATCGTGTTCAGGGGCCAAAGCCAATGGTCTATTAAAATTGCGGCGAGCATGAAGATGACGACAACACAAAGCCAGCCCGTTATCCCAACTCCCAGCTCAATGCGGCGCATGTTACGCGCCGCATCTACAAGGTAATAGTGCAGGTTTTCGCGGCTGACCTTGGTAGGGTTGTTGGAGCCGCCAGTCGGCGAAACGGAATTTTCAGATGCAGTTGAAACCTGGGACATTTGTCGGACTTGACCTAAGCAAAGATGCTTCGATTAGCAGGAGAACTTTTTTAGTATATCTGTTTTGACGATCGCTTTTCCAATTTGACGCATATTCCATGCTTTGAATTCCATAATAACTTGGCGGAGCAGGCCAGCCCGGGTAACCGGGGGGCGATTGGGCAGATTGTGATGAATTGGACGGTGATAATGGGGTGTTGCCTTTCAAATGGGGAATGCATAAAGTTTCTTCACAGCTCGGTTTTGCGAATGCAGTTTGCATGCATCTTGTTTGCAAGCACAGAATTCCAAGCTCGACTTTTTTGTGCAGGACGCATAGGCCAATCGCAAGGGAGAAATCATTTTCTCCATTTTGGTTTGGCAATCGAGGGATCGCGGCATCCGTCCCTACCACCCCCATTTGCGTCATATCGAGAACTGCGATTGCGGATCTTTCCGATTGCGGAAAAAGTTCCGAGCACATTCTCTTGCGGGTTTTTTGACCTACGCATTTGTGGTTGCATACTCCTATAGCGTTTGATGGCGTCTACCACTATGCACCAATCCCAAATGTTCTGTATGCGAAATTTGTCTCTGCGAATTGCAATCCTGGCAATCGCACTTTGCATGGCATCGAGCACTTACGCTCCATGGACACTTGGACAATTTGCGCCCGCCACCAGCAGCTTGGCAGACGGAATCCGCGCTCCTCTGGCCGAGGGTAAGCGATTGGAGCAGGAAAATCGTTGGCAGGAAGCAATCTTGCATTACGAGAAAGCCATCAAAAAGGACTCTAGGCAAAAGGATTGTTCTGAACGACTTCAAATCTGTCGAGTTCATTACGATATAACTCGTAGGTATTCAGACCGTTCGTTTATGCAGACGGTCGATAGTTCTACGCCGACAGACGCTTTAAAAGTCCTGACTGAAGTGCTTTCGAAACTCGACGTCTATTATGTTGAGCAGGTCGACTATTACAAATTGGCCTTGCACGGGACTGCATTTCTTGAAGTCGCATTGACAGAACAAGATTTTCTAAGCAAACACCTAAGGAACGCAGACGCCTCCAACGTAGAGCAATTCCGCAAAACGATTCACAAGGCCGTTTTCGGTCGGAAGATCCAGAACGCGGAGGATTTAAAGGGGACGGTCGCTTATGTTGCGAATTTAGCCAGTCAACAAATTGGTTTGATGCCTGCAGCGGTAATCTATGAGTACGTTGCCGGTTCGGTCGGATTGCTTGACCCGTACTCAGCCCTTCTCACTCCGGGTGAGTATCGCGAAGTGATGTCACAAATTGAGGGGAACTTGATAGGCTTAGGGGTAGAGCTGTGGGCTGAGGGGAATGAACTAAGAATTGTGGACGTGTTTCGTGGCGGACCTGCTCATCAAGCTGGAATTGCAGCGAATCAATTCATTTTGAACGTCGACGGCTCTTCGGTTCAACAAATTGGCGCGAAGAAGGCGGCTGATTTGCTCCGGGGCCCAGAAGGCAGCAGCGTTAAACTTGTTCTGCGAAAAACGGACGACAGTACGGTCGACGTCAACGTCGTACGAAAAAAGGTAGATGTTCCAAGTGTGTCCGTGGTTGAAATGGCCGAGCCAGGAGTTGGTTATGTTCGAATTACCAACTTCCAAAAGACAACCGCCGGCGAAGTCACACGGGCCATGATGGATTTGAGTCGCGACGGCATGCGAAGTCTCATTATCGATTTGCGAAGGAACCCTGGAGGATTATTGGATTCCGCTGTCGAATTAGCTGACTACTTTATTTCTCGCGGATCCATTGTGACTACTAAGGGCAGAAACGGGCAGGAGAATCATAACTTCACGGCCACGGCTCCGGGAACCTGGGATATTCCGCTGGTTGTATTAATTGACGGGGATAGTGCAAGCGCAAGCGAAATTTTTGCCGGTGCGATTCATGACCACGACCGAGGAACAGTAGTTGGCCAAACGTCGTATGGCAAAGGGAGCGTTCAAGGGGTTTTTCACAATGATAATGGCAACGGTGGATTGAGACTAACTGTTTCCAAGTTCTTTTCACCAAAGGGGACGCCAATCAGTTCACGCGGCGTTCAACCTCATGTGGTCGTAGAAGAGAGCGAACCATCCAATTCAAAGCTAGAGATCACTGCTCTGAAACCTTCGCAAATCGACTCCAGCAAGTATATCTCGAAGACCAGCATGACGCAGGATCTTGCCAAGGAACGAGCCATTTTGGAAGCTCGACAAAAGGTTAATTTTGGCAGGTAGATCCGGCACAACCCGTAGCTCAAGTCATTACGGTATTTGTGCCCTACAAATTCAGCTGTTACAGTCTGTGGCTCGTATTGGCCTTAAAAAAACCGAGGCGAAATTCCGAATACCATCATTGTATGTTGTTTCGTGAATTTGAATCCACTATCGAATGTCATCCTGAGATGAGCCAAAGCCGAACTTCAAAGCGAATGATTGCGATAAGGTCTATTAGCCTATGGACTCTTTCTATCGCGATGCCTACCATCGCCGGTTTGGTGGGGTTGGGTGAGCCAATGGCTCTCGCTCAAACATCTGGATTTCCAAAGCGTGGAACGGATCCGTTTCCCAGCGCAGCTTCCGTTGAGTTCGTGGCCAACTCTCGACAACGCGATGACCAGTATGCTCAAATCTCTCAGGAAGTAGATTTGATCGAACGTCAGCATTCCTTGCTTCGTCGTGTTGTCCGACTTGTTGGTCCTACGGTTGTTCACATTGAAGCTATCAAGGAAGAACCGTTCTCAGACCGCGGAGCTAAGACGGAAATGCGTTCGACCAAGTCCGATACCAGAAAAGTCGAGGAAGCGGGTTCCGGCGTCATTGTTCTAATCGGCAACAGCAATTACGTGATTACGAATCGACATGTAATTCATGCCGCCTCATTATCCAATATCAAAGTTGAGACGGATGCAGGTGCGAACTTAAAACCCGTCAAGGTTTGGGAAGACCGCTCAACGGATATTGCCGTCATTGATCTTGGACGAAATAATCTGCCAATCGCAAAGATTGCCGACAGTCGTCAAATCGAAATGGGTGACTTTGTGTTTGCGGTAGGTAGCCCTTTTGGTTTGAATCACTCGGTCAGCTACGGTATCATTAGCGCAAAGGGCCGCCGAAACCTCGAGCTTGGTACGAAAGAAATCGTTTACCAAGATTTTATTCAGACCGATGCCGCCATCAATCCTGGCAATAGCGGTGGGCCGCTCATGAATTTGCGAGGTGAGGTGATTGGTATCAATACCGCGATCGCAAGCAACTCAGGTGGCAACGAAGGCATTGGTTTCTCCATACCAATCAATTTAGCCATGACCGTTGCTCGGCAATTGGTGGAAAAAGGAGAGTTGCAAAAATCGTATTTGGGGGTGAGCGTGGAACGCAACTTCAACTCGGAAAGTAACGTCGAGCCAGGCAATGCTCGACCTCGTGGCGCGTTTGTGAAAGTAATCAAACCCAACAGTCCTGCCGAGCTCGCAGGGTTACGGTACGGCGACATAATTCTCGAATTTGATGGTTTGCAAGTTGAGAATGACGAGCACCTCGTCCAGCTGGTAGGGTTGACTGCAATGGACAAGCCAGTCGATGTAATCATTATACGGGAAGGCAGAAAGATTCGAGTTGCCGTCCAATTGATCCCCGTACCAACAGTTCACTAGGCCGGACGCAAATATTCTTAGTAACAAATACCGTAGATCAGGCTAGCAAGTTATCATAGTCGGTTCCAAAACCGATTCCGACATCTCGCTGATTTGTACTATGCCTTATTTGGATGCAATAACCGGTCCCGCCATGGGGCGACGCTATCCCCTCGAGAATAGCCAGTACGTGATGGGTCGTCACCCCGATTGCGGAATTGTCCTCGAAAGCGGATCCGTCTCGCGACAGCACGCGAGAATCTCAAAAAGCGGAACCAATTTTGTCTTGGAGGATCTCAAGAGTCGCAACGGAACTTTCGTGAATGGTCGGTTGATCAATGAGTCGACCAAGCTGCTGGATGGGGACACCATTCGCATTTGCGATATCGAATTGAATTTTCACGAAGAGGTTGAATCTTCAGACCTGACGGCCAATCCAACGTCAGAGGGTACTGGCTTAGGAATTATGATCGTCGATGACGGTGAAAGCGATGGTGTCTCGCGATCGGTGACTGCCAAACTGGATGTTCGCGGCAGCCAATACGGTCTTCAATTGAGTGCGTCACCGGAAGCAAAGCTATCAGCCATTTTGGAAATAATGAAGAACTTAGCTAGGGCCGTAACGCTAGACGATGTTCTCCCTAAAGTGTTGGACACGTTGTTTACGATCTTCATTCAAGCCGATCGCGGTTTCATCGTTCTTAACGACGCACAAGGTAACCTCGAGCCAAAGTTCAAAAAGACGCGACGACCCGATCAAGAAGAAATGGTACGAGTTTCCAAGACCGTCTTGCGCGAAGTAATGCAAACCGGCGAAGCGATCATTTCACTCGATGCTGGTAGCGATTCGCGCTTCGAGTTGAGTCAGAGTATCGCCGATTTTCGCATCCGGTCCATGATCGTTGCGCCTCTACTCAACAGTGGCGGCGAACCCATCGGTGCAATCCAGATCGATACCGTTCAGCAAAAAGGGGGCTTTGAAAACAAAGACCTTGAGATCCTCGTCGGCGTCGCCAATCAAGCAGGTATCGCAATTGAAAATGCACAATTGCATGAAGACGTGGTTCAAAAGCGATTGGTCGAGCAAGACCTGGCACTGGCTAGTCAAGTTCAAATGGCTTTCCTTCCAAAGGCTCCCCCAAAAATCAAAGGATACACTTTCTTTCAGTATTACAATCCAGCTCAAGAAATCGGTGGCGACTACTTCGACTATATCGAACTCGGAAACAATCGTGTAGCCATTGTTATCGCGGACGTAGTCGGACACGGCGTGGCCGCAGCCATGCTCATGGCCAAGTTGTCCGCGGAATGGCGGTTCGCCTTTGCTACGATCACGGACTCGCGATTGGCATTGGCAACACTGAATGATCGAATCACCGCTCTCGGTGTCGAGAAGTTCATTACGATGGCTGTGATCGTATTGGACTACGTGGCTCACAAAGCGACGATTGTCATTGCTGGGCACATGCCTCCAATCATGCTAATGAACGACAAGTCGATCGAAGAGCCTGGAACCGATGTGGGCGGACCGCCTTTGGGGATCATGTCCGATATCCCATTCGATGCCTTTGAACTCGACATCCAACCTGGCGAATCGCTAACCTTGTACACGGACGGCATCTTTGAAGCACCTAATGCGCAAGGCGCCCAATTCTCGATAAATCGCATGCGACAACAAGTGTCAGACTGCGCGGGCGATATATCGCGCACCGGTAACGAAATCATCGAACGTGTCACCGAGCACATCATCGGTTGCAAACAGGAAGACGACATGTGCCTAGTCATTTTGGGCCGTGACAAATGAAGCTTAAGGTGTAAATTGTAAGGTGTAGAAGAACAAAAAGGGGTCAGAAAAAGGGAGTATGAAGTACGAAGTTCGAGTTGAAAAGTTTGAAAGAACAGCCGCACTTTTTTATCTCATGATTCCAGCGAGGCCGATGTCGATCAGACCGAGCGATTGCGAGTCCCACGGATACTTGGTCCGACCAATTCGCTACGATCGATGAACTAATTAAGGGATTCACGGAGATTGGCGTCGCTACCGTTGGTCTGGTGAACATGAATGACCCGGATAGAGTTGAGCTGAAGCGATTGACAACCAACAGCTCGATAATGTCTCGCTGAAGAAGTAATTTAAATCATGGCCATTTTGGCCCATCGACGGCAACGCACTGGCATCAATTACATCTAGGGTTGCATTTGCCCAATTATCAACGAAACACCTGCTTGGTGTGTCCTCAACACTTTCCCAAAACGGCACTCGCGCCTGCGTTGAACCGCAACGGAAACGAGTCCGCTTCACACATTCGAATGCAATATGACATAAAAAACTGACCCCTGCGGATTTCGTGAATGAACCGCGCTGCCCCCAGCCTGGTTCAAGACGTTTTGCCCCGAAAAGACCGCAGGGGTCGAGTGTTTGGTTATTACTAGTTCCTTATCGAGCCCGATCGGGAAGCTAAATAAGGGAACTTTTGACTTTTGCACTGAGGAAATCCCCACTACTTTGCAACCAAAGTGCGTTTTCCCGTTTTTGCTGATTTGTAAATGGCGGAAATCAATTCGACGCTCTTTCTACCCTCAAGACCATCAATCGATGATGGCGTTCCCGTCTTGATCCCATGCAAGAAATTAATGAAAAGGTCGCGATGGGCTGTGTGTCCAATCGCGGCTGGGTCGGCTGCCCCGCCCCCGGTGACATTGCAAGTCATTTGCGCAAGGATCTTGGCGTCGTTTTTGTTGGGCTTTGCGAAGCTCCATTGCGTTATGGCTTCTTCCTCTAAAGTTGCGGAACCAAGCGAGCCAGCAATTTCGATACGTTTCAGCGAACCGGGATAAGCCGCTGTGGTTGCTTCAATGGTTCCAAGTGCGCCACACTGGAATTCGACAATTGCAGTCGCGGCATCTTCCACCTCGATCCGTTCGTGTGCTCTTAAAGCACTCATCGCTGAAACGGATTTGACTGGTCCCATCAACCACAGCAACAAATCGACGCTGTGGATTGCCTGGTTCATTAATGCTCCACCTCCATCGAGCTTCCATGTTCCTCGCCAGTTTCCGCTGTCATAGTACGCCTGAGTGCGAAACCATTTGACATAAGCGGCGGCCAGCGAGACCGTTCCAAATCGATTTTGATCGACTGCGGTTTTAAGAATCTGAGCGGATTTATGAAAGCGAGATGGAAATATTGTTCCCAATTGTACGCCTGCCTTAGTGCAAGTCTCAATCAATCGATCGCAACGAGTTGTAGTTACCTCCAACGGTTTTTCTACGAGCACATGTTTGCCGGCACGAGCAGCGGCAACGCCGGGCTCCAAATGTGCGCCGCTTGGTGTGCAAATCGTTACAACGTCAATCGCTGGATTGGAAAGCATTTTGGAAAGATCGTCATAGGCAGTGCCACCGAATGACGTTGCAAATGCATTCGCGTTTTCGATCGATCGACTATGCACCGCTACGAGTTTAGAACCCTTGATCTCTGCAATCGCTTTGGCGTGGAATTTGGCAATCATCCCGCATCCAATTATGGCCCAACCTGTCATTAATTCGATTCCTAAATTAAGAGTGTCACAGCGCAGAAACGTCTGCTCCGCCACATAATGACTCAAAAAACTCGTCGATGCCATAGGCAATTGAAAATCACGTGCACGATTGACTGGGTTGTCATTGATCTAGTCTGCAAAACGTACGCGATTGGTGTTGCATCTTGGTGAAGTTCGGCTGAGGACAGCCTAATTGACGTTCGGATGAGGACAGCCGAACCTAGGTGAAACGCCCAACTTTGTTTTGAGACCTACCCAAATGGATGGTAGTCCATCTACAATCGTTCGGAAAAGCCTTTTCGAAATCCCAAATGTTGCCAAACGATTTTACCGTCCTTCATCCAAAAAGAAATTGGCTGCGTGAATGGGGCTGGGACGAAAATAGTCCTTCTCCCACGGCTGCCTATGTGCACATTCCTTTTTGCCGCCACCGATGTGGCTATTGCAATTTTTCCCTGTTAGCCAATCGTGAGGATCTATACGAACGCTTTCTAAAAGCGTTAGAAATTGAATTGTCCGAACTGAAAGGTCCTAAGCAGGTAGAAACCATTTTCCTTGGGGGAGGTACTCCCTCCATTCTGCCCGAGGAGCAAATGGTACGTTTGTTAAGCATGCTAAGACATTGGCTGCCAATAGCTCCATCGGGCGAGTGGTCTATGGAAGCCAATCCGCTCGACGTGACGAACGAATTTTGTTGCCTTGCCAAGTCTCAAGGCATCAATCGCCTCAGTATTGGCGGCCAGTCCTTTCAAAGCGAGAAGCTTCGTCGCCTGGAGCGGGACCACTCCCCCAACCAATTCGTTGAGTCCGTCAATTTGGCCAGGCAGCATTTCTCGTCTGTATCGATTGATTTGATTTTTGCTGCACCAAGTGAGACTTTAGCGGGTTGGCAATTCGACCTAAAGATGGCCATCGAGCTTGGCATAGAGCATGTTTCGACATACGGACTAACCTTTGAAAAGGGAGCAAGATTCTGGGGAATGCGAGAACGCCATGAAATCGATTCATTGCATGAGGAGCTCGAACTCAAAATGTACAAGGAAGCGATCAATGTGCTTTGCGATCAGGGGTTTGAACATTACGAAATCTCGAATTTTTCTAAACCAGGGCATGCATGTCGACACAACCAAGTCTATTGGAGGGGCGAACCCTGGTGGGCGTTCGGACCGAGCGCCGCTAGATTCCTAAGCGGACACCGGAGCGTGAACCATCGCGGAACACTCGAGTACATTCGCCGCATCGAACAAAATAAATCCCCAGTGCATGAATTCGAAAAGTTGACTTTGGAACAAATCATTCGTGAAAAATTTGTGTTTGGAATGCGACAGCTCGCGGGCGTCAATTGGGAATCCCTCCGCTTGGAAGCCGACACGTTGACGCGCGAGTCGATCGACGCTGCAATCCATCGACACGTCGAGGCTGGTTGGATGTTCTCGGATGGCGAAAACATTCGCCTCAGCCGTGAGGGGTTATTTATTAGCGATGCACTTTGGAGCGAATACTTGTGAGTCCGGATGTCGATCAAGTGTGGTGCGATGTAGGGGGAACTTTCACCGATTGTATTGTCGTTCGCCCCGATGGTCAGCGACTCTTCACCAAAGTTCTAAGCAGCGGCGTAGTAAAAGGCTCGGTCAAACATTGGCTTGACGAAACAACATTCGTGGATTCTGCTCGCCGTTCCGATCCGATCGACTTTTGGATTGGTGCTCAAGTTCGATGGCTCGATGAAACAGGGAAGGTTATTGCGTTCCACGTTTGCATCGCGTTCGATCGATCGGAGGGGGCCTTTTCGCTCCAAAGAACGGGCGTCGAAATTCAAACCGAGCGAGACCTGCAGCAGTTGGTTTTATACGAGTTGGTATCGGGCTTGGAAGCCCCGGTCTTGGCTACCCGAATGTTGCTTGGCTGCAAGCTATCGGATCCTTTGCCTACATTGGACGTACGGCTAGGTACAACAAGGGGAACCAACGCACTACTTACTCGAAGCGGTGAGCCGTGCGCGTTTGTCGTGACCAAAGGGTTTGCGGACCTATTGCGGATAGGATACCAAGAGAGACCAGACCTATTTGCGCTTAGCGTTCGCAAACGAACCCCTTTGCATCATTGCGTGGTTGAAATAAATGAAAGGCTCGCGGCGGATGGGGCCGTGATCCAGCCAATTGAAATGGAAGCCGTGGAAAACTCTCTCCGAGCGCTATTTGAAACAGGCATCCGCTCCATTGCGATTTGCCTATTGCACTCGTACCTGAATCCAGTGCACGAACTTGTGGTCGAAAAAATTGCAACGCAGGTTGGATTCACTTGCGTTTGCGTGAGTAGCCATGTTTCCCCGAAGATTAAGGCAGTAATTCGATCGGAGACTGCATTGGTGGACGCCTATTTAACTCCGATTGTGCGAGGTTATCTGGCGCGCGTCTCGAACGAGTTTGGCTTAGATCAAAACCGCAGAATGCGGGTCATGACCAGTAGCGGAGGGCTCGTCGCGGCCAACTTGTACCGGGGGAAAGATAGCGTTTTATCGGGGCCAGCTGGTGGTGCAATCGCTATTGAAGCCTTAGCGAACGCGATGAACGAGCCTCGCTGTATAGGACTCGATATGGGAGGTACGAGCACCGACGTATGTCGCATTGATGGCAAGTTACAAGTGGAACATGAAACGATTAAAGCCGGCGTGCGCATGTTGGTGCCAACGTTGGCAATTCATACCGTTGCCGCCGGTGGAGGGAGTGTTTGTTGGTTTGATGGCGTTTCATTACGTGTTGGCCCTCAAAGTGCTGGCGCCGACCCAGGTCCCGCATGTTATGGTCGAGGTGGACCTTTAACCGTCACAGATTTAAATCTATTATCTGATCGCATCGACGCAGAAACGTTTCCCTTTCCCCTAGACAAAGAAGCAGCGAATCACAAGCTCAATGCCGCCTTGTTTCAGTTGAATTCGGTTGCGGGAAATGCGCAAAAACAAATGACGCCCATTCAACTGATAGAGGGTTTTCGTCGCATTGCGAACGAAAAAATGGCAGCCGCAGTTCGAAGTATCTCGATTGCCCAGGGAGCCGATCCGAGACAACATGCGTTGGTCGGGTTCGGGGGCGCAGCCGGACAGCATCTTTGTGAGATAGCTGAACTTTTGGGTATGACCCATGTTATCGATCCGCCTCACGCGGGTTTGCTAAGCGCGCTCGGAATTGGAATGGCGTCGACTAAACGCACGCTCTTCATACCAATCTATCAATCAATCGACACGATACCTGTTTTCGAAATCGCCAGGTTACAAGCTGATTTAAGCCAGTCCGCGTCTCATGAGTTCAGTTGCGAAGGCATTGATCGAAGCCAATTCGTGGCATCTTTCGAAGTCGAACTTAGATATGCTGGCGCCGACGGAACAATCATGGTCGACGTCATGGACATGCGTACCGTTGACGACGATCACTTTTCTGCCGCATGTTCTAAACGATTTCATGACCTGCATCGAAATCGTTACGGTTACGCCTGCCCGGACAAGGGCGTTGAAGTAGTCTTGATCAAGGGTGAGTTCAGTTCTCACTCGGACAATCGTCGATTCAAGATCGAATCCGTCGATGCGACTGGCAGCCCGGCCCTGCCGAATCGGTTTTCATCGTACGGTATTTTTCTCCGACAGAACCTTTTGCCGGGGCAGTCCGTTGCTGGACCAGCATTGATCGTGTCGAACGGCAGCACAACTTCTATCCCATTATCATGGAGTGCGAATGTCTTGACTGATCGAACGCTCTCCATTCGTCGTTCAACGTCAAAGTCCTCCGGTTCGATTCAATCTGAAAAATTCCATCGAGTCGACTTGGTCGATCCGATACTGAGAGAAGTCATAGCACAACGGATTGCAGCCATCGCAGAACAAATGGGGATCGTGCTGGAGCAAACTGCAACGAGCGTAAACGTCAAAGACCGGCGTGATTTTAGTTGTGCGGTGTTTGCCTCAAATGGCGATCTGATTGCCAATGCGCCCCACGTGCCTGTCCATCTGGGGGCAATGAGTGAAACCATCCGCTGTTTGCGTCGGCTGTTTCCTATCATGGAGCCGGGCGATTGCTTTGTTACCAATGATCCCTACCAAGGTGGTTCGCATTTACCTGACATCACTGTGGTAACTCCCGTCTTTTCGGAATCGAATCGAGAATTTAGCCCTCCAGAATTTTTTGTGGCTTGCCGCGCGCATCACGCAGAAATCGGTGGTGTATCGCCAGGCTCCATGGCCCCCACTTCAACTCGACTTGGCCAGGAAGGGGTAGTCATCCCCCCGATGCATCTAGTTCAGCGAGGGGTCGATCGATCGATGGAGGTTGAAATGCTGCTGCGAAACAGCAAGTACCCCTCGAGGTCAGTAATGGAAAACATGTCGGACTTGTCAGCACAACAGGCGGCAAACCAATGCGGTGTTTCAGGCATGCGTGAACTCACCGAACTCTATGGCTTAGAATTGGTCACACGCTACCTCGAGTACATCCAACAAGCATCTGAGGCCAAGACCCGTCTTTGGATTCGATCGTTGCCAAGCATCCCTTTTTGCTTTAGCGACAAGATGGACGATGGAACGCGCATTTCCGTGCGAGTGCAAAAGGCGTCGGATCCTCAAGCTCGACCTACCCTCCGAATTGATTTTGAAGGCACGGGCTCAAAAAGCAAAGGGAACCTCAACGCGAATCCAGCCATTGTTACGGCGGCAGTCATGTATGTCATTCGCTGTGCTGTTGCCGATTCGCTGCCTCTCAATTCCGGAGTCCTACGTTGCATCGACCTATCAGTTCCCGCAGGCATTCTAAATCCAGAATGCGTCGGGAATCGTGAAGATTGGCCCGCGGTAGCCGGTGGTAATGTTGAAACAAGTCAACGAGTCGTCGATTGCCTACTAGGCGCCATGGGTTTGGCTGCAGCAAGCCAAGGCACCATGAACAATTTCTTGTTCGGAGATGCAGGGTTCGGTTACTACGAGACGATTGGGGGCGGAACAGGGGCCACGGACGATGCAGATGGCGAAGATGCTGTCCATTCGCACATGACCAACACACGATTGACGGACGTAGAAGTCCTTGAAAGACGATATCCAGTTCGCCTCATCAAATTTGAAATCCGCAGAGATAGCGGTGGCAGCGGCAGGAAATCAGGTGGAAACGGGTTGACCCGCCAAGTGCTTGCATTGCGACGACTAGAAGTCTCGTTAGTAACTAGTCGGAGAAACTCAGCTCCCTTCGGACTGCGGGGTGGAGAGGACGGAAAACCAGGAGAAAACTGGCTAATTCGTCGCGACGGCACGCGAGTTCGGCTAGGGAGCTCAGTTCAATTGTCGATTGAGACGGGTGATAGCATTTTGATCGAAACTCCCGGCGGCGGGGGAATGGGCGGGGCACCACTTCACTGATATTGCGTCATGCGCCGGGAAATACGACACTCGCTCGACAGAGGTCGATTGGGTGCGAGCACGACGCTTGCGAGAACCGGTCAAAAATTCAGAAGGATCTGTTGATAAATGTTACATCTAAAATGGTATTGGCTGGCAATTGCCTGTTTCCTTGTGCATTTACAAATTGGCTCGAACGTATTTGCCAGCTCCACTGGCGATTGCATCGCGATCGAGTTTATGGCGGATGGAAGCCAACCATGCCAAGAAATGCATCGCACGACCGACCAAGCCATACGAGACGGTTGGGTTGTTCGGAGGATTGATACCAAGAGAGAGCCCCACGTTGCAATGCGTTGGCATATTGCAAACGTCCCGACGACGGTGCTGGTGCGAAACGGACGGGAGGTCGACCGCATCCTTGGCCCAATTGCGTATGTTGAACTTCAGAAACGACTTACCGCTGCTTCCTCGATTGACAGCGTTCGCAATAGTTTAGAGAGACATCAAGATCGAACGGACAACGAACCGGTCGTGCGAGGCCAAACTCCATTCAATATGCTACCGTTAGCCGGCGCTTTCGCGTTGTCCTCGCGTAGCAACCAAAACTATGCGTCTGGAGACCCTGGCGATCCACAAGGTGCAACGGTGCGGATCCGTGTCGAGGAGCCTCGGCATGAATCGGTTGGCACGGGTACGATCATAGATTCTCACAATGGAGAAGCGCTCGTTTTGACATGTGGTCACCTTTTTCGTGAGAACCAGGGCCAAACGAGGATAACGGTCGAGACCTTTTTGGGTGGCCAAATACAATCCTATCCTGCAACATTGATCGATTTTCAGGCAAAAGACATGGACATCGGCTTGATTGCTTTTAGGTCCAATGCGGATATCCCTATTGCCAAGCTGATCCCAAAGAATCGAACGTTATCAGCGGGCCAAAAGGTGTTTAGTTGGGGGTGTGATCGCGGCGCGTTGCCTTCACGTAGGGACTCGCAGATTACGAAATTGAATCGCTATTTGGGGGCCGCGAATGTTGAAGTGGATGGAGAGCCCGTTGAGGGCCGAAGTGGAGGCGGGCTGTTTGACGAACGTGGCGAACTCATAGGCGTCTGTTATGCAGCCGACCCAGAACTAAAAGAAGGGCTTTACAATGCAGCCGAGGTCGTTTACTTCGAGCTTGCAAAACTTGGACTTCAACGCCTCTTTAACGATCAGGTCGATACGTCTAATGCAACAACGCTTGCGAATGCTAACAACATGAAAACCAATTCGGAGTCGATTCGAGAAATGACCGTAATCATGCGAAGTCCCGACGGCGAGCAAGAGCAGCTCACAATCCTCCAACCTAGCCCACAATTGCTTCAGGCATTGAGAGAGAATACGAGGCGCTAATCCGTTAGCCGACGTCTCCAAGTGAGACAACTGCTCCGTGTCGCTGCGCAACTTGGCGTTGTAGCTTGGCATGCTCGATCAAATCCAGGTTAGGATCCTGTTCGACGATTTTTTGAGCGATTTCCCGGGCTTTTACTAGGACTTCAGCGTCTCTAACTAAATCTGCAATTCGCAATGGGGGCAATCCAATTTGCTTGGTGCCGAGCAAGTCTCCGGGGCCTCTCATTTGCAAATCTTGCTCGGCCAATCGAAATCCGTCATCGGTTGAGGCCAACACACTTAGGCGAGCATTCTCCTCCGGTGCAACTCCTGGTTTTGCAAAGACACAAACATAGCCAGGAAAACTGCCCCGAGAAATACGACCGCGCAATTGATGAAGCTGGGCCAATCCCATGCGGTCCGCATCGAGTATGGTCATGACCGTGGCATTTGGAACATCGATCCCAACCTCGACAACCGTAGTTGCTACGAGGACCTGCGTCTGACCGGACGTGAATGCATCCAGCTTGGATTGCTTCTCGTTGCCATCCATCCTGCCATGAAGCAAATCCATCCGAAGCCCTGCTAAGGGTCCATCCTGCAATTGTCGGTAAACCTGTTCAGCTCCCACGATCTCGGCCTCTGCGTCGGATTCAACTCGCGGAGTGACGACGTACGCTTGACGGCCGCTTCTTATCTGCTTAACCACAAATTCCCACCATTTGCTTTGCTGCGATGTGCTGCCCAAGTAAGTGTGTACGGTAGCGCGACCTGGCGGCTTATCGCGCAAAACGGAGACGTCTAGGTCGCCAAATAGGGTCATCGCTATGGTGCGTGGAATGGGTGTAGCTGAAAGGACCAGGTAATGGGGTACCAATCTCGACTCCCGCAAATTGGCTCTCTGTTGGACCCCGAATTTGTGCTGTTCGTCAATGACGACCAGACCCAATGATTCAAACTGAACTTGTTCGCTTAAAAGCGATTGAGTGCCAACTACAAGATCGACGGTTCCGATCGCAATGCGCTGAAGAAGCTCGGTCCGTTCACGTTGCGAAATGGATCCCACCAGCAATTCGATCATCACTTGACTACCGGTTAGCTGTTTGCGTAGACGCGTAAAATGCTGGCGAGCCAGGAGTTCAGTCGGGGCCATGAGCGCTGCTTGTTGTTTGCTCGCAACGGCATTGAGCATTGCATACTGAGCGATGACGGTCTTGCCACTTCCAACGTCCCCTTGAATGAGGCGGTTCATCGGGACGTCTTGCGCCATGTCATTGCGGACCTCTTCTATAGCACGCAATTGGTCGTGAGTTGGGTCAAAGCCAAATCGCTTTAAGATGCGAGCATGGATCATCGGACTCGCCACGATTTTTGGTGCCGGTTTTTGGTGTTGCAATCGATGGCGACGCATGGCCAATGCTAGCTGATAGACAAATAGCTCTTGGAAAATGAACCGGTGACGCGCCTCGTTGGCTTCATCGATCGAGTGTGGTCGATGGATCGCTCGTAGCGCTTGTGCAATCCCAAGGAGCGGTTTCGGCTTTTCCAATCTTGCGGAGACATCAGCAGTCGACACGGTATGGAGGGGTTGGTTGGCGATGAGTCGAATCGATTCCGGCAACGCTTCGTCGATGGTATCTGTCAGATGATCCAGAACTGCGGCCACAGCGGTGGCCACATGGCGTTGCTGAAGCCCCTCGGTGAGCGGATAGACGGGAATAGGCTTGGCCTCAGGCAATGGCTGATCCGAAGCGAGGATCGTTGTTTCGGGGTGCCGCATCTCGAACGAGATCCCGGTCGATTTCGCCATTCCTGTCGCGATGACTCGCATTCCATGTGAAAATTGCTGCCTTCGAAACGGCTGGTTGTACCAAACACATCGAACGTAGCCACCGCCGTCAATAGACAAGAGAATTCCAACACTGCTCCGTCCTTCGAAGCTAACGCGTTGATCCATATCGACTATTTGCCCAATAACGCTGGCTCTAACGCCCGGTTCAAGTTCGGTGATGGACTGATAGGGCGCGATATCCTGATAGCTTCGTGGGAATAAAAACAATAGATCGGTCGCCCGACGTACGCCGAGTTTCTGAAATAGTTCAACACGCAAGGGCCCAATTCCCGGAATAAACTGCAGTGAAGTCCCGACTTCTACTGGTAAAGCACTCTTAGCAGGCGCTTTCTCGAGATCGGAAGGCGCCGCTTTGGCGTTAGTGCCCAGACGACTTAAAGATGTTTGAAGTGGATCAATCGATGACATGTTTTGAAAGCGAGGTTGTCATGTTGCCGTTCCTGCGGATAATGGTGCCTTAAAGTTGACTAATCCAAAAGTTAACTAATCCAAAGGAGTGCTAAACGTCGTGTTTGTTGCTGCATCAACTGATTGTTTCCCAAATTTACCCTTCCTAGAAGTGATCGAGGTACTTAGCGACCTCGAATTCACTTGCGTGGAAATCGTATTCGACGACAGCGGGACGCAAATGCCTCCCGCCAGAATTGTCGAGGAATACGACGAATGTTTGCGTTTAGTGCGCGACACCCATCGTCTAGATATCTGCAGTTATACCGTCAAGATCGCGGCAGAGGGTGAGGTCCACTACGAACGATTTGCCAAAATCTGTGATCTTGCCAAGGCCACCAAAGTAGTTTCGTTGACTATCCCGAGCGGTGAACACGGAACTCCATTCAATCAGGAAGTCGAGCATTTACAAAAACTCGTTGGAATCGCAGGCGACCGAGGCGTTCGAATTGGACTAAAGAGTCAAATCGGTCGTTTAAGCGAAGATCCCGACACGGTGAAAAATCTTTGCGACTACGTTCCAGGAATTGGTTTGACTCTCGATCCTAGTCACTACTTGTGCAGCAACAACCGCAACAAGAACTACGAAAAATTGCTTAAGTATGTGTATCACGTTCAATTGCGTGATTCGAAGAAAGACCAATTGCAGGTGCGGGTTGGGCAAGGCGAAATCGAATACGGACGCATTATTACGCTCTTGCAAGGGGTCGGCTACGACCAAGCCCTGAGCGTGGACATGACTCCTATGGAGGGAATGGACATGCGTCAGGAGCTTCGAAAACTGCGGCTATTGTTGGACAGCCTACTTTAGAGTCGGGCAGCGCAAAGTCGGGCAGCGCGAAGTCACTCTCGGCAAGAGTGACCTACGGGTGATAGTGACCTACGGGTGATTTCGTTGATGAAACTTTCCGGGAATCGAAACGCACAGTTTCATACCGTTTGAGCGGCACGCATCGGTACTATTTGGTACGCCCTCGAACGGAAAAGAAAATCAATAAGATTCCCTTCGTGGGGCTGTAACCAATTCAATCGACTGGTTGGCATAGGCCCAATATTCAATCGATCGATATTTGTAGCATTGGTCAGATCATCAATCCAAGCGTTATCCGCAGTCAATGCCGTACCGACAAGCGTTGGACCAATCGATTTGATCATGTCCTTCTGACTGCATTGAACCACCGAAACAAAGGGGAACATATACTCCTTCATGGCAACACCGCGCTGTGGTGAATCGGCCGTGACGACCATGGGTCGCAGGTAAGCTGACCTTTCTCTTTCAACAAGCCGTTCGCCATAGGCGGCTGTCATATCCGTCACACCAGACTCCGCAATGTCTTGTTGCACCATGGCGTAGGTCCCTTTCGCCATCTGAGGATTGGTGAATGCCGCAAGTGCTGCATTCGGATTGTTCGGTGGGAGGATTTCGATCGATCCCATTTTTGCGGCTAGAGCTTCGCCAATGGCTTTGGTATTGCGAGAAGCCCAAATTCCCGAGCAGTTGATACAGCTACGACCTGAATTGCTGAGCACGCTTTCGACCATCAAATCGAGATAATCTTCCCATTGGTCTACCACATCGTCACCAATAAGAATTTTTGAAAAGCCTGGTCCATGCGCTTGTACTCGTGGGTTCCCCGCATACTGTTCGAGGGTCTGCGCACTGCCAAAAATCATGCTGCGCGAACACTTGTTTAAAATCGTGGCCCCTACATCGTGGCCACCTGGATACAAACAAAAAGCTTCAGCCGGAATACCCGCTTCGATATACGCGCTAATCATCCGGTAAGGAGTCCAGGGTTCTTGTGAACCAGGCTTCAATACCAGTCCAACTTGAAGTGGTACCGCAGGTAGCCATAAAGTGTGAACTCCAGGCGAGTTGTTTGGAAGCACTGCGCCCAATACAGGCGTCTGACATTGAAAGCTTACCGTTACCTTGCGTCCTTCTTCGCCATAGCCCCTCGAGAAAATGTCAAGATCCACACCGCGCGTAAGCGCATCCAGAATAGTGTCTATGTTGCTAAGGACAAAGCAGTTCTTTTGCATATTGTTCCGACACATATGTTCCGGAAGTCCAGTGCTTGCCGATTGCTGATGAATAAAATCATTCACCGATTGCTGGCCGTCACCGAGTGGCAAAGTCTCATGCTCGAAAAGGTACGCTGCCTTCTTGCATCTCGCTAACAAATCTGTAGTTGGAATCGAACGAAGAGCTTTCCTTGCATTCGTCGCTTTCCTCATGTCCATTTCAACCATGCCACCGTTGACCTGACCAATCCTTGCGATCGGCTCTCCGGTGTCAAAATGGAACACGTCCAGGAAATCGAGCGATTTGTATTGCTTGCCCCAACGAAGCGGATTGATGGTCAACACGGCAAATTATTCTCCAGCGGATTCGTAGGATATTGGAAATCGCGATTCTCGTGCAATCGACGAGTGTTGCAAACACTCGACATCAATTTTGTATCTTTACCACTAATAGACTCCAACAGTGGTTGACGATGCAAAGGCTCTATAGGGCCTAACGCCACTGACGCCATCCCACGGATAATTTTTGTATGGCATTTCACGTTCACCCTCATCTCGCTCGAGGAAGCCAGGCACAAAGAACTCTTTAGTCATCGTATAAAGTTTAACGCGGCCTGTTTCGCCATACCCAACCACCTTGGTGTGATCGTCAAAATCGACAACTTCAACAACGGCCCGCGGCTGAGGTGCATAATATGCAATCGTATATCCATCATCGACAGTTACAGGTCTAGAGCAGGCTAATCCCATTAATGTGTTGCCATATGTGGGTGTCATGTACACGCCGCTTTCACTGGCCGGCCCACCCAAAAGCTCTTCCACACAAAAGCGAGTCCACTGCGGAGTAAACTCCGTTCCACCCGAAAAAATGCCAGTGATACCAATTTCCTGTATGCTCGTGTCCTTTTCAGCAAGCCCAGAAGCGAGCGACTCAAGTAGCTTCGGAGTGGTGAACATGCATTTAATATCGTGATTTGCACCTAAGATAGAGATCGCCTGGTCAATGCAATGTCTTTTGTATTCTTCCAAATGTTCCATCCAACCCTTTTTGATGAGCTTGACAACCCATCGCGGGTCCAAGTCGATACAAAAACAGATTCCGCCTCGATACTGACATAGATGTTCAATGGCCAATCGAAGTCGACGAGGACCCGACGGTCCGAGCATTAACCAGTTCGAGCCCTTTGGAAAATACTCATCTGGGAGGGTATGGCTAAACAGTTCATAGTCGATTCTGAAGTCATCGATTACCATCCGACTCTTCGGTATTCCAGTCGTGCCCCCAGTTTCAAACACATAGGTCGGCTTTCCAAGCAACCCTTTCGGTATCCAACGGTCGATTGGACCGCCGCGAAGCCACTCATCTTCAAACTCGGGAAATTTCTTAAGGTCGTCAAAAACCTTCACTTCTTTTAATGGATCGAACTTAAGCTCGGCTTTTTTTGCGAGCCAAAACGGAGAGCCAGTTGAATCGTGAAAATGCCACTGGACTGATTCAAAGGTGTGCTCGTCCAAGAGTTGTTTTGCGTTTTTGGTCTGGTCTGTTGTGGCTAACCAAGCAGGTGAAGAGACGGTCATGTAATGGTGTGTGCAGATAGTGGAATGCGGGAGATTGACAAAATGTCAGTCTTGGGGCAACTGTATTTGGCCCGAACATTGTAACCAACATTGTAACCGATTTCCTACATTGACCAATGACACCGGGCGGCTCGCGGCGTTTTGCAAAAAGGTTCGGCTGCGGCTGTTTTGTTCAATCTCATCGTTATTTCACTCCGGCGGCGTCGATCTCTAGCTGGGCCGCGAGACACTTTCGCTAGCGTTCCCTTGTAGCGGAATGCGTCAAGCCAACTGGGGCGTTCTAACGCTGTACAACCTCCGAGGGGGGCGGATCATTCTGGCTTTGAGGGGTAGCCCGCAAAGCATAACGATCCACAGGGCGAGCCTGTGGTATTCTGAAAAAGCCTGCGGCTTTAGAATAGAGAGTTCAGTTGCTCATCGCGGACTGACGACTTCGTTCACTTCCAAAGTCCAACATCGATCGTTCGGCGATAACACCTCAACCGCCAAGTCTGGTGCCATCGGCAAATAACAATCCAGCAGGTCAAGCCTGCGGTATTTTTGAACAATGGAGTCAATAGGTGCTAGTCACGAATGGGGGTGCGAGTGGTGCTGTCCCTCTCGATGAAGCAACGCGACGGGAGAATCTAGTTGTCGCCGTACAACACTCCAAAAACGGAAATCAGTTGCACAGTATTTCGGATGTTCTTTCGTGCCATTTGTGTTTTTCGTGGATGGGTAAAAAGTCGACGAGTTCCAAAGTTTGCGATTCTTTTTCTAACGCAACACCAACACGACGAACACTGGTACTAACTCCTGAGCAGTTGAGACTAACTTTCGAGCAGCTGGTACTAGCTTCCGAGCAGTTGAGACAACTGCTCTACTATGGAAAGAATAACTGCTAATCTAACGGTCGATGGCCGCGAGTCCTTCGCTCTTGATTGAGCATCGCAAAAGCTGGCGGGTGCTTTTTTAGTAGCTTTACAAGTTGCGACGCAGTGGTCCCAAGCGTATTGGCCGCATTGCGAATGCTCCAATCGCAACTGCATAAAACGCCGATGACCTCCGCTAAAATCGATGGCCACTCGACATTGGCTTCAGCAATTGCAACCCTCCCATCGCGACAATACTTTTTCCATACCTCGGAAACCGAATTTGAAATTGCGGATTGCATCGAAGCAGGCGATTCCGTCGTAGGCCGGATCTCGACCGCAAGCTTGCATCGCAGTCGTTGCATTGCAATCTTGCGATTCTCGTTTTGAGTCCTGCGCTCACTTGCCGCTGCAGTGATGCCCGCCGGCAGGTATTCAATCTGAACGCTAGTCTCGACTTTGTTTCGATTCTGACCTCCCGGTCCACTCGCTCGAGAAAAGCTCAAGTGACACTGATCAAGCAATTTATCTTCTGGCCAACATGCGGGGTGTGAGTCACGGCACGGAGTGCCGTGCGACATTGGATGCGAGTTGCTCATGGGTGCTGTTGATCACTAGCTTGCGCTTCGTGCTAGGATTGCTTGCCATCCAATCGAGTCAAACATCGATCGATTCGATGGAGCGTTTCTTCCTTCCCCAAGATCTCGAAGTAGTCGAAAATTCCGAGACCGTTCGATTTGCCAGTAACCGCAATCCGCAATGCGCTGATGCAGACCCCTAACTTGATCCCTCGTTGCTCTACGAATTGTTTGAGCTGAGGCTCTAGTGCGTCATGCCTAAGTGAGTCGGCGTTTAAGAGGACCGTTCGGAAATCGCGAAGGGCCGAAATGGCTTGCGGATCGCTTGCCAAACGCTTTTGAAACGCTTCCTCGTCCGTAACGAGATTCTCCGCCGTCACGAAAATTTCATCGAACTGCAGAATGTCGCCCGCAACTTTGATCCGATCCCCGGCCGCTTGAACAATTTTGCCCAATCGATCCGCAACATCGCAGGGAGGCGGGTCAGCAACCAAGCCAGCTTTTTGCAAATACGGCAAGACCATCGCGACCTTCTTCTTGAGATCTAGGTTGTTCATCCATCGGGTCTGAAAGGCAACTAGCTTTTGAGGATCAAAGGACGCCGGCGCTTTGTTGACACGTTCCAACGTAAAATGCTTGACGGCGTCGTCTAATGTAAAATGCTCAGTGCTGTCATCGAGTGACCAGCCAAGTAGCAACAGGTAGTTAAGAATTGCCCCGGGCAAAAAACCCGTTTCACGATAGAAGTCGACGACAACCGGATTGAACGTCTCGTTGCTGACTTGTAGCTTCGCTCGCGTGGCAATGGTTTCGCCCATTTGGCAAAGTGCCGCGAAGTCCTTTTGCTTAAGGTACTTGTCCAGTTTGCGCTTGCTGAGCTTTGCGGTTCCGCCCGGTTCAGCCACGTAGGGCAAGTGTGCGTAGATCGGTAGTGAATATCCAAGGCTTTGCGCAATAAAAATTTGTCTGGGGGTATTCGGTAAGTGCTCGACCGCACGTACGACGTGCGTTATCTGAAAATCAAAATCGTCGACCACGCTGGCCAAGTGATAGAGACAAGTTCCATCACCGCGTTGCACCACATGGTCTTGCTCGTCTGACCATTCGAATGAACAGTCGCCTCGAACGATATCGTGAAATTGGCATTGGCCGGTGCGAGGCATTTTCAAACGGACGACCGGTTGTCTTCCTTCAGCTTCGAAGGCAGCTTTTTTTTCTGGGGTATCGGCCATGAAGCGTCGATCGTAGATATAGGCTTTGCCATCTTTCTTGGCCTGCTCTTTTTGTTCGTCCAACTCCTCGGTTTTTGCGAAGTCGACATACGCATGCCCGGATTCCAAAAGTCTGGTCGCTGCCGCTTGATAGCCAGCCGAACGCTGAGATTGGAAATAGGGAACAAACGGTCCGCCAACTTCGGGTCCCTCGTCCCAGGTGAGACCGAGCCATTTGAAGCCATCTAAAATGGGCTGAAGTGCGGCGTCAACATTTCGGTTTTGATCGGTATCGTCGATCCGAAGGAGGAATTGCCCGCCGGCTTGTTTTGCTAGCAGGTAGTTGAAGAGCGCGGTGCGAACGCCTCCAATGTGGAGATAACCGGTAGGGCTTGGGGCAAAACGAGTACGAATCGTCATCAGAAGTCGACTTGAAAATGGGTTGAATGACAGGTTGGATCGAACAAGCTGTCAGGGTAACATGGTGGCTCGCATTCGTCACGCGTCCCCGGCCATCGGCTGGGTTGTCCTAACCATACGTTTTGCATTGACAAAGGACTGTTTATGATACGAAAAGCACTTGCTGCAGCATCGCTCTTGCTGATCGGGCTTTGCATTGGATGGGGATTTCAAGGTTTTGGGTTGGTTCGCCATGTGAGCGCCCAGCCACAACGCATTGGTCTTCAGCCCAACGACTTCAATCCAAACAATCCAGCGAATATTCTAGGCCCCCAAGCTGGAGTTCAAGCGGTCCAACCGTTCAATATTCCAGGTGCTGTCGGGCCAAACCCAGTCCAGCAGGGAATGCAGTTTCCAGATGGATTCGTTGCAATGACCTCCGAGGAAGCGGTCAACGTTTCCGTCTACGATCGAACGAATCGGAGCGTAGTCAATATTTCGACGCATTCGGTCCGGCTAGAATCCCTGTTTACGATTGCCGAACTCGAGGGGAGCGGAAGTGGTAGCATCATAGACCATCAAGGGCACGTCCTGACCAACTACCACGTGGTTGAGGGAGCAAAGCAGATTAGCGTTATGCTCTACAACACAGACTCCTTTCCTGCGGAGCTCGTTGGACAAGATCCCGATAACGACATTGCAGTTTTGAAAATCAATGCACCAGACGCGCTATTGTTTCCAGTGCAGTGGGGTGATTCATCCAATTTGCGTGTTGGACAACATATCATCGCCATCGGCAACCCATTCGGTTTCGAAAGGACCATGAGCACTGGCATCATATCCAGCTTGAATCGCCAGATCCCACACAAAAATCGGCGGACCATTCGAGCGATCATTCAAATCGATGCAGCACTCAACCAGGGCAACTCTGGTGGGCCGTTGCTCAACTCTCGAGGCGAACTCATTGGAATGAACACTGCCATCGCCACCCGCAGTGGCGATAACGCCGGCATTGGTTTTGCAATACCCATCAATACGATCCGCCGAGTTGTACCACAACTCTTGGCGACTGGACGCGTACAACGTCCAACGATTGGCATCATGCAAGTTTTCGAGTCCGATCGGGGGCTGTTGGTGGTCAACCTGACGCCGAATGGTCCTGCTGAGAAAGCTGGACTAAGGGGATCGAAAATGGAAAGGAAAAAAGTCCGTCGTGGCGTGCTCTACATTGAGCAAGATGTAATCGATCACAGCCAATCCGACTTAATCGTGGGTATCGATGGTCAAAAGGTGAAGCAATCCGACGATCTCTTAAGTGTCATTGAAACAAAAAGATCAGGCGACCAAGTGGTGCTTCTGATTGTTCGCAATGGCCAAAACATTCAGGTACCGATAATATTGGGCAACGGCGAATGACAACGTATAACTCGTTCACATTGAACTGTTTGATCGATTCCCCGTCATATTGAACGGTGGAAACCTGTTTTTAGCCCCGGATGGGGCGAGAGATCTTAGCCGGCGGTGCAACCGCCGGTATCCAGCCCCGGCTCGATGGCAAAACCGCGGAGGGGTGACAGAACCCAGATATGCACGGCGACAGACTCATTACTCCCGAACTGTCACCCCTCCGGGGTTTGGTGCGCAGTTCGGTGGGACTTCAGCGGCGGTTACACCGCCGCCTAAGTTCTTTTGGCCCTAGGGGCCTTAAACACAATCATGGGTCTAAACATGGGTATATTGTTTGCTGAGAAACAGCGAATGGACGGCTAGCATGATTGCACCGATTACTAACAGCGAATCAGCGATGTTGAAGTTCGGCCACACATATTCCTGATACCTGAACAAAATCCAATCTCTCACACCACCTTTTAATTCGCCTGGCAACGCTGGGATCGCTAATCGATCGTAAAGATTCCCAAGAATCCCACCCGTAACGAACCCCATCGCGACCAACAACCATTTGGATTCGGCAGCTTTGAATACGAACATCCAAACGCAAATACCGGCGAGCGCAACAATGGATAAAATCGCAAACAGCCAGCCTTGTCCCTGCCCCATGCCGAATAGTGCTCCCTGATTGACAGCTGTCTCAATACCCACATACGGCTCGATCAGCCACCAGGGAGGCAATTGTTGTGGCAGTCCTCTCCAGTCGAAAACCCATTGCTTTGTAATTAAGTCGGCCGCCGCTCCGGCGAACATCAATACGCAAAAGAGCAAGTAGCTACTCATTGAAACAGGCCGGACAATGGCTTCAGCAGTTCGGTTGGGCTCGTCCATGGCATTGCAGAGATTGGAGGTTTGGAATAGTTGGACCGGGAATTTCAACACTGGTTTCCGAAACGCCCGATTACGGGGTAAACTATACAGATTCCACAAGCTGGGCAGAATATCCATTTGACGCCCTTGACGGATATTCCGAAAATGACGGATTTGTGCATCTTCGAATGCCGAATTCTAGTTTCAGCTTTGAACCAATTCCCACGACAACATAGCTTTTATAATCATCATGGCGATCGCACTAACGCCGATTAATACCGCAATCAAGTCCGACTTGGCATACCAAAGGTGCATTAATGTCGACTGCGGAGCGACTCACGGTACCGATGAGGTATTGACCAGTTGCCACAAGTGCGGCGACCTGCTGGATATTGTCTACAACTGGGATCGGATTCAAGTTCCCAAGCGGATGAGCGATTTCGAACAGATGTGGACGCGGCGTCATGAGCCTTTGCGGTTTAGCGGAGTCTGGCGATTTCACGAGCTCCTCCAATTCGCGCCCGCGGAGCGCGTCATAACGGTGGGAGAGGGCCAAACCCTGCTTCAACAAGCCAATTCGGTCGCCCGTTACGTCGGAATTCGGCAAGGCCAGCTTTATCTTCAATACGAAGGCATGAACCCATCGGGGTCGTTCAAAGACAATGGCATGAGTGCTGCATTTACGCACGCGCACATGGTTGGCGCAAAAAGGGCCGCTTGTGCATCGACGGGAAATACCAGCGCATCGCTTGCCATGTACTGTTCGGTAACGCAACTCATGAAGGCAGTAATATTTATTGGCTCGGGGAAAATTTCCTATGGCAAGCTCTCGCAGGCGCTTGAGTACGGTGCCTTAACTGTTCAAATTTCAGGCGATTTTGACGATGCAATGGCCCGCGTTAAAGAGGTCTCGAAGGAGCTTGGCATCTATTTGGTAAACAGCATCAATCCGTTTCGACTCGAGGGTCAGAAGACAATCATGTATCGAGTTCTCGAAGCGCTTCGATGGGAAGTCCCGGACTGGATTGTGGTCCCCGGCGGAAATCTTGGAAACAGCAGCGCGTTCGGCAAGGCCTTTATGGAACTCAAGGAATTGGGGCTAATCGATCGTATTCCTCGATTGGCTGTTATCAATGCAGCAGGAGCCGACACGCTTGATGTGGTTTACAACCATCGCAATCTTCGTTGGAACCGAGGCCGACCACGCATGGAGATCGCTTGCTGGTATTACGATGAAATGGACAAAGCCAAACATAAAGCCGACACGATTGCGAGTGCCATCGAGATCAACCGTCCGGTGAATTTGAAAAAATGCCTGCGAGCGCTGGAAATTTGCGATGGTGTTGTTCGCAAGGTAACCGACCAAGAAATCCTCGACGCAAAAGCGCAGGTTGGCGCAGGAGGAATCGGTTGCGAACCAGCCAGCGCGGCAAGCGTTGCGGGAGCGAAACTGCTACGTCAACAAGGTGTCATCGGTATGGATGACCGAGTGGTTTGTATCTTAACGGGGCATCAGCTAAAGGATCCAACCGCTACAGTAGCGTATCATACGACTGACCAGGACAAGTTCAACGAAGTCTTGGGGAGCCGAGGCGTTTCGCGAGCCTCGTTTGCGAACCGTGCGATCGCCGTCCCCAACGACATGGAAGCGATCGTCAAAGCAATACAACTTTATTCTTGAGTGGAACGCGTTGGTTCCCACTTTCCGACGCTCGCAAAAAACGTGGGGCCGTTCGCCTTGTTTAGCTTGGAAGCAGAACAATCCAGCAGGACAAGTTGGCGGTATTTCTTAATACAACCGGCTTGACCGATGGATCGTTTGGGCTTTTTGGCTACACCTGCTCTTTGCAAACGCTCTGAATCACCGCAGTCCCGTCCCTGCACCTCGCCGCAGGCGGTTCACTGCGAATTCGTAACTAGGCACGGACAATCCAGAATTCTCAATGTCGCAACCCTCTAAGAAGTAAAGGGTTGCAAATCGACTTTCGCACCGCAAGCCATCGCGGCACGGCAATTGTATTAGCGTTCTCCCAATAGATTTTTTCGGATCTTCTAACGCGCTTGGGTGAGCTGCGGTCCGAAGTCTCCAATCAAGGGGTAACGCGATGGCGACTCAATTGTTGTCCGATCATGAGATCGAATCAAACGCCGACCAACAGATACTTCAGCAAACGCTCGTTGAGAATCCCGCTCGCTCCGGATTGGAACGATTTCTCGACAGCTTCTTTCACCCATCGAACATCAAGTGGATGTTGTTGGTTGGGGCCGCAATCGTTTTAGGCTCCTCGCTAATGCTTGTTACTAAGCAATGGTCCAATTGGCCTGCCGCTATCAAGTATTTGGCAATGTTGGGATATACGGCAGCCATCTACGTGTTCGCGGAAATGTCGGACAAGCGACTCGGGCTTAAGTCGACGGGCAATGTGATGCGAGCACTCAGCATCCTTCTGATGCCAATCCTAATGCTCGGGCTAGGATGGGTGGCCACTCAACCAAGCACTACGGGCTTGCCTATTTACTTCGAGGTGGCGGTGCTCTTTCTACCCGCAACGGCACTGTTTGGCTTCGCCAGCAGAAACGTGTTCCATCATTTCCTGCGAGGACACCAACTAACTTTTCAAGCAAGCTACTTACTCTTAGCGATAGCTGGCGTTCTACCGAATTTGACTGAGCCTTGGACCGGTCTGGCGTT
>JANLRK010000015.1:0-14700 GCA_031361585.1 Pirellula sp. | reverse complement strand
AGTCGCTCGCGCTGCTGGACAAATTGGATGACATTGCGTTCGAGCAGTTTCAAGGTGGTTTCGGGCAACACGAGTTGATCCCGCGTGACGTGTCGAATTTTGTGAACCGTGATGCCTGAGGACTCCCCGGTATAGGAATGTTGCGCCTGCTCGAGCGAAAGGACTTTTCCTCGGTAGGATTCCGCTTTGAGGACTGCATTCTCCAGATGTTTGAAGAACTCTTGCGCGATTTGCGTACCTTCAGGAGAATTGGGAGTCCCTACTTGAAACTGAACTCCGGTGATCCGTCCATAATGGCCAGCAGGGGATAGGAGCACCGCGAACCGAATACCTCTCCTTTCGAGAAGCCATAGACCGATCTTCAACACGCGAATCGGCGTGTCATTTCCAATGTCCAGCTCTTCGTAGGATGGCGGAACGGATTCCGTCGGATAGTGGGAACTAGGAACGAGGCAATCCGTCAACGATACACCCTCGTGTGAATACTCTTTTCGGACCCCGCAAAAATGCAAGACCTTTGTCTCTTCGTGAAAGAGTTGATCGATTGCGCGTTGCAAGTCTGCTCGCACACGGAAAGGGAAATTCCGTTCCGAAATCGTTACGTTCTCCGTTGCGACGGGATGGAAATGCGAGGCCAGAAGCGACACAATCGATTTACTTTCCCTGCCTCCTTTGAAAAACCGAAATTGGAATCGCTTGGCGAGGATGACAATTCCGCTGCCGATGATTAGTCCCGATAGAAGACAGCCAAGAAATGCCACAGTCGTCCTTTTCGCGGTCCGTAGGAATAATGCATCAAACAAGCCAAAGTTTACAAACAACGTGACGCATAAACGTCGCCCTTGGTTCACACGTAGTCGCGTATCTCCGAGACTCGCTCGCGTCTAAGACGATTGAATACGCGATTTCAAAGACTCTATAAAAGACGCATAGTCGGTAGGCGAACCTACTATGACCGACTATGACCTACTATGACCGACTGGGTTGTTGTTGGCATTTGGTTACTTTTCATTGCATATTGCCTCCCTCCGTTTCTGGCTCGATGTCGATGTTGCATCTCACGGTAAAGCGGACGCAAACACATTCAAAACGTCTCGTGATTCTTGCCCATGAACTGAACACAAACGCCGCGCAAGCCAGCGTACTTAACAGCCATACCCAGCAAAGTGTATTCATCATCATGATATCCAGACGCAAACGCATCTTGGTGAAGGAACACTATATCACCCTCGTCGCCATCCGCCTTCGGTTGCATTTTCTCTACCGCTTTTGCAAACTCCGGTAGATAGTGTTCGACTGTCGCTTCCAACACGGCCACCCGGGTCTCCTCCTCCCGCGTATCCGGCGATTTGGAATTCACTCCCATCGTCAGTTGTTTCGGACTGGCCATAATATTGCAAATCTTATTGATTAGAAAAAAAATTCACTTGCGGATTCCTATTCTTTTCCAATGACGATGGGTGGAAGTCTTGGGCGCAGGTACGACAACCGGTCCATGAAGCTAGGACTTGATTCATTCATGCTTGCAGATGCGCGATAGACAAATGTAACACCCTCGAACAAAAGTTGCTTCTCAGACTCGGTGACCACGCTTAGTTCAAGCGTAACTTTCTCCTCTGTCCGAACGATCGCCGTCGGCTCCATCAATACGATTTGGAACATCCGTTCGGTCGGTTTACCGTGATCACGTTCAAAAGCAGCATACTGTTGTTCATTGAATTCGGCAAAACTTGATTCATCAAACTCAATTTCTGCGGTAAATATCACTTGCATTGCCGGAATCAACCGAAATACGTCGAACATAGATGATCCTCCAATTTCAAATGAATCAAAATCCGCTGAGTGTTTTGCGACCGGACTCACCTTGGCGAATCGTTCGTGACATGCGAGGAAGTCGGTCGCCACGAACGGAGTCAGATGAGAGTGTTAGCAAAGAGCCTCAGGATTGACAAGTTTACTCAAATTGAAGGCTGGGACGTGTGAACGACAGAAAAAAATCGAGCGGCTGTTAAGCACTTATGTATGGTAGTGCAGCTCCTAACAGTTTTAGGTTTAATTTGCCGTTCAATATTTCGTCCAAAGAATCAGGGCGATCACGGTGGGGACCTCCGTGCCACACTAGGTCGTCTGCCTTCGGTATCTGCCCGGTGAAATGCCAAAGCGTTTTTTGAACACGACGCTCATGTACTCGGTGTGTTCAAAGCCCGCATGCTTCGCGATTTCTTCCAAAGATAGTTCACTCTGCTGGAGCAATCGCTGAACTCGATCGGTGCGAATGGTCGCAATCATTTCGTGCGGTGTTTTGCCAGTCGCTTGCAAAAACTGAGACTCGAGAGATCGTCGTGAAAGAAGTACATGCGACAAAACATCGCCGACGTTGATGCCGTCGCAGGCATGATCACGAATGAATCGAATGGCTTCTGCAATGTTCTTGTTCGACACCGCTGTGATATCCGTTGACTGGCGTTGGACGATTCCAAGCGGCTTCATCAACAGCGATGCGAGACCATTCGCGCTTCGGCCGTTCATCAAGTCGTCGAGTAACTGAGCTGCGTGAAATCCTGCCCCGCGAGCGTCGGGTGCGACACTCGTCAACGACGGATGAGATAGATCGCATAACAGAGGATCATTATCCACTCCGATTACCGCAAGTTGCTCAGGAACTTGCAAACTCAGGTTGCGACATGTGTCCAACACAACCTGCGCTTGAATATCGTACGCACACAATAACCCCGTTGGCTTCGGCAATTGGATAAGCCATGCTTCAAGCGAAGTTTGCTTGCCGGATTTTTTGGGCGATTTCGCGTACGGCGAATCCGTTTGAAAACACACACAATCCACTCCAGCAAGTTTGCATAGACTGACGAAATGCTCCATTCGCCAAGTTGACCAATTGAAGCCCCTCGGACCGCAGAACGCAAAGTGTCGAAAGCCACGTTCGTGTAGATGCTCAAACGCTAAGGTAGCGATCGCACGGTCGTCTGTCTCAACCCACGGGATATCGCCAACTCGCCTTGCTGAACTGAGGTCAACCACCGGCAGGCGAAGGTGCGAAATGCTCTTTGCGATTTCAGCCGTTTCGATTCTGGCAATTACCCCATCTCCCTCCCAATGACGAAGCCATCGAGGTGGAGTCGCGCCACGCTCTTGTTCGGGAAGAAATACGGACCAGCTATCTCGCTGCCGTTGGTATTCTACGATCCCCTCGAGCAACCCACGCGCATAAGCGTTCGACGTCTCGATGAGCAATGCAACGGATTTCCGTTGCTTGATTGGCTTTGTGTTCTTCGACATAGAATCCTATCCTTGTTGAACCTTGCCTCAACGAAGACCCTTGGTGAAAAAGCTCATCTTTTTTGCGCAATTTATCATGGTGCAAAAGCAGCTGACTCGCCACACTAATTGAGTCAAAATACCTTGAAATCCATTCCTTCCAACCTCTCCACTTATTCGATGACTCAAAAGAAGATCAACGTTGCCATGGTCGGACTCGGTTTCGGGGCCGAGTTTATCCCCATCTACCAGTGCCACCCAAACGCAAACGTGCTTGCGATATGCCGACGCAATGAAGCCGATCTCAACCTAGTCGGCGATCGTTTTGGAATTGCGAAACGGTATCAAGAATTTGACAAAGTCCTTGAAGATCCCGAAGTGGACTTTGTCCACATCAATTCACCCATTCCTGACCACGCGTGGATGAGTATGCGGGCGCTCAAGGCTGGTAAGCATGTCATGTGCACCGTTCCTATGGCGACCACCATCGCGGAGTGCGACCAAATCTGCCAATTGGTTTCTGATACGGGACTCAAGTACATGATGGCAGAAACGGTCGTATATAGTCGTGAGTATTTGTTCATCAAGGAAATGGTTCAAAAGGGTGAACTGGGCAAGATCCAATACATGGCGGCCTCTCATCCTCAAGATATGGCGGGCTGGCCTGAGTATTGGGAGCGCATGATTCCAATGCACTATGCGACACACGTGGTTTCGCCAGTCTTGGGGTTGGTCGATGGACGCGCGGAATTTGTTTCGTGTTTCGGATCTGGAACAATCAACGAAAGTCTAGCTAAAAAATCCGGCAATACCTTTGCTGTCGAATCATGCCATATCAAGATCAAAGACAGCGACATCTCAGCGCATATCTGGCGGTTCCTGTTCGATACAGCTCGCCAGTACCGCGAAAGCTTCGACGTCTACGGTACGAAAAAGAGTTTCGAATGGTCTCTCGTCGAGGGTAAGCCACACATACTGCACACGGCAAAGTTACCTGAACATGAAATTGCAAGTGAAGTCGAAGTGCCAGATTATGCCCATTTGTTACCTGAACCCATTCGCAAATTTACTCAGTCTATCCAAGATGCAGACCATTTGTCGTTTATCCAGGGCGGAGGTCACGGTGGATCACATCCGCACCTCGTGCACGAGTTTATAAGCTCTTTAGTAGAAAATCGCGACCCTAAGCCGAATGCAGTAACCAGTGCAAACTGGACCTGCGTTGGCATATGCGCGCACGAAAGCGCGGTCAAGGGTGGACAACTATTAAAACTTCCTGAGTTCACCCTCAAGTAAACGAGTCCATCGTTTGCCGGGCGCCAATCTAAATCCCTCCCAAGAATACAGACGAAGTGAATCCTACTATGCCGACACCCAAAAGCGTTTTTCAATGGACGTTTTCATTCGTTGTTGCGAGTCTCTTGTGTAGCCCAATCTGGGCACAGATCGCAGCCCATACCAAAGACAATGTGAAAGTCCTCATGTTGGGTGACACTGGACACCATCAACCAGCGTCGCTGTTCAGAGCGATCCAGAAGCCGCTCGCCGAGGTAGGTGTCGAAATCGTGTACAGCGACGATACGGCTGCCACACTGAAGAGCGATAGGCTCAATCAGTTCGATGTACTGCTTGTCTATGCCAACACGGTCAGGATCACCGAAGCACAAGAAAAGGCGCTTTTGGACTACGTTGCAAGTGGTCGAGGCTTTGTTCCATTGCATTGCGCAACGTACTGCTTCCTAAATTCTGAAAAGTACATCGAGTTGTGCGGTGCACAATTCAAAGAGCATGGTGGCCAACGATTCGCAACTCAAATCGTTGCTCCAGAACATGAGATCATGAAGGGCTTCAATGGATTCGAAAGTTGGGACGAAACCTACGTTCACCACAAACACAACACCGTCAACCGAACCGTTCTAGAAGAGCGGCGAGAGGGAAAGCTCGCAGCTGGTACGACTGCAGAACCCTGGACTTGGGTTCGTACACATGGCAAAGGCCGCGTTTTCTACACCGCCTGGGGCCACAACCTTGATACATGGCAACAGCCTGGTTTTCATAACTTGCTCGAACGAGGTATCAAATGGTCTGCCAGCAAATCGCTTGCAAACGTAGCGCCGTTTACGGACACGAAAAGATTCCCCGTTCCAAAAATGACAGCGGTACCCGCTGACCTACCTAAGTTCACGTTTAGGGAGGTTGGCGGCAAGATCCCAAACTATACACCCGGCAAAAAATGGGGCGTGCAGGGAGAACTGATCACAACAATGCAGGACCCCGTCTCGCCAGCGGAATCAGTAAAACACTATGTTACACCCGAGCAGTTTGAAATGAAATTGTGGGCCTCGGAATCGGACTTTGCCAGCGACAAACCCTACGCTGGCTTATCCGGCAAGCCACTTGCGATGAATTGGGACCATCGAGGCCGTCTTTGGGTGTGCGAAACAGTGGACTACCCCAATGAATTGCAAGCACCTGGGAACGGCCGAGATCGCATTCGCATTTGCGAAGATACGAACCACGACGGTATCGCCGACAAGTTTACTGTCTTTGCGACCAATCTAAGTATCCCAACCGCTATCGTTTGCTATCGAGGTGGTGTGTTGGTCCAAGACGGTCAAAAAACGGTCTTCATGAAGGACACGACAGGAGACGACGTGGCTGACATGCGACAAGAGCTAATAACCGGTTGGGCCTTAAGCGATACGCACGGTGGTGTTAGCAATTTTCAATACGGGATCGATAATTGGATCTGGGCAATGCAAGGTTATAACGACTCGACACCGGTCATTAACGGGGAGAAACAGCAGAGCTTCCGACAAGGATTCTGGCGTTTCGCAGTCGAACCTGCTGTGTCCAACGAAACTGCTCCTGTTTACAGTCTCGAAGGCGGAAAAGCGGCAAGTGAGCGAACTAACAAGTTTGACGCACATTCGATTCGCGTTTCCAATCTGGAATTTGTCCGATCCACCAACAACAACACTTGGGGATTTGGCCAAAGCGAAGAAGGACTCATTTTTGGTTCCACTGCGAATGGAACACCGAGCGTCTTTATGCCCATCGCCAATCGTTACTACGAACGGGTCAATGGGTGGTCACCCGAAGTGCTCAACTCCATGGCAGATAGCAACAACTTTAGTCCAATCACCCCAAACGTGCGCCAAGTTGACTGGCACGGCGGCTACACCGCTGGTTGCGGCCACGCTCTGTACACGGCCCGCAAGTATCCCAAGAGCTGGTGGAATCGTGTCGCGTTTGTTTGCGAACCAACCGGTCACTTGGTGGGCTCGTTCGTAATCGATCGCGCAGGGGCGGGCTATAAAAGCACGAGCCCATTCAACTTGGTCGCAAGTAACGATGAGTGGGCGGCGCCTATCATGGCGGAAGTCGGCCCAGACGGAAACGTTTGGGTACTCGATTGGTACAACTTCATCGTCCAGCACAATCCGACCCCTCAGGGATTTAAAACTGGCAAAGGCAACGCTTACGAAAGCGACTTGAGAGACAAAAAATATGGTCGAGTCTATCGCGTCGTCTACAACGGCAACGATGGCATGGACAAAACAATACTCGAGGCTGCAGACAAGTCCGTGCTGGCTGGCTTGGATCCAAACAACGAAGCGGCGTTGGTTGCTGCTCTGAAGCATCCAACCATGCTTTGGCGCAAGCACGCGCAAAGGCTGCTGGTTGAGAAAAGATCCCTGTCCAACACCACGGTACAGTCGTTGAAATCCCTTGTTGACGACCCTTCTGTCGATGCCAACGGCTTAAATGTTGGTGCGATCCATGCAATGTGGGTTTTGAATGCGACAAAACAGACGAAGCCCGTTGCATTCAACAATTTCCAGTCTGCAAAAATGGACAGTGACTTGACACCTGCCATGAAACACAAGAGTCCAGGTGTTCGGAGAAACGCAATCCAAGTTTCTGCAAATAACGCACAAACACTTGATGCGATCATCGCGTCCGGAATTCTCAAGGACGAGGACCCACAAGTTCGCTTGGCCGCATTGTTGAAAGTAGCAGACATTCGCGACTCCAAAGTGGAACTGATCGCATTGCTTGCACGACCTGACTTGTTAACGCAACTTAAATCGGCTTCGGAATCCACGTCCGATCGTTGGCTATTGGAGGCGTGGACCAGCGCCGCCGCGGCCCATGCTTTCGACGTGTTGCCGTTGCTGGTAACGCAAAGAGACTTGCAACCCTCCGAGGCAGTTCTCAAGCACATTGGGATCGTGGCTCAGCACGCGTCTCGTTCCAAAATGGACGCGACTGGGATCGAGAAATTCATTGTCACTCCAGGTAACCCCGGTGTTGCATCCGTCTATATTAGTGGTTTGGTTGCGGGTTGGCCAAAGGACTACGAATTGTCCATATCCAAGATCGCTGGCGATCGTCTGCTTGCAATATGGCTCAATGGTTCGTTGCCGATCGAGTCGAAGAGCCAGGTTCTCCAATTGGCATCAGCGATTGGCGTTAAGGACCTGGGGCAAGGCCTTGGCAAAATCCAGCAGGAGCTTGTCTCTGTTTTTGGAGACTCGAAAAAAGACACCGACAGCCGCGTTGCAGCCGCGAAGCAATCCATCGTACTGCAACCAGAGAGCAGTGCGATTGTATCGGATATCATTGCTCTAGTCACACCTCAATCCGCACCTGAGCTGGCAAGTGGCATGGTGCAAGCGTTGAGCGCATCGCGAGCCAAGGGTATTGCTTCGATTCTTACCGATCGAAGTAGATCCTTACCTCCGGACTTCCTCAAGAACTCGATTCGAGTCTTGCTTAGCCGCCCCCAGTCGACCTTGGAATTGCTCGATTTGATGGAATCGGGCAAGTTAACGATTAGCGATTTGCAACTGGACCAGAAGCAAGCATTGCGAGACCATCCGAATGCAACGGTTCGAGAGAAAGCTCTGGCTATTATGAAATCCAGTGGCGGTGTACCGAACAGTGACCGGCAAAAAGTTCTCGATGGCTTTATGCCGATCACGGAGGAAGCAGGCAACGCAGGCAACGGCAAAGCCATGTATGAAAAACACTGTGCCGCTTGCCACAAGCATGGAGATCTTGGAGTGAACATCGGTCCTAACTTGACGGGTATGGCGGTTCACCCCAAGCACGAGCTGCTCATGAATATCCTTGACCCAAGTCGCAGTGTCGAAAGCAATTTTCGAACCTACAGCGTTCGAACAACAGATGGCGTCGTGTTGACGGGGATGCTCGCCAGCGAAAGCAAGACCTCGATCGAGATTGTCAATGCTCAGGCAAAGAAAGAAGTCATCTTGCGGGATGATATCGAAGAGTTGATTGCATCGCAAAAGTCGCTGATGCCGGAAGGGTTTGAAGGGCAGATGAGCCGCATTGAAATGCGAGACCTCTTGGAGTTCCTGGCAAGTAAAGGCAAGTATGTTCCACTGCCGATCGACAAAGTTGCAACTAGCACGACAACCAAAGGGATGTTCTTTGACGAAAAGGGGACTGAGGAGAGGCTAGTTTTTTCCGACTGGTCGCCGAAGACGTTTATGGATGTACCGTTCCTGTTGGTCGACCCGCAAGGTGATCGAGTCCCGAATGCAATTATGCTTTACGGTCCGAACGGCAACATGGCACCCAAGATGCCAAAGCAAGTCGAATTGACTTGCCAGACGTCAGCAACGGCAATTCACTTGCTAAGTGGAGTAGGTGGTTGGTCTTTCCCTGCAAGCGAAAAAGGGAGCGTGTCGATGATCGTCCGGTTGCATTATGTAAACGGAAAGACAGAAGATCATCCGCTCATCAATGGAGTGCACTTTGCCGACTACATACGTCGCGTCGATGTACCCAAAAGTGAGTTTGCGTTCAACTTAAAGGGAAAGCAGATCCGCTATATCGCAATTAAGCCTGCGTCGAGAGATCCATTGGCCAAGTTGGAGTTGGTCAAAGGCCCGGACGGTTCGGCACCTATCGTGATGGCGATTACTGTTCAGACAATTGACTAGAGTAAAACAATTGTCCTCAACTGTTTGGGCATTTTTTAAGTAGGCCGCTAGCTACATTTTGTTTAGAAGTAGAACAATCCGGTAGGTAGCAGCGGTAGCTACGCGGTGGACGCTGCCAGCGTCCTTTTTGAGACACAATTTTCCCGCCAATGTAACATTCTCAAAACCCCTTCGTAAAAGACTCTGTGATCGCGGGCGGCGTTTTAGCCCCCGAACGAGTTTTCCATCAGTAAGGGTGAAGAAATGCGAAAAAATCTTTGGCGAGCGATAGGCTTGTCTCTCTTGGCAGTTTTCAGTGCCAACCTAAACGCTCAAAGTTCAATTAGCGTTCCAAGTGACTCCAAATTCGTCCTGCAGGTGGATTTGCAAGCACTGAAATCCTCTAAGGTTGGATCGGCGCTGTTCGAAATGGCAAAGAAAGCGGCGATGGAAGAAGTTGGCAAGAAAATCGATTCCAAAGACGTTTCGAACGAAAAGATCAAGGAAGTCCTTGGAATGGATCCCTTCGAAGAAATCCAAGGGATCGTGATATGCGCTTCGGACTATGAAAGACCCGAGAAGTCTCTTTTAGGCATGGTCCGTCTCAAGAAGACGACGGGTAACATCGAGGGATTGTTGCTGGCTTTACCCGGCTACGAAAAATCGGAACATCGCAATTATGAAATTCATTCCGCTTCGCCAGGCGAGGATGCAAAGGTGTTCGGTGCTATCCACAAAAGTGTGGCTGGAAATAAAACGTTAATCTTGGGCGCGAATAAATCGTCGGTTACCGGACTTCTTGATGGCTTGGACGCCAAGAGCCTGGAGACCAGTTCTCTTAAGTCAGTGGACTTGTCCTCGGATCGCAAAATCATCGCCAACATGCAGATCCTCGAGCTGCCATTGGAGAAACTTGGCAAAGGCCCGCAGGCAAACATTGCAGCTTTGCTATCGTCGTTGATGGTCTCAGTCTTCGAAGAGGAAGACGAAATGGAAGTCCGAGCTGCAATGCAAGCAGGGACCGAGAAAAAGGCAGAACAAATTCGCCAATCCGTCCAAGGACTAGGTGCTATGGTCGAACTATTCGCATCGATGGATAGCCAAGACGACGACGTCAAAAA
Organism: Pirellula sp.; assembly: GCA_031361585.1. Lineage (GTDB taxonomy): Bacteria > Planctomycetota > Planctomycetia > Pirellulales > Pirellulaceae > JBKCUI01. Next base: position 4,352 of record JANLRK010000015.1, on the reverse strand, counting down.
TGTTCTTAAATTCATAAAGAAGATCAAGGTTACGCAAGACGGAACATCGGTCAGCGTACGAGTGCGAGTTCCTTCGGCGGAGATTGCGGAAATGATCAAAAAAGAGATGAAAGTCAATTGAGCCCATTGGGATCGGCAGAAATTTTGGATTCCGCGGAGATGGATAGCGTCGCGCCAAATGAACTGGTTCGACGTGTTCAGGCTGGTTGCGCTGATTCGGCAACGGAGCTTTCGAATCGTTTTACGCCCCGACTGCTCATCTTGCTAGAGCGTCGGCTGGCTGGAAGCCGAACGGACGCGGAGGATATCGCACAGGAGTCGTTGGCGAAAGCCTTTCAGCTACTCGACCGATTCGATTTCAACTACCAGTTCTCAACCTGGCTCTACACGATTGCCTTTCGGCTTGCATCGGATTTTTCACGCAAAGAAAAGCGTCGGCCCAAGGCGGTGTCGATGGACGCACTTCAATATGATTCGCCATTCGATTTGAATCGTTCGGAACCGAAGGCGCAAAAAGCCGTAGAGGATGTATGGAGCGTGGCTCGTTCCCTTCTGGTAGAATCTCAGTACACGATACTTTGGCTCAAGTATGGCGAGGGGCTGTCGATAAAAGAGATCGCTGGCGTCTTGAGCAAAACTCAAATTGGCGTTCGAGTCCAATTGCATCGAGCTCGAAGCAAGCTTTCCAAGGATATCCGTCGCATGGATGGCGAACGATTGATCAATCCCAGCAACCAATCCAAGCCATCATGATACGATCTATTGCCAAATTGTTAATCCAGTATTCCTATGATTCAACTTCGGCTTTGAACAAAGCAGATCGGGTGCCTGGTTGGCTGAGACGCTGGATCCGTTCAGACTCGCACTTGCTTGACTTCGAACGTGAGCTTCAGATTTTGGAAAGCAAACTGATGCTTCAGTCTGACAAGCACATTGCGAAAGGATTGCAGATTCGTGCATGGGGCGTGAACAATGTCCGAGGCATTCCAAAGACTTCCAATTCCGGTTTGCGCTCCCCAATTGCGCTTGTGGCATTGGCTGCAGGTTTGGGGTGTGTGCTATTCGTTGGACGCTGGCTGCTATTGCAACCAATGTTGGAATCGCCCGATTTGAAGGTTGCCATTTCAGTGGTACCAAACGAACCCAAACAATTGGCCGAATCAAATATGCGAGAGCAATTGCTTCGGTCCACATTGGATGCGACTAAGCGATTGGCTTTGAAATGGAATCAAAGAAGCAAGGACGCCACAAACTCCATTGCGATTGCAAACCAGAGTTTTCAAGTGGAGGGCGAACTAGTAAAGATGGTTGGACTGGAAGGGATTAGGTTTGTCGGACAAAAGCTACCCGCAGCAACCGTAAGGATGCTTGGGATGAACGCCGAACGCGAACGCAACTAAGGTGCTCGCTTGCGGAGCTTTCGTTGAAGCGATCGTCGATGAATACCAAGGCGGCGGGCTGCTTCCGATATGTTGTTGCTGCAGTCTGCCAATATACGATGAATGTGCTCCCATTCCGCTTGTGCCAATGTTGGAACCGGGATCTGCTCGTCCTTTTCCACAACCTGAACCTCCGTTCCACCCCGTTTGAAAGCGCCAAGAATATCTTCGGCATCTGCAGGCTTGGGGAGGAAATTGACAGCCCCCAATCGAATTGCATCGATCGCCGTCGCGATACTTCCAAAGCCTGACAAAATCAATACCTGAACGTCGGGTCGAATCGCTTTCAAATCGGAAATGACGGTCAGTCCGGTTCGACCAGGCATGCGCAGGTCAACGACTGCCAAATCCGTAGGAGTGGCCCTGAATACTTCGACCGCTTCATCGCAGGTGCCCGCAACAACGACGCGAAAGCCCCGTTCCTGAAATGCTTCGGCCAATCGATCGCGCAGCACGAAGCTGTCGTCCACTAAAAGGATGCTTTGAAACTCTTGGTCCAAGAAGTTTGTCGTTTCGCAAAAACTGAGGGATTCGGCTTTCATCTGAGGAACGTTCCCTGAATTGTAGCTTCAGCCTGGCTGTTCTAGTTGGCGAGACTCCAAAATACCGCCGGCTTGTCGTGCTGGATTATTCTGCTTTCAGGCTAGATAAGGCAGCCTCCCACGTTTTTCGTAGGCGCGGGAAAGTGTGACGACCCACTTCAACTAGCCTAAATCTGCCATGATTTTCTCGAGGAGTTTCTTGGTAGCCATAATACCATCGTCTTCGCTCAATCTTGAGCCTTCATACTCGATGCCGACCCAACTGCGATAGTTGGCAGCCATGACGATTTTCATCATCTTCATAAAATCGATTTTAGTCTCGTTGCCATCGGCGTCAAAATCGTAGCTCTTCGCGCTGACTGCTTTGGCTAGTGGCATCAAGTCGGTAACGCCTTGATATCGATCGTATTCATAAAAGTTGCCGAAATCGGGCAGAGTTCCGCAATTGGCCATGCCTGTCATGCGAATGGTCTCAGAGAGCCATTTGCCGTTGGAGCTTAATCCCCCGTGGTTCTCAACGATCACGTTCATATCTAAAGGTTTTGCATACTCGGACAGCCGACGCAATCCATCTGCCGCAAGCTTCTTACCCTCCTCGAAATCGGCCGACGTCTTTGCGTTAACGCGGATGGAATGACATCCAAGGTACTTAGCGGCGTCCACCCATTTGTAATGATTCTCTACTGCCTTGGTTCGTTTTGCTTCGTCGACATCTCCAAGGTCACCGGCGGTATCAACCATGATCAAAACGTTCGTGACTCCTAGATCGCTTGTCCGTTTTTTCATCTCTGCCAAATACGTTTCATCCTTGGCCTTGTCTTTGAAGAATTGGTCTACATACTCGACCGCGTTGATACCGAACTTCTCCTTCGCTACCCTTGCGAAGTCTAAGTTATCGAGTTTCTTTTGTTGCAACGATTTATGTAGAGACCACTGAGCCAGCGAAATCTTGAACGGCTTTGCCTTTTCCCCTTGAGCGAATAAGCTGGTATTTGGCAACGCCAATGCAGCTCCAAGGCCCGCAGTTGCAGTCGTAATAAAATCGCGTCGAGAAAATTGATTTGTCATGAAATGCATAGAAATCTGAATGAAGTTAGGTGCGAGACTAGAAATTGGCGGGGCGGGGCGGACAACTATTGTATTTTGGCCCTGAATCGCTCGCAAGCAACGAAATTGCAACATACTAGTCAAAGAAATTGCACATTCTCCATTCGTTCTCAAACTGGTCGAAAAAGTCCAGCGATACGGCACTATTCCACGCTCCATGTCCAATACGCTACAATTGGATGCCCTGACATTTTTAAAAACGAGACCGCCGAGCGGTCCATTTCAACTACCATCCTCCGAACAAGGCGACACATATGCGATTGGCTGCAAAGCTTTTTTGGCTCATCCCCACATTTACGTATTGTAGTTTTGGGGTTTTTTGTAGTTTAGGGGCGCAAATGGCTTTGGCCGATGATTATGACCCAACTGCGGTTGCTAAGGCCGGCATTGCAAAGATGAAGGTTGGTTCTAAGGATTGGCCACAATGGGGTGGCTCACCGGAACGAAACAACGTGCCAGCCACCGGTCCGATGCCGACTCAATTCGACGTAAAAAAAGGTTCCAATATTCGTTGGTCAATGCCACTTGGTTCGGAGACCTACGGCAATCCGATTATCGCTAACGGCAAAGTCTACGTAGGCACCAACAATGGCAATGGCTACATCAAACGCTATCCCAATACGGTGGACCTAGGCGTCTTACTTTGCTTCGATGAAAAAGATGGAAAGTTTCTATGGCAACACAGCAGTGAAAAGTTACCCACCGGCCGCGTTCATGATTGGCCCAACCAAGGCATATGTTGCGCACCCATGATTGAAGGGGATCGACTCTGGTATGTGACCAGTCGCGGCGAAGTCGTCTGTCTCGACACCGAAGGCTTCGCAGATAATGAGAACGATGGCCCCTTTACCAAGGAGCCAAACGAAAACAAGGACGAGGCGGACGTTGTTTGGAGGCTCGATATGATGGCCGATTTGAGTGTCTCACAACATAATATGTGCAGTTGTTCTGTGACTGCGGTGGGAGACTATTTGTTCGTCAACACTTCCAATGGCGTGGATGACGGGCACTTGACGGTTCCGGAAGAAAAGGCGCCGAGCTTCATCTGCATGAACAAAAATACGGGTGCGGTCCTTTGGACTGACAATACGCCTGGCGCAAACATCCTACACGGCCAGTGGTCCTCCCCTGCTTCCGCCACTCTCGGAGGCCAAGACCAAGTAATATTCGGCGGTGGTGATGGTTGGCTCTATAGCTTCGACCCGAAGGGCGACGGCAAAAATTCAAAGTTGCTTTGGACGTTTGACTGCAACCCAAAAGATTC
>JANLRK010000808.1:0-3308 GCA_031361585.1 Pirellula sp. | reverse complement strand
CAATTGGCAGACAAAGGGCTCATTCCTGGTGTTCGAAAAGCAAGCTGGTAAGGTTACGGGGGCATCCACATTATGATCAGTGACCCAATTTCAGACATGATTACCCGGATTCGCAACGCCGTTCGCATTGAACGACCGTTTGTCGACGTACCTCTTTCGCGTTTTCGCGTTGGTGTCGCTGACGTTTTGAAGCGAGAGGGCTACATTTGGGATTATTCCGAGGTCGAGGCAGTACCAGCCAAGATGCTCCGCATCGAGTTGAAGTACGGTCCGAACGGGGAGAAGGTAATTCAAACGGTAAAGCGCGTAAGTAAACCTGGCCGTCGGATATACAAAAAGTGCGAGGAGCTGAAGCCGATTCTAAACGGGTTAGGAATTTCGATCGTTAGCACGTCCAAGGGTGTGGTAAGCGATCGAGAAGCAAGGCAGCAGAAACTCGGTGGCGAAGTGCTTTGTGAAGTTTGCTAGTTGGTAGTTCGTCTGGGTTCCTGGCCCGAGTGTAGGAATCTTTGTTTGAGGTGCACACGGCCCAGGGGGCCATGCTACTAAAGATACAATTTAATTCAGGAAGACTGCAAGCTTTTTGCTTGTGCATTACATTCCAAGTTAGTGAGCAATAAGAAAAATGTCCCGCGTAGGAAAGAAACCGATTCCCATCACAGATGGGGTAAAAGTGGCAATTGCTGACCGAAAGGTTAACGTGGAAGGTCCGTTGGGCAAGCTGACCTTCACGCACCGCGAGGAGATCGATGTTGCTTTGAGCGTTGATGGGAAATCGATCGAAGTAACCCGTCATGACGACGAGCGCGAATCGAGAGCTTATCATGGTCTGACACGCGCATTGATCAACAACATGATCTTGGGCGTCAAAACCGGATATGAAAAGAAGCTGGAGGTTATTGGCGTTGGTTATCTTGCAGCGATCAAAGGCAAGATCTTGCAACTTCGAGTTGGCTATGCGAACGAATTGCATCTTCCTATTCCAGAGATTCTCGACGTAAAATGCCCGGACCAAACTCACATCAACATTAAGGGTTGCGACAAACAAGCGGTGGGGCAGTTTGCTGCGTACATCCGATCGTTGCGTAAGCCAGAACCGTACAAAGGCAAGGGCGTTCGGTATGTTGGTGAGCAGGTCAAGCTGAAGGCTGGCAAGAGTGCAACTTAAGTGAGGCACAGTGGTCCCCACTGTGTTTCGAAAATGAGTTCAGCCCACTGGGCGGTACTGTTCCAAACAATTTTATAAGTTTACAGATTTTCGGTGACGCAATTGATCGCGTCGAGATGATAGAGGTTAGAAGTGGATATTCGAAAAGTGGTGGACGGGCAGCGCGAGCGACGTGCGTTTCGCGTACGGAAGCGAGTTCGCGGTACAACATTGCGTCCACGATTGAGCATCACCCGTTCTTTGCAAAATTTTGCTTGCCAAGTAATCGATGATACGACCGGCAGGACTTTGGTTTCGGCTTCGTCCCGAGACAAAGAGCTTCGGTCGTCAGTCGGTTACGGGGGCAATTGCGAAGCGGCATCGAAGATAGGAAAGATTGTCGCAGAACGCGCAATCAAAGCTGGGATCAAACAAGTTGCATTGGACAGAGGTTCTTGCAAATACCATGGTCGCGTAGCGGCGTTCGCCGATGCGGCCCGCGAAGCTGGTTTAGAATTTTAATTCGGAGCGATCAATAGAGTGGCAAACAATTCATCAGGTGGTGGCGGACAAGGCGATCTCATCGATCGCGTGCTTAAGATCAAGCGTTGTGCCGCTGTGGTCAAGGGAGGTCGCCGTTTTAGCTTCGCTGCCCTTGTGGTGGTGGGTGATGGCAAAGGACGCGTTGGCTACGGCTACGGCAAGGCAAACGAAGTCCCGCCAAGTGTTGCAAAGGCGCAAAAAGGCGCGAATCGTGCGATGATTAACGTCCCCATTTTGAATGGTACGATTCCACACGTCGTCTCGGGGCATTTCGGTGCTGCTCACGTCTTGCTAATGCCGGCTAGCCCAGGAACTGGTATCATTGCCGGTCAGGCGGTGCGAGCCGTTTGCGAAGCCGTTGGCATACAAGATATTTTGACAAAGAGCTTCCGCTCGAACAACCCAACTGTATTGATCAAAGCGACCTTCGACGCCCTTTCGCAACTCAGAACGCGTGAAGATGTTGAACGACTTAGAGGCGTAAAACTGTCATGAATCTAGAAGAAATCAACAAAGACGTTGTCACCAATAAAGCCCGCAAGCGAATTGGTCGCGGTATTGGTAGCAAGACTGGCAAGACTTCGGGACGAGGCCATAACGGCCATAAGTCGCGTTCCGGTTATTCTCGCCATCCGATGTTCAACGGTGGCGATTTGCCTCTCGTTCGACGCATCCCAAAGCGTGGATTCCACAATCGATGGGCGGAAATCGTTTTCGGTGTGAACCTAGGTGACATTGATGATGTGTTCGAGGCTGGTGAGGAAGTCACAGCGACCACGCTTCGCGAAAAGGGGTTGGTAAAAGTTCGTTGTGACGAAGTCAAGATTCTTGGCGACGGTGAACTGACCAAAAAGCTGAAATTCATAGTCACGCGAGCCAGTGAATCTGCCAAGGAAAAGATTGCCAAGTCGGGCGGGAGCATCGAAATCATCGCTGCGAAACGGACTCCAAAAGAGCGAGTTGCGGCTCTAAAAATTGAGGCCAGCAGCTAGGACGTTTGATTCGAATTAGGCTAGCAGCAAAAGCGAATATCCGAAACAATGAGATGGCCGGCTTTGACATTGTGCAATGCCGGCCATTCCTTTTGGGGCATCGCCTCATATCACTCGCAGGAACAGGACGACATGTTTGAAAAACTAAGGGTAGTTTTCTCGATACCAGAGCTTCGTCAGAAGATATTTTTGACATTGTTCTTGTTAGCCGTATATCGAATTGGGTACCACGTTCGTTTGCCCATTTTGACCGACGTTGATTTGGCCATGTCGGGAGATATGCAGGCGTTCTTGAATAAGGTCGCGTTGTTTTCAGCAACGGATCTTCGTTCGTTAACAATTTTCGGACTGGGGATAGCCCCTTATATTTCTGCTTCCATTATCTTCCAGCTACTTGGTACGGTTTGGGCACCAATCGAGCAACTTCGAAAAGAGGGTGCTGTCGGTCGCAAAAAGATCAACGAGTACACCCGATATTTGACCGTTGTTATATGTCTCGTTCAAAGCTGGGCTTATCTGTATTTCCAGGTTGTGACCGCTGATAAATCCCCTGTTTCGTCAGTCTTCCACAGTGGATCGCAGCTTTCCTTTGGCTGGGTGATAACTACGGTTGCGATCATGACTGC
>JANLRK010000758.1:0-20622 GCA_031361585.1 Pirellula sp. | reverse complement strand
TTCAAGGACTATTTTACCAACCCCGATCTCGCAGAAGCTGGTATCAAGCTGGTGCTCGCCGAAGGCAAAGTGACGGACTACGAACTAACGGCCCGAGCAAGGGACGGGGTGGAGACCGTCGTTTCTTACAACGCTTCGACGTTTTACGATCGTGACAGGAAACTGCAAGGCGTTTTCGCAGCCGCTCGCGACGTTACCGAACGTAGTCGACTTGAAAAGCAAATGCAGCTCCAGGCGGCCGAGTTATCCGATTTGCACCGGCGAAAAGATGAGTTTCTAGCAATGCTTTCGCACGAACTTCGTAGTCCGCTTGCTCCTATCATAAATGCTGTACAAATGCTTAGCTTGCAACGCGTCAACGAAAACGAGATCCAGAAAGAAGCGAGAGGTATTATCGAACGCCAAACAAGTCAATTGCAACATCTGGTAGATGACCTTCTCGAAGTATCTCGCATTACGACAGGTATGGTGCAACTCCGACGGGTCTCAGTCGCAGTAGGCGATATCATGAAAGCAGCTATCGAAACAGTTCGCCCCATAATGGAACAACGCAAGCATGACATTACGGTCGCGATCCCTCCCAGAACGATTTGGCTGCATGCGGACGCAGCGAGGCTCGAACAGGTCCTAGTCAACTTGCTTACTAATGCTGCAAAATACACAGATCCGAATGGCAAGATCTGTCTCAGCGGCGAGCAAATTGGGGACGAGTGTGTTCTGCGAGTGCAGGACACAGGGGTTGGGATAACACCGGAACTATTGCCCTGCATCTTTGACCTATTCACGCAAGCAGAACGCTCCCTGGATCGATCGCAAGGTGGGTTAGGCATCGGGCTTGCATTAGTTCAGAGACTTACCGAATTGCACGGAGGCCGTGTCGAGGTGTTTAGTACTTTGCGGCAAGGAAGTGAGTTTGTGGTGCGGCTGCCCATAGAAATATCCAGGTCGATCCCGAATACTCCGATAATCGCTGAAACGCTCATTCAAAACTCGCGATCCTTGCGAATTCTCGTCGTCGATGACAATGTAGACACTGTCCTCAGTTTTTCAATGCTTCTCCAGGAGTCCGGAAATGAAGTGCGAACGGCACATGACGGTCCAACTGCCATCAAAGTCGCTATGGAATACGTTCCGGATGTCATCTTGTTGGATATCGGACTGCCAGGGCTGAATGGATACGAAGTCGCGAAACAGATTCGCAAGCAGCCGACGCTCAAGCATGTCGTATTGGTTGCATTGACTGGTTACGGCCAGGAATCGGACCGACAGGCGTCGATGGATGCGGGCTTCAATCATCATTTGATCAAACCAGCACGCTTGGCGCAAGTCCGGCAGATTCTCGCAAGCGTGGCGGAGCGCTGCAAAGCAGACTGCTAGCCTGCACTACGAAAGAAATTGGCAACGATTATGATCCTTCAAAGACTTCGGGAAGAAACCTCGCGGAATCACTCGGCCATCGAGTCACAGTTGCCGGTACTAGATCCGAGCATGTCGCGTGAATCCTATTGTCAACTCCTTACTCGATTCTGGGGATACTATGCTCCACTCGAATGTATGCTTCGATTGGAAATAGAGAACTATTGGCCTAACAAAGAGTACAACTGTTCCGAACGTGCCAAGGTACTGCACCTTGAAAAAGACCTGCACGCGCTTGGCGAGTCTCCGGAGCAAATGGAACGATGCACGATTCTGCCTCAACTAAAGACACCGGCCCAGGTGCTTGGCTGTCTCTATGTGATTGAGGGTGCAACGCTCGGCGGTCAAATAATCAGCAAGCATCTACTTGCCAATCTTGGGCTTGGTCCCGATTCAGGGGCGGCATTCTTCAATAGCTACGGTGCCAACATAGGCCACCAATGGCAATCGTTTCGATTGTTTTTGACAAGTCACGCCGAGCCCATGAATCAAGACGACGAAATCGTTGTTAGCGCCAACACAACATTCAAAACGCTTAGTCAGTGGTTGTTCCCTGCCTCGGCTCGAAAACTCGCCACTCGTAATGGAGCGGGGTTTGGGATGAAGGGTGGCATAGGCTTCCAGCCTGTGATTTAACGTCCACAAATTGGAAGCCTATGCCACTTATTTTCGGTACGAGGCTAAAGGGAGAAAAAACCTGAATAGGTTTGGAAATTATGTCCACAATCGAAAAATCGCTTCGCGTGCTCATTGTCGATGACAATCGCGATGGAGCAGACGCACTGGGATTACTCGTGGAAGCGTTGGGGAATCAAGTGCATGTGACGTATGGTGGAATCCAGGCACTCGCTGTCGCAACCGCATTTCAGCCCGACCTGATGCTGATTGACTTAGTCATGCCCGACATTGATGGTTGTGATCTGGCGGCTCAGTTGCGTCGCATGCCTTCATTCCGGCAAACCAAGATCGTAGCTATTACTGGGCTAAAGGATGAACGGCACCAGGTACTAGCCATCAAAGCCGGATGCGATTTGGTTTTGACAAAGCCAGCAGCACTGGATGAAATTAAGGCCGTGCTCGCAAGCGTGGAGCCTGCAATCGCTACGGCGAGCCGATCTCGAAAAGCATCCAGAGGCCGATCCAATCCCTCGTTGGAGAAACGACTTCCAATCGATGAAGCCCGAAGGATTCGAAGCGATCGAGAATCCAAATCTTTAACTCAAACCGAGAGCGAAGCGGCGATCTGCGATGGAGTCATTCGGTTTCAAGAGGAGTATCTGGGTTGGCGGTCGGACCAAGTGCAAATTCATTTCATTAAAGATTTGCTGTTGGTTCGCATTCGCAGCGTTCTAACTCTGGCGGAGCGTCAACTTGGCAAGACAGCTTCGCCTGAGAAGGGACGAGACCTGATCAAACAAACACGAAAACAACTACTGGAGTTAGCACGCCCGATGTTGGAATCCCTGGTGTACGAGGCAGTAGGCGTTAAGGTTCGAAGCATGCACCATGACATCAGTACTGTGACAGGCGAGGAAGTCATCGTATTCTCATTCGGGGAAATCCCCCGATTTGAATAGCCGCCTCCAACTAAACCTGAGGCGCTAGGAGATCTTCCCGATTTCCGATGACGGCTGGATGGTCTTGGTGGCGGGCGAACAACGGTAGAATGTAGCTGCAGCGAAAGAGAAAATGTCCAAAGTAAAAGCATGGAGAGCCAAAGGAATGACCTCGTCATAATCAAATCCTCGAAGGCGTAGGAAGCGGTTGAAATGCCCAGAGCGGAACTGCGCGCATCGGCAATTTTTATTGCCATAAGCATGCGAAAACACGCGGGCCATGGACTCAAGTTACGGTTAACCAACCCCTGCCGCTCGCCTTATAATTTTTTTGTAGCCACATGATCAAGACAATAATAAGGGTCTCAGCCTCAATGAATCATTCTGAGCAATTTGGCGTCCTCATCGTTGACGACGAACCGAACATTCGATCGGGACTCGCCAAAGGACTCGCAACAGTAGCTGACTTGATTGAGACAGCGGCAGATGCGGACGAGGCATTGGTGAAATTCGGTACAGCAAAACATCCTATCGTTATTGTCGATGTACGTCTGAATAGCAACATGACGGGACTTGAGTTGCTCAAGCGAATCCTCCAAATTCGCCCGCAAACGGCGGTCATAATCATAACCGCTCATGGAACCGTTGAAACAGCGGTGGAAGCGATGCGAGCAGGCGCTTTCGACTTCATACTCAAGCCAGTGGACCTCAATCTCGTACGACACCAAGTTCGCAAAGCACGCCAGCACTACGAGCTCCAGCAAGAAAACCTGACTCTGCGTCATCGACTTGCCGACTCTGGTGAAATGTCCAACATCATCGCGGGCGGTGCAGCAATGGAGGATATCTTCCGCCAGGTCCGTCAGGTTGCTGCCACGGAAGCGACGGTAATGATCTATGGCGAAAGCGGGACAGGAAAGGAGCTCATTGCGAAGGCATTGCATGATTTGAGCAACCGCAGCAGTGGACCGTTCTTAGCTGTCAATCTTGGCGCGCTGCCCGAAACGCTATTGGAGAGCGAACTTTTCGGACATGAAAAAGGTTCATTTAGTGGTGCAACGCGTCAGAAACCTGGTTGCTTTGAACAAGCCGCTGGCGGCACGCTATTTTTAGACGAAGTCACAGAGATGTCTGCCAAGAGTCAGATCGATCTGTTGCGTGTTTTGGAAACGGGAGAATACACTCGCGTCGGCGGTGAGGAAAGATTGCTTTCGGATGCACGGATTGTATCAGCAACCAACCGATCCACCCAGGAATTGATCGAGGAGGGGACGTTTCGGGAAGATCTCAACTATCGTTTGAATGTAATCCCGATCGAACTTCCACCACTGCGAAGGCGTCGCGAAGACATACCTCTGCTGGTCGAACATTTTCTCGAGTACTTCTGCACTCGGCACAAGCGTAGTCCCAAGCGAATATCCTCGGAGGCAATGCGGATCCTGGTCGCTGCCGCTTGGCCTGGTAATGTTCGGCAGCTTCGCAACGTCGTCGAGCGGCTAGTGATTACTTGTGCAGGCGAAGTGATTCAGGAAAGCGAACTTCCGGTCGAATTGCTGAAAGTATCACGTGCGAATACGAAGATTCCGAGCTCTCTAGCCGAAGCGATGGATGAGTGCGAAAAGGCAACGATCCAGCTGGCATTGGAAGCCTGCAATCTTCATCGCGAGAATACCGCCAAAACGCTCGGCATCAGTGTTCGAACGCTGCAGTACAAGATGGGCCGCTACGGCTTGCATTGAGCCCACATCGATAGAAGATCTTCCCATTTTCTTTGGTTTGGTCGGCGTGCTTTGCACAAATCGGATGATGCAATCAGTTGCACGGTTGGCCAACTTTTGCAGTTATAATTCCTCATAAACACAAATTGAAACGCAACCACTTTTTGCAGGGCTACGAAATGATTGAAACAGATGACGGTCCGCGTTTCAAGCACTTTGCGTTTTCGCTCGGTGTCCTCAGCCTGTTTGCTTTGATCGTTACGGCGTGGGTCTTGTTGAATGTCCGCAATGAACAGGCAATCGTTACCAGCTTGATAAATCATTTGCAAGGTAATGATTTGCAGGTTGCAAATGAACTGTCGAGCGAACTAGGACTTCAGAAAAGTTTATCTCTGGTGCTTGTCTTGAACGTTGTAGCAGCTGCTATTGCGTTTTCGTTCCTGGTTCGTGGCTATTTTAGCAGCGAGCGCAACCTGGAAGATGCGAGAGTATTGTCGGCAGACATTCTGGCTAGCATGGACGCTGGAGTGATTACGACGGACATGTCAGGCCGAATCATCAGCATCAACCCGCGTGGACGTGAGCTAGTCGGTTTGAAAACCGATAACCAAGTGCAAAATATTAAGAAACTTGGCTCGGAACATGCTCTCCTGATTTCCATCTGCGAGGAAATGAGCAAGTATCATCATCCAATCCGGGACCGAGACTACCGAACGCTACGAGACGGTCACATGGTGGCGCAACGAGCAGGATGCACCATGCTCCGGAATCGAAGGAAAGAGGAGATTGGAATGGTCATTCATGTCCGTGATGTGACTGAGAAGGTCTTAATGGAAGAGCGTCTGCGCCGGATGGAACGCTATATGGGGTTAGGATCGCTCGCTGCAGGCTTGCAGCACGAAATTAAGAATCCGCTCAGTGCCCTATCGCTTCATATTTAACTACTTTGCGAACGCTTGCAGAAAGAGACCGAAGATCAGGAAGTCAACGAGATTCTTGAGGTCCTAAATACGGAGGTCAATAGAATCAGCGGAGTACTGGACGGCTTTCGCAATTATGCATCCATCCACGAGATCGGGCGAGCGCCGGTAGATGTGTCGGTCATGATCGACAAACTCGTCCGCCTGCTTAGGCCGGATGCGGAACAGAAAAAGATCAAGATCATCATTGAACCACAAAGAAAAATTTCAGGGTCTATTCAAGCAGACGCGGCTCAGTTGGAGCAAGTTCTACTGAATTTAGCTCTCAATGCGATCGCCGCCATGCCCAAGGGCGGCATACTGCGCTTCAATGTCTCAGACAAAGAAGGAAAATTACGGATCGACATCAGCGACACCGGCAATGGAGTCCCTCTAGAAATACAGTCACGGATTTTTGACCCCTATTTCACGACGCGCAGCGATGGAACGGGTATGGGACTAGCGCTTTGCGACAAGATTGTTCGGCAACATGATGGCAGTATCGACTTTGAAACGAGTCCCACTGGAACGACCTTTACGGTCTTACTGCCAAACGAAACAACCTAGGTTGCCTGTCAATGGGAAAGTTATCATCAATAGCAGTAGGGATATTCCATTTGCCGTCCATTTCGAGCTGTTGCACTGGAAATGTGCGGTTCGCTCACCCTTGCAATACTCCTGTTCGTGCAAACAATTGCACGTATCGCGCAGGTTCTTGCAGGTTCGTAACGTTGGACCTCTAGATTCCTTGAGGCAACTGAAAAAGACTGCCTTTGTATTATTCTCGCGTTGTCGCAAGTGCCGAACGAATCACTTGCGAGGGTTGTTCGCCATGCGGTGGCCTTCCATTGCGTTGATATGCCATCGAACTGTCCCGTTATCGAGAGTCTCCGCAGAGCCTTAGCCTCCGGTTTTCAGTCTATATACCGGGTCCAAACGCAATTCGGCTGATCCTAAACTCTTTTTGCATCAGGCGAATGAATGGGTGTTTTCAAGTTTGGCCCGTCAGTTGCTTAATGAGGTGTGGGAATATAGGTCGTCACGAGAACGCGGGATCGTTAGATCACACAATCAAACCGAGTTCATACGAACGGTCCTAGTTATTAAGCCAGCACACACGCAGGCACACCTGGACACCACGCAAACAAACCACACCACAATGAAATTATCGATATACCGGCTTCCTTTTTTGCTTGCGGCATTTTTGCCGATATCCGCTTGCGACAAGCCAACAGAGGAAGCCCACCATGAACATCATAAGATTCTGGTCACTTGCCCATTGGTTAAGGACGTGGTCAACACGCAGCAGTATGTCTGCCAAATCCACTCGTACCGCCATATCGAGGTACGGGCAATGGAAAGCGGATACCTAGAGGCGATTCAGGTCACAGAGGGTCAAACAGTCAAGCAGGGCGATTCGCTGTTCAAGGTCGTTACGACGCTTTACGAGGCAAGGCTGGACGCAGAGGTGGCGGAGGCACAGCTCGCACAAATTGAGTTTAATAACACGGAGAAGTTGTTTAAGCAAAATGTGGTCGCAAAGCCTGAGGTAGCATTAGCCCAAGCCAAGCTGGCAAAGGCCAATGCAAAAGTTAAACTTTCGCAGGCCGAATTGAACTTCGCCAACATCAAGGCTCCCTTCGCGGGCATCATCGACCACCAACGTCATCAGCAAGGCAGCCTGATCTCCGAGGGAGACATCCTTACTACGCTGTCCGACAACAGCGTGATGTGGGTGTACTTCAATGTGCCTGAGTCTCGTTATCTCGAATACCAAGCCAGAAAGGATAAAGACAATTTGAAGGTCGAGCTTGTACTTGCAAACGGAGAGAAGTTTCCGCAGATCGGTAAGATCGCTGCGATCGAAGCTGATTTTAACAACGAGACCGGAAACATTGCCTTCCGCGCAGATTTCCCAAACCCGGACCGACTCCTGCGCCACGGTCAGACCGGCACCATACTACTTAGTCGAGTTGTCAAGGATGCGGTCGTTATTCCTCAGCGAGCAACCTTCGAAATTCTTGCCAAGAAATACGCTTTCGTTGTCGAACGCAATGCAGATGGCGAGCACGTTGACCCGCAGCATGGCGAGGAAGAAAAGGGAAACGAATCTGCAACGCAAGTCGGCGAGCATGACGTCGACAAGAACATAGAGCGCGGTGTGATTAGGCAGCGAGAGATCGTCATCTTGAACGAAATGGACGATATTTATCTAATCAAGAAGGGGCTTGACGCGCACGACAGGATTGTTCTTGAGGGGATTCGTCAGGTTCGCGACGGCGACGAGGTGGAATACGAGTTTGAATCGGGCGAACAAGCGCTCAGCCATCTCAAGTACCACGCAGAATAGGCGCTCTTGATTCATGTTCGCAAAAATCCTTCATCGGCCAGCTTTGGCCATCGTTATCTCGTTGATCATCCTGTTTTTAGGCGGACTGGCAATCGTAACGTTGCCGATTTCCCAGTTTCCCGACGTCGCGCCACCCAGCGTTGTGGTCTCAGTCTCCTTTCCCGGTGCGAGTGCCAATGTTTTGATCGACTCGGTGCTCGTGATTCTGGAGCAATCCATCAACGGCGTCCAGGACATGCGTTACATGATCTCAGACGCCACCAGTGCCGGTGAGGCAACCATTCAGATCGTGTTCGAGCCTGGGACGGACCCGAATGTGGCGGTCATGAACGTCAACAATCGCGTTCAAGCCGTTAAGAACAACCTCCCTCCCATTGTGGATCGCGAGGGGATCATCGTTATGCAGAATATGTCAAGCATGCTCATGTATGTTAATGTTTACAGTACGGATAAAAACGTCGACCAAAATTTTCTCTTCAACTTCGCAAACAATCAGGTTCTGCCTGAGATCAAGCGAATCCAGGGGGTCGCAAGACCCACCATACTTGGCAACCGCGCATATGCCATGCGGATCGAGCTGAATCTGGAACGCATGCGTGCTTACAAAGTTTCCGCCGAGGAAGTCATGAAAGCGGTAGCTGAGCAGAGCATCATCGGTTCGCCCGGACGACTTGGTCAAGCGACCGGAACGACGTCGCAAACCATCGAGTACGTACTGACCTGGGTGGGGCGCTACGACAAGCCGGAGCAATACGAAAACATCATCTTGAAAGCCAACCCCGAAGGAGAAATTCTGAGAATGAAAGATATCGCCAAAGTCTCCTTGGGTTCTTCTTTCTACGACCTTTATTCAGACATTGATGGCAAGCCGGCGGCTGCAATCGTCCTTAAGCAGGCTCCAGGTTCCAATGCGAGCGAAGTCATCAAGAGGGTCAAAGAGAAACTTGCGGAAATTAAGAAGCAGTCATTTCCTCCCCTCATGGACTATGAGATCAATTATGACGTTTCAAGCTTTCTGGACGCGTCCATTGAAAAGGTGCTACACACTTTGGTCGAGGCGTTCATTCTGGTCTCGTTGGTGGTATATCTATTCCTGGGGGACTTTCGCAGCACGCTGATCCCAGTCCTAGCAGTGCCGGTATCGCTGATTGGAGCCTTCTTCTTCATGCTGATGTTCGGTTTATCGATCAACTTGATCACGCTGTTCGCACTAGTGTTGGCGATCGGGGTCGTGGTGGACGATGCGATTGTGGTGGTGGAAGCAGTGCACGAAAAAATGCATACAAAACACCTCAGCCCTTATCACGCGACCCAGGAAGTCATGCATGAGATCAGTGGCGCGATCATCGCCATCACGATGACGATGACAGCCGTGTTTGTTCCGGTAACTTTCATGACCGGGCCTGTCGGCGTGTTTTATCGCCAGTTCGGACTAACGATGGCCATGTCCATCGTACTCTCCGGGTTGGTTGCATTGACACTAACTCCTGTCCTATGTGCCATGATTCTCAGGCCTCACACGCAACACCATGCGCAGGGCGCAATTTTAGGCTTCACCAACCGTTGCATCAGAGGGATTGCTGGCCATTACGCCAACGTTCTGCGCGGTTTCTTGGCTTTGCTCCTAGGTATCGGAGCTGGCATTGGTATCTACTATCTGCTAAAGATCGAGATCATCCACGAACTCGTTTCTGAACAAGTCCCGCTTTCCGAAAACATAACCTTAGGTGTCTCTGGGGTCATGGCCGTATTGTTCATGTTAACTTTCCGGTCAACGCTGTCTGGAAGCGAGCCAGGTGAGGAGAAAAAACGTGGTCCGCTGAGTATGTTCCTGTACTTCTTCAATCAGTGCGTTGAGAAAGTCACCGGCGGTTACGCGGGCATCTTGCGCCTTATCGTCCCCCGGCGAGTCTTTACGATGCTCGTCGTTGCGAGTTTTGGCTACGGTATTTTTCTAGTGAACGGTTTGCTGCCATCGGGCTTCATCCCACTCGAAGACCAGGGAGTTATTTACGGAATCATCCAGACGCCACCCGGGTCGACCTTGGAATACACCAACTCCAAGTCCCATGAGTTACAAGCGATCTGCCAAGAATTTGATGAAGTCAAGACGGTCTCGTCGATTGCCGGTTACGAGATTCTGACTCAGGGTCGCGGGTCCAACGCAGGGACCTGTCTCATCAACCTAAAGCCATGGGCTGAACGCAAGTTGACCTCGAAGGAGATCATTCAAGAGCTTGAGCGGAAAGGGAGCGCGATTGCCAATGTCAAGCTCGAGTTTTATGAGCCGCCTGCGGTTCCAGGGTTCGGTGCAGCCGGAGGTTTCTCGTTGAACTTGCTGGACAAGACGAACAGCGGCAACTACGCGCAAATGGGAGAAGTGACGGACAAATTCATGGCCGCCTTATCCAAACGCGAGGAACTGAAGGGGCTGTTCACCTTCTTTGCCAGCGACTATCCACAATACGAGTTGGTCATCGACAATGACATGGCCATGCAAAAAGGAATATCGATCGCCGACGCCATGAACAATCTCTCCATCGTTGTTGGAAGCACTTGGGAGCAGGGATTCGTCCGCTTCGGCCAATTTTATAAAGTCTATGTCCAAGCATTGCCCGAGTTTCGACGGCTCCCGGACGATTTAGAAAATATGTTCGTCAAGAATGATAAAGGGGATATGGTACCTTACTCCGCATTTCTCAAGGTAAAGAAGAAGCAAGGGTTGAATGAGATCAGCCGCTACAACCTCTATACGACGGCCGCAATTCAAGGAGCACCGGCTACTGGTTTCAGTACTGGCCAATCGATCGCGGCGATTCAACAAGTTGCCAAGGAGACTCTTCCTCGCGGTTTCGATATCGACTGGCAAGGTCTCTCGTACGACGAGGCGAAGAAGGGAAACACGGCGATCTACATCTTTTTGGTCGTTATCATCTTCGTTTATCTCGTGTTGGTCGGGCAATATGAAAGCTTTCTCTTGCCACTGGCCGTCATCATCTCGCTGCCGATCGGGCTCTTTGGGTCCTTTCTGTTTTTAAAGGCTATGGGACTGTCAAACGACGTCTACGCGCAAATCGGTCTCGTGATGCTAGTCGGTCTGTTGGGCAAGAACGCGATTTTGATCGTCGAATTCGCTGTGCAACGACGCCATGAAGGAGTGAGCCTCATCGACGCAGCCATCGAAGGAGGGAAATTGCGTTTCCGTCCGATATTGATGACATCCTTTGCCTTCATTGCGGGTATGGTTCCACTAGTCCGTGCCACTGGACCTGGCGCGATTGGAAACCGTACCATCGGCACTACCGCCGTCGGTGGCATGCTCATGGGGACCCTGATCGGGGTCCTCGTGATTCCAGGACTTTATTACATATTCGCCAAAATGGCCGATGGTCGAAAACTGCTTAAGGATGAAACGAATCAACCTCTCAGTGAGCGCTTCGAACACGACGCACATGCGGTTGGTTAGTCGAGCGGGAGAAGGCGAACTACCAACGTGGCATAGGCTTCCCTTTGCGCCCGCTCTCGCCGGAACAATCGGAGTTCTCGGCATCTTCTAACTTCGCAGTAGTACCCATAAAGTGGGTGTTTCCGGTCGGACGATAATTGACGATAGAGTCAACAGCTTGGGAACTCCGCTTTGGAATCTGTTGAGAAGTCTTCGCAGTCCGATCAATTTGTGCTTGATCCAAAAAGCAACTGTCGGCAACCAGGAACGGATATCCTGGAATAAAGAGTCAAGGAATAGACGGAAGCAACCTCAATGACTGTCGCAAGGAAACGCTTTAGGAAACACGTACTGGCAACTCTGTTCTTTTTAGGAGTTGTAATCGGAAACCAAGGATGCCGCATCCCTGACCTGTGCCGTCCCGATCGAGCGAAGCCAATGCCGGAAACCTTCAACGGAGAGTTCAATTTGGAAAACTCGGCTTGCGTTGAGCTGCACGAGTTCTTCAATGATCCGATGCTAACAAGCTTGGTCGACCAAGCTCTGGTCGATAACCAAGAGCTCAAGATCCTAGCCCAGGACATTCGGATCGCAAACAACGAAGTCTTAGCCCGCCGAGGTGCGTACTTTCCGTTCATCTCTTTCGGTGCACGCGCTGGCGCGGAGAAGTCCGGCGAATTCACGCGTGAAGGCGCGGTCGAGAGCAACCTCTTGGCCAACGGTAAGTCATTTCCCGATCCGCTTCCCGATTTCTTAGTCGGAACCAACGTTTCTTGGCAAATTGACATTTGGAAAAAGCTTCGTAATGCCCGGAGCGCGGCAGCCCTTCGGTACTTGGGTACTGCCGATGGTCGTAACTACGTCATCACCCGACTCATAGCTGATGTCGCTGAGGAGTACTACGACCTTCTCGCACTCGACAAACGGCTTCAGACACTCGACAAAACCATTGAGCTTCAAGAGAAGAGCCTCGAGTTTGCCAAGGCTAAGAAAGAAGCGGGCCGCGGTACAGAGCTGGCAGTCCAGCGTTTCCAAGCCGAAGTTCGAAAGAACCAAAGCGAAAAGCTGGTCATAGCGCAGGAGATTGTCGAAGCCGAAAATAGAATCAATTTCCTTGCCGGTCGCTTTCCGCAGCCTATTGAGCGTCGGACCGTCGACTTCATCAATCTAAACTTACACTCGCTTAGCGCCGGAGTTCCCGCGCAGTTGCTTCAGAACCGAAACGATATCCGCCAAGCCGAGCGCGAACTAGCAGCTGCAGGTCTCGAGGTACAAGTCGCCCGGGCCAACTTCTACCCCTCGCTAAATATCAGCGCAGGCGTGGGATATCGAGCCTTTAATTCCGGGTTTCTGTTCTCGACTCCGGCATCTTTGATTTACAACGCCTTCGGCGACGTGGTCGCTCCGTTGGTCAATAGGGCCGCAATCAAGGCCGCCTATATGACCGCGAACGCCGAGCAATTGCAAGCTGTTTACAACTACCAACGCACTGTCTTGAATGCCTTTACTGAGGTCATGAACTACATGAGCAAGGTGGAAAAGTATGGCCAGAGCATCGAGATCAAGAAGCAGCAGCTGGAAGCGCTTGAGGCCTCGGTCGATTCAGCCACCAAGCTTTTCCAAAACGCGCGTGCCGAATATGTTGAAGTACTTCTTGCCCAACGCGACCTTCAGGACGCGAAAATCGTCACTATCGAAACCAAAAAGCAGCAACTGACCGCCATCGTCAACGCCTACCAAGCCCTCGGCGGCGGTATGGTACGAGGCTACAACTCAGCGAACTCAGGACTCACATTCCCTCGGGAAACAGTTTCGCAAGATATAAGCTCCGTAGACAAAGCGACAGCAGACAAAGCGACAGCGGATAAAGCAGATGCAGATAAAGCAGATGCAGATAAAGCAGATGCAGGCAAAGTAGATGCAGGCAAAGTAGATGCAAAGACGGGCGAGGCAGACAACGTATCGCCAGACAACGTTCCGAAGGTGCCAGTTCCACGCGCCGCAGTTCAACCGGCCGCCAATCTCACCAAGTGCACCCCGGTTCCTTACCTATTTCTCCAGTCCTGTTTTGACGCAACCGACAAAAGTCAAAGTAGTAGGCACATTCCATGTGCCGTCCACCTAGAATCCTAGCAAATGTTAATAAGCGGACGGCACGACGGAGCGTGCCTGCTACTTTTGTCGGCTGTGTCTGTCTTAGCCAATCCAAAGTATAACATAGCGGCGGTACAATCGTGTCCGGGGGACATCGTTCCAACCGTGTTGGATGATTGCTTTAATGCGCGATAGGCTAGGCAAGAAACTCTATGCAATGCTTTGTGGAATAGGATTTGCATTGCTTTGAGGTCGCCAGCGAGATGGTGTAGCCAATATTGCCCTATTCAAGATTTGTGTCCTGGCAACTTAAGAAAACAGATGTGAATCGTTTGTTTGTTTTGGTACCGTTGGCATCCGCTACGCTTTCACTAATTGGTACCTTTCGCCAGTTGACAAACTCTCACACTAGGCTCACGAATCAATGACGAGACTCCATCCAGAGATTGTCCCGAAAGCACTGTTTGCTGGGATAAATCAAAACAAACCGTCCATTCAGGTCTCGCAAGCATTGGTGGATTCCGCAAAACTAGACGCTGAGGGTGTGTTTCGTCAATTCGAAACGCAACGCGAGGGTCTATCTGGATCTCTGGCGTCATCGCGATTAACCGAGTCAGGCCCCAATGTTCTCGCCAAAGACCAGCGCGTTGGAATTGGTTTGCTCGTTTGGCATGCAGTGCTCAATCCTCTAGTCATTTTGCTTGCTGTATTGGCGGCGATTTCCTTTGCCACCGGCGACGCTCGAGCCGGGACTGTCATGTCGGTGATGATCGGGTTGGGAGTAGGACTCAAGCTGGTCCAAGAGGCCAAGGCGGATAGTGCTGCGGCCAAACTCAAAGCCATGATTTCGGTAACCGCAACCGTGCTGCGCGATGGTATCGCTTGCGAGCTACCCGTATCACAATTAGTTCGCGGTGACGTGGTAACTCTCGCAGCAGGGGACATGATACCAGCCGATGTACGAATCCTAGCTGCTAAGGATTTGTTCGTGACACAGGGATCGCTAACCGGTGAGAGCTATCCCGTTGAGAAATTTGAGATAGAAAGGAACAAAGACACTAAGGTTGCTGTCGAGCTAACCAGCATTGCCTTTCTTGGCACAAGCGTGGAAAGCGGTTCAGCCTTAGGTGTGGTCGTAGCCACTGGAGCAGAGACTTACGTAGGGAGTATGGCGCAGTCTCTCGCTGAGCAACCTGAGCAAACGGCATTTGACAAAGGAATCTCCGACTTCACGTGGTTGATGTTGCGATTTCTATTGGTCATGGTTCCATTGGTCTTCGTGATCAACGGCCTTACCAAAGGGAATTGGGCTGACGCATTCTTCTTTGCGATCGCAGTTGCTGTCGGCTTAACCCCGGAAATGCTTCCGATGATCGTCACAGTATGTTTGTCCAAAGGGGCCATCGCGATGAGTCGCAAGCAAGTGATCGTCAAACGTCTCAATGCAATTCAGAATTTGGGGGCGATGGACGTACTCTGTACGGATAAGACCGGAACGTTAACTATGGACCGCGTTATCCTAGAACGATACTGCGATGTAGTTTTGAAAGAGGACGATCGAGTGCTCGCACTTGCCTACACGAATAGTCACTTTCAAACCGGCTTGAAAAACGTCCTAGATCGAGCTGTGCTAGCTCATACCGAAACGCACCAACATGCCAAAATACCCGAATTTGAAAAGGTAGATGAGATCCCTTTCGATTTCCAACGACGAATCATGTCTGTGGTCGTGCGCACTCCGGAAGGCAAGGATCGAATCATTAGTAAAGGTGCACCGGAAGCAGTTTTTCCTCGCTGTACCACTTTTGAACTCGATGGGGAACGCTTTCCCATGGACCCATTGATTCTTCGTGACCTGGCCGAGGAGTTCGAAGAACTATCTAGAGAGGGATTTCGAGTCTTGGCCCTCGCGAGCAAGGATGTCGATGCTCGCGTGGACGCCGCTCACATCGCAACTGCCTACACCAAGGCGGATGAATCGGAACTGGTACTCAATGGTTACATTGCATTCCTAGACCCACCCAAGGAGACAGCCAGCCAGGCGATTAAAGCCCTCGAAGGCCATGGTATCGTCGTAAAAGTCCTGACTGGCGACAATGATCTCGTGGCCCGCAAGATTTGCAAGGAAGTCGGACTCGCAACCGAGTTTGTGCTTTTAGGAAGCGATGTTGAAACGATGGACGATAATCAACTGGCCGAGTCTGTTATGCGAACCACGTTGTTCGCTCGCGTTTCTCCATCGCACAAACAAAGAATCATCAAGGCACTTCAATCGCGCCAGCACGTGGTTGGTTTTATGGGAGATGGAATCAACGACGCCCCCGCGTTGCGAACGGCCGACGTTGGCATCAGCGTTGATACGGCGGTTGATATTGCCAAGGAGTCCGCAGACATGATCCTGTTGGAAAAGTCACTTATGGTTCTGGAGGCCGGTGTGATCGAAGGACGCAAGGTGTTTGTCAACATTCGCAAGTATGTCAGAATGGGTGCAAGTAGTAATTTCGGCAACATGTTTAGCATGCTGGGTGCAAGCGTGTTCGTTCCATTTCTTCCGATGGCTCCCATCCAAATCCTCGCCAACAATTTGCTGTATGACCTAAGTCAAACGGCGATTCCAACCGACAACGTGGATCCCGAGCAGATCGAGAAGCCCCAACCGTGGGACATGAAACAGCTGACTCGCTTTATCGTTTTCATTGGCCCTTGTTCGTCGCTCTTTGACTACACCACTTTCTTCGTCATGTTGTACGTTTTTCGCTGTTGGGACGTATCTACACCAGACGCTACGGCGCACAGTCAAAGCCTGTTTCAAACGGGATGGTTCGTTGAAAGTCTCATCACGCAGACGCTGATCATTCACGTTATTCGGACCAACAAGATTCCGTTCCTTCAAAGTTGGGCATCATGGCCTTTGATGGTAATGTCAGCAATCATTATGCTCTTTGGGATTGCGATACCGTTTACTCCCATTGGCCCTTACCTGGGCTTTACAACTTTACCTGTTCTTTATTGGCCGTTCCTCGGGCTATCCGTTTTTTGCTATGTAGTGCTTACTCAATGCGTCAAAATGTGGTTGTTGCGAAGACAATGGATCTGAGTGATTGAGCAATTGTGACCCGCTAAAAAATATTCAAATCGTTCGACAGAGTAAATGAGACAAATCAAATCAAACAACCCGTCGAGGCGCCAGCCGATTTTACTGAACTTGTTCGACTACGAACCAGACCTGAAGCTCATTGAGTCGTATTAGGTTTGAGACAATGATGTCGTTGGTTCCGAGATCTCCGTGTTCGGCAGATTCCCGAGCCATTGCTCTGGCTTCAAGCAGAATGATCTCGTGCGCTTGTAGCAATCGATTCACTTGGTTTTCGGTGTCTTCTCGACCCTTTGGGCAACGCGGTATCAGAGTTAACTCAGCAATGTCATGAGCCATTGCGATCGATACTCCACCAAGTGTCTGGACTCGCTCGGCAAGTATGTCAGCCAAGGACGCTTGCTCTTCGTAATGTTTGTCGAATAGTAGATGAAGAGAGTAGAAATTTGGACCGGACACTTGCCAATGATGTTTTTTGTACAGCGAACCAATTGTCATTGTATCGGCAAGCAATTGGTTTAGACTGTCGATACTGGCCGCCGCAGCAATGGAGTCCAAAGCCAATGGGTTTCGGCGTGCCGTGCCATAAGGTTGAGTCTCTCCGCGAGAAGACGGAACGACTGGCTCATGCAATTGGGATGGGACGATTTTGGTGATGGTTGAATTTGGCATTTTAAGGGTTTCTTGATTGAAGTGAAAATGGGCTGTTTTTTGCGGGTTGGAAGACTGGAAGCAATTCACGGTGATTAATTCTCAACGTAGTTTACAACCGGCACATGCCATGCGGCCCTCGCAGCGATGTCGCGTGACTTGATCGTCGAGTCCCAAAGTAGTTCTTCCATGATTTCGTTCTTCATTTGTGCATCCGACTTCATTGCGACACATGATCCTGCCGTCAACGCATAAAAAAAGCCGACGCGAATAGACACTTTTGGGTGTTTGTTCGCATCGGCCTACTTGATAACCAACCCTCCGACATTCGGAGTGCGTTTTATTGAGTCTTCCAACTGCTGTTTCTGCTCCGAATACGATAGATAACCCGTACTCGTCTGAGAGCACCATATGCAAACAAGGCTGATTAGGCAACAGGCAAACTTGGGAATGTCTCGCCAGCATTCCATTGGATGTTGGAAGGCAAGAAATCGTAGATAGTGGATTGACTAAGGTTTTGGGCAAATGTGTTCTCGATGTATTTATAGAGACCGATCGTTGCTTGTGGAGCAAGCCATCGCCGCCAAGTGCGATCGTAGACTTCCTTTTCGAGTTCCCTCAAGAAATCCTCCAAGCGTAACATTCACGCTTTGTATTTGACTCATCTCAGATCCCTCTCATTTCATCGAACTTGTCCTATGCAGGACATTCGATGGCGTTCCCATACGCTCTGGGTCTGCAGTCGCATACGATGCAGAAAGTTTTTATAAAGCCTCTCGTTGGACGAGTCGGAACATGGCTAGAATGTTGATGCTAATTAGGATTCGCGGAGCTTCTCATTCGAACTTTTTCAGTCCGAACAATCTGAACTACGACTCGGGCTTTGGTTGGGTGCACGAAGACTGTATCTCCCAATTGCAAATCGAGTTCCAAAAGTTGTTCCACGCTGATGTCCACGCGAATTTCCTCCTTGTAAGTCAGTACCAAGGAAAGCTTGGCTTGAACTCCTGCTCGATTGATGCGACCGACGATTGCTTCCATGCTCACGTTTCCGTTCGAAGAACGATCGATGGTTATGTCGTGGGGACGTACGTACACGTTGGCTTGTTCCCCGTCGGGGACAGATGGGTCGGACAAACCGACGCGAATGTTTTCTAAGATGGATTGTCCCTGGTTCACCCGACCATGGAAAACGTTGACGTTTCCAAGGAAATCCATTACGAATTCCGATGCGGGATGGTGAAAGACCTCTGCCGGCGCACCGACTTGTTCAATCATGGCTTGGTTCATGACCACCACTCGATCGGAAACCTCTAACGCTTCCTCTTGATCATGGGTCACGAGAATCGTTGTGGTGTTCAATTCATCGTGTAGACCTCGCAACCAATCTCGAAGTCCCTTCCGAACCTTGGCATCCAATGCTCCAAAGGGTTCATCCAGCAGAAGCACTTGGGGTTCGATGGCCAAGGCGTCTAAAATAGGCACATGTTGGTACCAGTCACCGATGAACTTCTTGGCTTTCGCAACGGCCATGACCGTTTCGTCTTTTTTGCTTGGGTCTTGAAGGGCCTCGAAATCACCAAGCTCCCGGTGTATCGCATATCCCCATGCCGCCAAATAATTCCACAGGGCTCCGCCACCGGTTTTCGGGTTTGGCGTAATGACTTCTACTCCCGGTCGGATCATATCGTCCCAATCCTTGATTTTCTTTGGATTTCCGTTCCGGACCAAGAAAACAATAGTCGACGTATAGGGCGAACTGTTGTGCGGAAACTTGGATTGCCAATCGCCATCGATGAGCCCCGAATGCTTCGCCATGGTGGCAATGTCGCCTGCTAAGGCCAACGATACGATATCGGCTTTGAGCCCCTCGGTCACCGCCCCAGCTTGCTTGCCCGCCCGCCGTGGGATTGATCGATCTCGACCGTGTCCCCGGTCTTCTCTTTCCAGTGCTTGGCAAACGTCTTGTTGAACTCGACGTAAAATTCGCGAGTCGGATCGTACGAGACATTAAGAAGCTTAACGGTCTTTCCGCCGGTTGCTCGAGAAGCCTCGTCGTTCGAGGGCGAGCTGGATGGGTTGCAACCCACCAGGCACAGCAACAGTGTGGGAACGAGAAGTGCGATATTTCTAGACTCTATCATTGGCATGTTTCATGTAACGTTTGGGTTTCGGATCAGCTAATCGAAGATGTCGATTTCCAATTCCCAAGGGAACGCAACCGCCGGACCAATGAGTCATTCAGAATATTTGGACCGAAAAGTCATCCCAAACTTACAAAAAGGCAATTGACAGAAAAAATAACCATCAAATAAGATGGCGTGGCCGTTATATTAGACGGTCAGCCGTTGTATTTGATGATTCGTGGTTTTTGCTTAATCAGAACAAATCATGGACGAGTTGGAGCAGGCAAAGGTACTACTCTCGAGTTGGGAAATTGCGGTACGCTCGGGTATTGAACCGGATATACTTCATGAGCAGTTGACACAGATTCAAATGACCGCCCCAATTGAATCCTTGGTTATTCAACTCCTACACGCGCCTACGAAGACTCTCAAGTTGCTTGCTGCGGTGGGGGGAAACTCGTCAGGGATGACTGACGCTGCTTCGATTGTTTGTTCGGACGCAAAATGGACTAGCTTGAACGAATGGTGCAGAACCGGGCAGCTTCTGCGTCAATCCGGGAACGCGAGATCAGGCAAGCTAAGTGTGTTGACCCCTCAGTCGATGACTAACAGCGTTTTTGCAATTCCCTTGAGGCCGAACCCCGGCGAAATTCGCGATTTGGAAATACCAGTTGGTGCAGCCGTATTTGAAATTGCGTCAAGCCGTGGATTGCTGGAAGAACAGTTTCGGTTCTTGGAACGCATGCGGCCGATACTATGGCTAACGCTTGAGAGGGCAGTGCGACTGCAATGGCCCAACGAGTTCGTTGTACTGCAAGAGTCAGAGAACCGAAAGAGTACAGACGAACGATTCGATGAGGCTCGCGAAGCCATCGTAGGATCCGAGTCCGGTTTGAGGGCAGTCATGGAACGAGTTCGGATCGTCGCGCCATCGGATATGCCGGTTCTGATCCTCGGCGAAACCGGCACGGGAAAGGAGGTTGTCGCTCGAGCGATACATGGACGATCGCCTCGCCATGCCAAGCCGTTTGTACGAGTGAATTGCGGAGCCATTCCCACCGAATTGATCGACTCTCAATTGTTTGGACACGAACGTGGAAGTTTCACCGGGGCTTCCGATCAGCGCAAAGGTTGGTTTGAACGCGCCGATGGTGGCACTTTGTTCCTTGATGAGATCGGAGAGCTGCCATTGGCCGCTCAAGTTCGTTTGTTG
>JANLRK010000743.1:0-3267 GCA_031361585.1 Pirellula sp. | reverse complement strand
TGTTTAACCGATCGAAGCGGTAGCGGAGATCGCGGGCAGTGCAAGGGCGTCCGCATCGCCCGCCGCTGCGCGGGTTAAACAAGTCGCAAATCGCATCGATCAGTTTTGCACCGGTCCCAGTTACCCGAAACCAGTTACCCGAACCCTAATTCCCTGAAAGCATTTTCAGATCATGATCCACCATCATCTTAACAAGTTCAGGCATCTTTGTTTTGGCCTCCCAGCCTAGCACACGTTTTGCTTTGGATGGATTACCCAACAAGTGTTCAGGGTCTGCAGGGCGCACGAATTTGGAATCAATTTCGACAAACTTTTGCCATTCGAGTCCGACATGTTCGAAGGCTGCTTGAATGAACTCCTTTACGGTATAACTAGTGCCTGTCGCCACTAGGTAGTCGTCTGGCGTTTCATGCTGCAATATCATCCACATGGCAGCAGCGTATTCTTTCGCGAACCCCCAATCACGGGCAGAATCGATCGAACCAAGAACGAGTTTGGTTTCGAGCCCGAGCTTAATTCTTGCCGCAGCCAAAGAGATTTTCCGTGTCACGAAATTCTCAGCTCGGCGCGGGCTTTCGTGGTTGTACAAAATTGCGTTGCAAAAAAACAGGCCATGCGCTTCACGATAGATGCGTACCATCTGCGTTGCAAAGGACTTCGCGCAGCCATAGGGAGAATTGGGATTGAGCGGTGTCGATTCGTCCTGCGGACTTACCTTGGGCGTGCCAAAAATCTCGCGACTGCTTGCATGAAGGAATTTTGGCTTGTTGGTTTGATCGCGTAGAATCTCCATGATCCGAAGGGTTCCCATAGCGGTAAGCTCGCAGGTACTTTCCGGAATCTCAAAACTGAGTCCTACGTGCGATTGGCCAGCCAGATGATAGAACTCGTTTGGTTGGGTTGTTGCAAGGATCCGACGAATGGAAGTGGTGTCGGAAAGGTCCGCATAGTGCAAGAAAAGTCTTTTCCCATAAATCGACGGATCGTTGTACTGTCCAAGAAGCCTAGGCCGATCGAGCGAACTGCTGCGACGCACAATGCCATGGACAGTGTACCCTTTGTCCAAAAGCAGTTCAGAAAGGTACGATCCATCTTGCCCAGTAATGCCGGTGATCAAAGCAACTCTTTTTGCATCGATGTCCTGAACTATATTTTGATTTGATTGGATTGGCACTGGCATTTTCGGTTTTCGGTTTTCGGTTTTCGGGGATCGGGTTACCGGGGATCGGGTTACCGGGTTTCTCGCGTCCATCGTTGCATCTCCCGAGATGAACTCGGCGGAAATCAGATTGCTGGAAACTGCTGTAGCTGTTTATGGTTGCCTCCATCGGGACGAGCCAGAAAGAAAGACGTTTTTTGGCCTTTTTCCTCAAGCCTCAAGCCTCAAGCCTCACGTCTCAAGCCTCACGTCTCACGTCTCAAGCAATCGCTTCCTCGATAATGGAACAGGCTAAGTCGATGTGCTTTTCGGTGGCGACCCCAGGCGGTGGCAGGAACCGAATCCGATTCGGATTGCTGCCAGCCAAAAAGCCCATAAGCCCCAAGTGATACAATTTCATCAGCATCTCTTTTGCTTCATCCGCTCCACCATTACCGGGCGTGAACGCGATCATCATCCCCTCTCCGAAAGGACCGCATAGCTTTCCAGGATACTTCTTGGCCAACTCCTCAAGCTTGTTTTTGAAATACTGGTGACGACGCACATTCCATCCGTTCGGACCAAAACATTGTTTGGATTCTAGCTCGTCCAAAACAGCCAGCCCACATCGAATAGAAGCCGTAGCGCCGGTAAAAGTTTGCGACAAAACTGGTCCTTTGGGTTTCAAGCCCTCACCGTATAGCGTGGCACAAACCTGTGTGATTTTGCCTAAGGTTACCAAATCTGCGTAGGCATCGAGACCAAAGTGCTGGAAAGCGAAAGGTTGGCTCAATCGAGAAAACGTTTGGACCTCGTCGAAGATTACCAGCACCTTGTGAGCGCGGCAAATCTTGCAAAGCTCCTCGAAGTATGGTTTGGTTCCTGGATAGTAACCACCCTCGCCCGCTACTAATTCCAGCCAAAGGCAAGCGTACTCTCCCGGATGGCGGGCAAGTAATTTCTTTAGCGTTTCGATTGCTCCTAATGTTGTGCCCTCAGGGTCAGTCGGATGAAACATGGGAATGAAGTCCACGTCAAGAGTCTTGGGAAGCCCTGCCCTATACGCAGGGCGATCTGTCAATTGGGCTAGTGCGAGGCTTCGTCCTGCAAAGCAATTGTCCATGCAGATCACGCGCGAAGCGGGAAATCGATTGTGGAACGCGATCTTCAATGAATTCTCATTTGCCATCGCTCCGCTCGTGCTAAGCAAACAATGATCAAGATTCGCTCCAAATTGATTTGCCAGTCCGAGCAGGCGTTCACACATTGCCAGCGACCCTGAATTGTGTTGCAGGTTGCCTTGCATGACGGTATCCTCAAGCCCCGCGTCCACAGTCGCATTCAGCATCGCCGGATGACTATGTCCTAATCCGTGAACGCCAATTCCGACGATGAAGTCTAACTTGACACTGCCATCCCCCAATTCGACAAACGGTCCATTGCCCATGCCGCTGGTTATGTACGGAAAGTAGGGAGCGCCGCCTCGGGCAACAGCCAGTCGTGCCAACTCCGCTTGATATTGCGATACTAGTTGGGGCTGGGCAGATCGGACGGCATCGATTGTCGAACTATGATCTTTCAATGCTGCGACCAGCAATTCCTTGGCTTGTTCGACTCGAGGATCGGACATAAGTTTGCTGGAAGCTAGTCCGGACCCGCTGGTGTCAGCATTTTGCGGGGACGCCGAGTGAAGGGTTTTGTTCATAAATCGTTGTCGACAGTAGGTTGATGAAAAAACAAGCGATTGACAGGCTAGCCTGCCAAAAAGTTCACCATGGTAACATGATCTTTGATGTGAGAGAACTGCATTAGTCCCTTCTCATTGAGAACGCAAACTCCCCTTCTCCAAGTCCACCGCCTCAGGCGTTGGACTGGGAGAGGAGGCGGGTGTTCGGTAGAACACGAATCTATTAGAGCGCCAAACCTATTGCGACAGGCCGGGACAAGCCCGGCCAGTCGCTATCACGAATGCCGCGTGATGGGTTCATGGGTTGCACGTGCTGCCTCAATCCATCGCTGAACGGTTTTTAGCGGGGGAGGGCTTTGTGGATTTTTCGATTGGGGACGCATTTGATTTTGGGATTGCAGCTTCTGTGATTTGTTGGTCGGGTTGCATCTGGCGTCCGACA
>JANLRK010000742.1:0-10459 GCA_031361585.1 Pirellula sp. | reverse complement strand
CTTGGATGCGACTTCGGAAATTAGATGTCCTCTAAAGATGATCCCCTACGATCAATTTAAACGAATCCCATTGTGGTTTTTTATCGGTAGCGCCGAGGATCGGTCTTTGAGTATCGCCATGGCTGGTCCGTTGCATGGGTGGCAGCCGAAGTCGATTTCGCCGGTTGATAGGAAAACCTTCGGTAACTCTGCGTAGGAGTGGTTTGGTAATACACCTGAGACTGCGGCACAGAGGACTGCATTGAGCTGAAAGTCTGAGGAATGGCGTTGACGTTTGTTGGTTGAAAAGGAGCCATTGTTGTCCCGGTTGCGATGTTTCCCGGAACACTTGGTGCAGGCTCATAGGAGAATCGCCGGTAAGCTTGTGATCCGCTCACGCCAGGTGAATAAGCTGCGATTCCGCAACCACACGCGTTGTTGGCACTCTGCCCCCAAGACAACGCCGGAAACGTTGCGGCCATAAACGCGCTGGCCAAAATGGCAAAAACAGTTTTCGACATAAATCTACTCCGCGGCCCTTTGGGCCAATTTGCATTGCATGCGTCCTGCGCTCAGAAAAACGGCCGGTCCTACCGCCGCCACCTTTGCTAGTTAGATGAGGCCAGAGATTCATTTCTTCAAATGTTCGTCAGATTTCGGCTTCACCATTACGCAAGTTCTACAGAGACTAACGCGATGTCAGAGTGAAAAAGAAACTACTTTCGCCTGCTCAATTCTCTTGCATACCCGCTTAGAAGCCTTGCACCAAGCACACTTATTGAAACTGATTACGGATTTTCAAATTTCTTTTAACACGCTATGCAGTCGTGCTTTGCGCAAATCGTGGACAGTCAATCTATAGCGGGATGAGGTTAACGGCACGGCATTTGACATTCAGAGGAATCAAGCAGATGAATTCCTTGGAACTGATGCAGGACACGACAAGCATGACGAAACGCTCGGCAAATCTATTCGCATTTACTCTTGTCGTTTGGATTCTAACAACAAGAAGTTCGATGGCGGTTAACGAGGACTCGACGAGCACGACCTTTTCCAAATCAAGTTTTTTCCACGTGCAATCGTTCGATGGAGGCCCTAGTTCGCAACGCGTGCTTGAACTTTGTGATTCTCTTAGAATCGAGTTAGCACGAGTTTGGAACGGAAAGTCAAGTCCGACAACATGGGAGCCACGTTGCGAGGTAGTTCTTCATCCTTCGCGTGAAAGTTACAGCAAAGCCGTTGGGACAGGCGGCAGTTCGTCCAACGGCAGCAGCTTTGTGCAACTCAAAGCGGGAGGCGTTACGAGCAGGCGAATGGACCTTTTGCTGGATCAACATGGGGCCTTGACGTCTCTGCCGCATGAACTGACGCATGTGATTCTCGCAGATTTCTTTAATGGGCGACAGCCGCCACTTTGGCTCGACAAGGGAGTTGCGATGCTGGCTGACACCCGCGAAAAACAATTGCTCCATGAACGGGATTGCATGGATGCTATTTCATCGACGAATGCACTCGCAATGGATGCATTGTTACGTCTCGATCAGTTTACTTCTCCCAGCCAAGTTGCACCGTTTTACGGCCAAAGTCTTACACTCGCACGAATGCTCGCGCACCAAAAAAGCCCTGAAACACTAATCGAGTTTGCAAAGGACTCGATGGACCATGGAATTGCGGCAGCACTCAAACAGCACTATCAAATCGATGACGTTCGTGAGTTAGAAAGACTCTGGAAGCTAGAAATCCAAACCCTTAAATCATCCACCAATCGCAAAACATTTGCGTTCGTTCGATTCCAGCCCTGAACTTCGCTAGTAACCAGTCTAGAAAGCGGAGAGCGAACCGATCATTTGGTTTGCCATTTGCTCTTCAGCTTCAAAAAGTGCTTTTCAAAACAATGGAAACTTGCAAAAGCCAGAAAACAATTCAGTAGTAGCATCGAACAGATGTATACAAAGCTTGTGAATAGCGTGGCAACTGGAACACGTACATTCCGTAGCTGTATTTCCCGAACCACCGCAAAATGCCATTTCGAGTGACGCGGCCCATCCAATGACTGCGAAATCGTGTCAGAATCAAGGCCATCAGAAGCGCCCAAATTGCGGGGTAAAGGGAGTTTGGTAGCGTTAGCATTCGGCCACCATTGATTGCAATTGCAAAGGCGATGAATAGCAACAATGGCAGAGTCCATTTTGCAAGTTTGTCGATCGTTTTAGGTGAAACTCCTTGATTTAAGCAGACAGCCAAGAGAGCTCCAAAGCAAAGACTATCGCATCGAAATAGGGTCAACACATCGACGGCAAGGCCAAGTTCTGGTCGCGTCGCAGCCATGATTCGAGCGATTGTTGCGTTCTGCAATGTTCAAGGTCGCGACCTTACGAACGTCGTTGCGGACATTCGCAAATTGACGCTGCCCATCGCAGAGCGGCTTCGCAAATTACCCGGCGATTATCAAATAGAATTTGGCGGGCAATTCGAAGCGCAACGCGATGCCAATTTACGATTGCTTATCCTCGGGAGCTGGTCGGTAGTCGCCGTATTTCTGTTACTGGTTAAGTGCCTGGAGTCGTGGAGAGCCGCCTTGCAGGTTTTAGTCAACATACCGTTGGCTGCCATGGGTTCCATTCTCACGCTTTTGATCGTGAATCAACCTTCTGCAGAAGCTTTGGCTGCTGCACCATGGTGGCAATGGCCCAGCGTTTGGATTGGTGCGACAACGCTGTCCGTTGCCCACTGGGTTGGCTTCATCACGTTGATTGGTATCGTAAGTCACAATGGCATCATGATGATCTCACACTACATGCACTTAATGGAGCACGAGGGGGAGCAATTCGGCGAAGCGATGATCATACGCGGTAGCCTTGAACGATTGGCCCCAGTGATGATGACCGCCACGACCAGCTTCGTTGGTTTGCTGCCATTGATCATGGGAGCTGGACAGACAGGCAAGGAAATACTTTATCCGCTCGCGCTCGTTGTCTTCGGTGGAATGCTGACGTCGACTCTGCTGGACCAAATAGTGACACCATCGTTGTTCTACCGATTTGGGTACAAGAAACGGGCATATCCCGCGGCGGCCCAATGACAGCGTTACGTTTTTACCGATTTTTCCAATTTTCTGTGAAGGGCTGCCTTCGTTTCTGCATCCAACTTGGCGTCTAGATATTATCGGTCTAGAGTATTAATTTCCCTTTATTAGAGGACTTTCCGAATGAAGATGGTACACATTTCGAAATTGGCAACCGTGGCGCTAGCGATATTCCTGGGCGGCTTTCATGCTAACTGCGTTGTCGCTCAGGAAAAGCATGAGCATGCCGCCGGACACGACGCCGAAGCGATGAAGAAGGCGGAACTAAAAATCACCGAAACATTGAAGTCTTTCTCTCCGGAAGATCAAAAGCTGGTAACCGCACAGCGATTTTGCCCAGTGATGACATATAGTCGTTTGGGCGCGATGGGTGCACCCATTAAGCTAAGTATTGCTGGTAAGCCAGTGTTCGTTTGCTGCGATTCTTGTAAAGAAGACGCGGTCAAAGGTGCCGAGGCTACTGTGAAGACGACTCAAAAACTGCTTGAGTCCACTGCAGTTCTTGCCAAGCTTCCCATAGAAGAAAGAATGGCCATTGAGGCTCAAAAGTATTGCGCGATCGCCGGTGGTAGTTTCCTCGGATCGATGGGCGCACCGATTAAATTGACGCTCGAAGGCAAGCCGGTTTACCTTTGCTGCGGCGGTTGCACCAAAAAGGCCCAGGCTAATCCAGCGGCAACCCTTGCCAAAGTCGACGAACTCAAAAAAGCGGGAACGAAAGACGGTCATGATCATGACCACGCGGAACACAAGAAGTAGGATCCCCAAATAGTTCGCTTCGACCTCCAAAGCGCGCGACTATATTGTTAAAATGCGATGGGACGCAACGAAGTTTGTTTCGGCTCATTTTCGCATGAGTCTTGTTGCATTTATTGGTCAAGAATGGTCTGTATCGATTTCCAAGCACCTGCGGTAATATTTCGAAAGTGGAAGATAGTGAAAAAACTTAGCAGCGCTATCCTTTTAACCTGCTTGCTCTTACAGGTCGGATGTCAACCTTCGGCGGTCGTATTAACTGATTCGACGCAAAGTAGCGCCCACGAACATAATTCGCATTTGGTCTCGCAAGTTGTCGACGCCTCTTGCGGCGGATGCCAATTCAAAATGGAAGGGAAAGGTTGCGACTTGGCCGTGCGAATCGACGGCAAGTCATATTTCGTTGATGGTTCGAAAATAGACGATCACGGCGACGCCCACAGTCAACACGGGATGTGCAATGCCATTCGCAAAGCAAAAGTCACCGGCGAAATCAAAGACGGTAGGTTTGTCGCATCGGCCTTCGAGCTAGTGCCGGACGATCATGAGCCATCGAATCATCCGCAATGAAATCTTAGAATCGCCTAGCGGGTTTGCAAACCATCGTTGGGAATTCTGATTGACCGCAATTGGTCGAAACGAAGGTGCCGACCTGTCTCCAATTGATTACTAAAATTTGGCGTTTTCGTTTTCATTCGATTGATCCGTCGAAAAGAGATGAGATTTGCCACCAACGACTGCCGAACGGGAACGGTAAGTAGAGTTGTATTTTCTGCCACCTTTGCTTCGCAACTGCTGGACGTATCGTTCATCCCCGTTTTGTTTTCTAAAACCTGAATGGCAATTGGCGATGAGTTGACTCGGACGGATTTGTTCTGGACGATCAAGGTGAATGGCACGTATTCGCACACTCAAAAACGTCGCATGTGTCGTACTGTCTCGCTTGCGCATTTAGGCGAGAATTGAATGGAAACAATCTTTAAATCTCGGGTTGATTGTTTAAGTTGGCTGCGAATTCAAGCATCTAAAATTGCGGAATGACGGATTTGGCGCAGTAAGTGCTTCATCCCCTATACCAGTCACATTGGGCCTTGTTTTTGCGTTTCGGTATCACTCGCGACCACAAGATAGATGGGTAATCGCTCATCTAAACCTTTCGCTCAATACTTAACACCGTTTTCCAAACAAGGAAAAAAGAAATGCAAAAAGTATTCACTTCGCAATTCAACAGAATCTCGGCCACAACAATTGCGTTGGTTACGCTGATCACATTCAGTGGTCTTGCTAGCGCACAGAACGTTCGGTCTTCCGTCGACCGACACACAAATGCCGAAGGTGGATTCTTCGAAACTCAAAGATCATCGCGCGGGATCAATCACGCACGAGACTATGCTCGAGACATTTACCAATATTCATCTCCTAGGCCAATCTACCAGTACAATCAGGGGGTCCCCATCACTCAATATTCGACGACACCTACCGTTGTGTCGGCACCGGTTATGAAGTCTGAGTCTCAATGGCTTGGGCAGACTATTGTTGGAGCACAACAACATGTTGCTGTCCTTCAAGAGAAGTGCAAGAGCAGTCCAACCCAGTTGGAATCGGTCAAGACGATCAATCAACACTTGACCAAAGCCGCAGAACTACAAAAAGACTTGCACATGGAATGCTGCAAAGAAACCGTTGATGGAATGGTGTGTGCGATGTGCGCTAGCAAGATAGTCAAAGAGCTGGATAAGGCGGCTGCGGAGCACGAATCTCTTGTCCGAGAGATGGAAATCGATGCTCATCATGAAGGTGCGAAAACCCCAGTCGCAAAAGCTAAATAGTGCGATTCGATCGAATCCAAGCTTAGGCTGCAAGTTTAAAGAGAGTAACACCCGTTACTCTCTTTCTTTGGTTTCGCTGTTCGCTGCTTGCCAAACCGTTTTAGTTGCTAGACTCTGCTAAAGTGGTTTTTTCATTTCGAGGCTTACTTGCCAACCCGATAGCTCAGGTTTTGATTGTCATGTTGCGATTATTGATGGTTTTGTTTTGCGTTACGCTTTCGCTTCTTTGGAACTATGCGAGGGCTGACGAGGCCGTTTTAGTCGCTACGGGAGACGCCAATGGACCGAAGCAGCCTCAAGCGGCAGTTGCTGCAAATGGAACAGTTTACGTGGTGTTTGGATCAGGTGAGGATATTTCCTTTTGCATCTCTTCTGACAACGGAAAGAGTTTTAGTAAACCGGCTATTGCCTTTCGCGTTCCAAATCTCTCGCTCGGTATGCGACGCGGCCCTCGAATCACTGCCTTTGGCGATGCGCTAATCATCACGGCAATTGGCGGTAAGCAGGGGAAGGGACGGGATGGAGATTTGCTTGCTTGGCGCTCGAACAATCGTGGCGAGACATGGAACGGACCTGTTCAAGTTAACGACAACAACGATTCAGCTCGCGAAGGATTGCATGCGATGACCGTTTCTGCGACCGGTGAAGCATGGTGTACTTGGCTGGATCTCCGCAATCAGCGAACTGAACTATATTCAGCAAAATCGGTAGATAGTGGAGCGAGCTGGTCACGAAATCAACTCGTCTATAGTTCGCCGGAAAAGAGCATTTGTGAATGCTGCCACCCCTCGATCGCTGTTCACGACAACACTATCCAGGTGCTCTTTCGCAATTCACTTGCTGGCAATCGCGACATGTTTTTAACGACTGTGGAACGCATTAACGGCAAATTCAATTCGAAGTCGGCACAGATAGGAAACGAACACTGGAAATTGAACGCGTGTCCGATGGATGGAGGGATGCTCGCGATTGATTCTAAAGGCGTCGTTTCAACAGTCTGGCGCCGCAGTCGCGACATTTTTATTTTTACCAATGATGGAACCGACGAGCAAATAATTGGCCAGGGTGAACAGCCCTGGATTACATCTACAAAGGATGGTCCGATCGTGGTTTGGTCTACGAGACGCGGCGGTGAGCTTCTTTTAAAGAGTGTGTCAGACGAACGGGGGTATTCGATTGCGTCCAATGCTCGAGACGCGGTAATTGTAGCTGATCCAGTTCACGGAAATAATGCGTTCGTATTTTGGGAGCAAACCGAAAGTGGTAAGTCAAGTGTTTTTTCAAAGGTTGTAGAACTTGATTCTTTACGAACCAAGTATTAGGCATGTGCAGTCGCGATTTAATGCATTTTGGGCAGCACTCAAAACAATCTGAGTTTATCATTTAGTTTGAGGGAGCGGTATGCGGTAACTACGCCGCCTTGAGAGAGTAGCTCTTGAGCAATCCGCCAAGTCGCTCATGACATCTGACATCGCCTAAGCGAATCGATTCGCATTCCCGATCCGACTTCTTGCGTTTCTTCTTGGGAGGCTTTTCGATCAGCTCGTTGTCGAGTCCCTGATGCGGTCTTTCAAGATGATAATGCTCCCTGAACTCCAAACAAAGGACATCCATGTGTTCATGACCAAAGACAACAAAATGGTCCAAGCATTCCTGTTGAATAGTCTGAATGAATCGCTCAACGAACGCAACTGTATTCGGTGATCGAAAAGCAGTTCGTCGCGTTTTGATCTTGGCCTTGGCAAACGAGGCAAGAAACGGTTTGGAGTATTTACCGTCGTTGTCATGCATCAAAATTTTGCACGGTATCTTTACCTTCTGTGTGTGTTCGACGAAAGCTTTACTTTGTTCGATCATCCAAGCTTCATCGGGTTTGTAGGTTGATGGCGTGATGAAGACATGTCTGGTCTTTACATTCAAGAAGACCAGAACAAATATGTCCCGAAGACCTGTTTTCGAAACGATCTTCTTGGAAAAGAAATCACACTGCCACATGGTTTTTGCGTGGCGGGTTAGGAACTCATCCCAAGTTCCCGGTCCGCGATTTGGACCGGTCTCGTATCCATTGCGTTTGAGGATTTTCTTGACTGTGTTTCGGGTGATGGACTGGATTCCAAGTTTTCGAAGTTCCCCGAGAATCCGTGTGTAACCCCAGCCATTGTCCTTCGCCAATTTCAGGATCAGCTTCTCGATCTGTTCGGCGGTTCGCGGCCTACCACCCTTTTTTCGGCGCGCCGACTTTTTTGCCGATGCCTCTCGAATCCATCTCCGAATCGTTCCCGGGTGAACGATTGTAGCCAGTTCGTTCAACGCCGATCCAAGGTTCTTGGCGAATCGGACCAAGCGATTCCTTTCGCGTTGAGTTAAACTAATGCGATCCGGCAATCGGCTACGCAAAATCTGATTCTCAACCTTCAGGTAACTGACCTGTCGAGCGAGCTCCTTCTGAGTGGACCTAGCGATGACGAGCATGAGAGACGTGTAGATGTTTCGAAAGCTTGCCATCGAAAAGAGCTGGTTTTCCTTGGAAATCATGGACGGAGCGCGGTTTTTGCACACCGAGTGAGGTATCGAGACTAGTCCGAAAGCCTCCCGATTCAATCGCTAGGCAGAATGCCTCCATCGATATCGCTGCTAATTTACAGCTTTCCGAGCATCGCATTCCCAGTCCAAGTCGCCCATTTCTGGGCAATCGTCTGTTAAACGACTTTTCCGCGTTACGGCCCACGATGAGAGACCGAGCGGACTGGACTCGAACTCCGTAAGTCCTTGCTATATCAAGGTTTTCAAAGTGAGAGTTCTCTTGGTTCTTACCATAACAGGGTCAGTCCGGGGAGCTACTTCAACTCTACTGTATTCACAATCCGCATCTCATATTCTTACGATCAATGGTGGATCATCGAGCGTTAAGTTTGCCATCTTTGAAGGGAGTGATACGCTCCGTCGTACCTTAGCTGGAACGATTGATCGAATCGGACTGAGCGAAACGACTTTCGAATTTTATGACTCGCTTAGAAACAAGCGTGGTGGTCGAACGATCGACGCGGTGGACTTTCGGTCTGCAACGAACTTCCTAGTTCGGTGGCTTGATGAGCAAGTTGGCATGCCGCCGCTTGACGCTGTGGGCCATCGTGTGGTGCATGGTATGCAGCACACTGCGCCTGAAATCGTCACGCAAGAGTTGCTAGATGAACTGCGTAGAATTAGCGCATGTGACCCACAGCATCTGCCAGGCGAGATCGAGTTGATCGAAGCCTTTTGCGAGCGCAATCCAGAGTTAACTCAAGTCGCCTGTTTCGACACGCTCTTTCATGCTGGGATGCCGCGCGTGGCCAAGATGCTGGCGATCCCGCGACGATTTTCGAATAAGGGAGTGCATCGTTATGGATTTCATGGTCTGTCGTTTGCCTACCTGTTACAGGAGCTTGCCAGGCTTGGGGATGTGGCATCAACGAAGGGACGCGTGATACTCGCTCATCTCGGCAATGGCTCCAGCCTGGCTGCAGTGCGCGATGGCAAAAGCATCGACACCAGCATGGGATTCACACCGGCCGCTGGATTGCCAATGGGTTCGCGTTCGGGAGACTTAGATCCCGGTTTGATCGGCTATCTGGCTCGCGCCGAACAGATGACTGCTGAGAAGTTTGATCAGATGGTGAATCACGAGTCAGGGTTACTAGGCGTTTCCGAGCTGAGCTCCGATGTGCGTGACTTGCTCGCGATGGAAAAGGACGATATTCGAGCCGCTGAAGCGATTGCATTGTTCTGTTATCAAACGAAGAAATGGATCGGCTCATTCGCAGCCGCATTGGGTGGACTCGACACGCTCGTGTTCGCAGGCGGCATTGGCGAAAACTCCCCAGCGATCCGTGATCGCATTTGCGATGGGCTGCAGTTCTTGGGAATTGAAATCGATGAGAAACGCAACGGGGCGAATGAGAACCTGATATCTACTGCGGAGAGTGGCGTTGCCGTGCGAGTTGTTCGCACTGACGAAGAACTCATGATCGCACGCCAAGTGCGTGAAATTCTTAAAAAGGAAGTCCATGCTCCTCAAATTGTCAACTAACGTAAGCGAAGCAGCAACAGCAACAGCATTAAACGCTGGGGTTCAGAATAACCAATTTGGCATCAGGCAAGTTCATAACCTTCAAGATAGTTGGGTGTAGCGCGACATATATTGCTCGATGACCGTCCATACATCGCTGCTAGAGATCTTCTATGGGTTTAGATTGCAGAATTTCGAATCTTTCCGCGATTGCAACGGACTTTGGCACAGCAATCGCTTTTAAGTTCTTGGCAGCAGGCCAGATTGTTCCGGCCTCACAAAAACATCTGTAAAGGAGAACTATTATGTTGAGTTGGGCACTAACGTTTTTAGTAGTGGCTATTGTTGCCGCAGTCTTAGGATTTGGTGTTATATCTGGAACGGCGGCATCCATTGCACAAATACTCTTCGTTGCTTTCCTCGTTCTTTTCGTGATCAGCTTGTTTGTAGGCCGACGTAGTTCGTCGGTTACTTAGGTCCAGAGTTAAGCCAAGTTGCCTGTTTCGACACGCTCGTACATGCTGCGATGCCGCTTGAAGCTAGATCCTCTGATTGGAATTGATGTTGCACTGATCGGCTGAATTTGCCAAGACTATGCACTCTACCCTATTTCACGGAGGAGTCCCGTACGGACCGGACGACGGGACCGTCGCCCCCTGGGCAGTGGTGGCCTCGCTCCCTTTCGCGCCTGAGATCGTGCTGCCGACGGTTCGACATTTCAAAGAGGTCCACCCAGAGGTTACGGGCAAGTATTGCTTCAAG
>JANLRK010000723.1:0-3653 GCA_031361585.1 Pirellula sp. | reverse complement strand
AAGCATCTCTTCTTCCTTCGTAATGAAACCTCAAGCCATGCGTTTTCAATTCGCCTTTTACATGGGAATCAAACGATTGCAATTGTCGTTCCAAAGAACGCAAACCAAGTATTGCGGACTTTGACAATTTGGATGTTAGTGCCGGTGGTCAAAACCGCACGCACGCACACTTTTAGTGTGCCATTGTTGCAGTGGCTGTTCTCTTTGTTGAAAACTACCGTTGCATTTTGACGATGGCTTCAAATTTACGTACCTAAAAGCTTTCATGCGGGGGGAGCCAACGTAAAAACAGAAATTTGTTTGCGAAAAGTAAGGTAATTTTGTGTGCAGTCCAGTCGGATAGAAAGGAGCGCATACCTTCGCCCTTAGCTGCGAGGACGCTTACATCCGCATGCAATACCACGACTTAGCAACGGTTTTTTATGGAGCTCATTCGCACGATGGTACGGTTGCGATCAGTACAATCGAACTTCGAAATGGCTTGCTGAATCGGATCGAAGATGGCGATGGCTATACTGAGAACCGCCATCGCCAAGATTGTTCGGCCTGCGTTGAAGAGGCGAGTGCGTCTAAGAATGACAGTTACTATTGCTTCTCAAGATTGATCGCATGGCCGTTGGCTAAAGCCGGTTGAAGCCATGCGGAATCCGGGCTGCATTCCAATACCTAAACGACATTTCGGCCGCGAGTCACGTTGGCTATCAGACTCACAACGAATAGCACCAGAAACAGAAAGAAAAGAATTTTTGCGATCGATGCTGCACCAGCGGCGATGCCGCCAAATCCAAACAGCGCAGCTACTAGAGCTAAAACAAGAAAGGTGAGTGCCCAGCTAAGCATAATTAACTCCAACGTTAAAAACTTGATTCCCATTCCTGAAAGCCAGGACATTTAGGCGAGGATGCCTGTTAAGCAAATGGTATGCCTATGATTTTGAATCGATGCCACGGGTCGACTGCTGGGATGCGAGTGTGCCTATTCAGTCCATTTTGCTCAAACGGTCCGCGAAATGCCCTAACTCAGTTCGCCGATTAGCTAGGCAATACGAAGTAACGCCATAAGTGTAACCAACCATGTGGGTCAATTATCGAAAGACGAGTTCTTATGAATGGGTTTGTGAAGGATATCGAGAGTCTCGCTGTCAAAAACGATGACTTTCGGCAAGTAGTTTATACGGCTAAGCATTGCCAGCTAGTCGTTATGTCACTGAATTCTAAAGAGGAGATCGGGGAGGAGGTCCACGAACTCGACCAGTTCTTTCGCGTAGAGGAAGGAACTGGTGACGCGGTCCTCGATGGAGTTCGGACCGAAATTCGCTCCGGCTTCGCTGTACTCGTTCCCGCTGGCACAAATCACAACATTATTAACACCGGAGGTGTTCCGTTGAAGCTCTATACTATTTACGCCCCGCCGAATCATCGGGATGGTGTCGTCCACCACACTCGTGAAGATGCAGAGTCCGACAACGAACGCTTCGATGGTAGAACGTCCGAATGAGGTAGCATTACAATTTGAAAGTAATCGCCGAAGAACGCTTCCAGACTCTTGAAGACACTGAAGATGACAAATTCCAACCTGCCGCTTCCGTATACCGATTACCTCGAGCTGATTCCATCGGATGAGGCGGAGGATATCAAACAGGTCGTCCAAGCAATGGAGTTGATTTTAGCGAGGAGTCACGCCAAGACGGGAAAGTTTCTCGCAGACGTGCACGTGAAAACGCACGGCTACGCGCAGGGGGAATTCCGGGTCTTGCCAAATTTGCCAAGTGATCTTGCGCAGGGACTTTTTGAGCGCGATTGCGTTTATCCGGCTGTGGTTCGTTTTTCGAACGCAGCCAGCC
Organism: Pirellula sp.; assembly: GCA_031361585.1. Lineage (GTDB taxonomy): Bacteria > Planctomycetota > Planctomycetia > Pirellulales > Pirellulaceae > JBKCUI01. Next base: position 1,810 of record JANLRK010000723.1, on the reverse strand, counting down.
ATGCCCAGTCCGACGCGATTCCGGACGGTCGCGGGATGGCGATCAAGGTATCAGATGTGGTTGAAGGAATGATATTGGCAGACGAGCCTCGGGGCCCGGCCCAGGATTTCTTGATGATTAATCATCCGGTTTTTTTCGCAAGGAATGTAAAAGACTTCCTGCGTTTGGAGCGAGTGCTGGCACAAGAGAACGACAGTTCTATCGCGACGTTGCACGGGACTTTAACTGGTGGCGACTGGAATCCTCTTCGTTGGCACTGGCACGAGTTGATTACGGCAGCTCGAATTGCGGGACAACTACCCTCGCACTTAGCGAGCGACACCTACTTCAGTATGGCCCCGATTCGGTACGGAAACTTCGTGGCTAAATATAGGGTGAGACCAGCAGGTGATCGAACCGACTCCTACTTGAGACTCGTCCAGCGACTGTTGACTGAAGCTGACGCGTTGCGATTGGCACTTGAAGAAACCTTGCGAACTCAGGAAGTGCTGTTTGAGTTCCAGGTGCAATTGCGGACTTCCGAACACACGATGCCCATCGAAGACGCCACCGTTGAGTGGCCTGAAAGCGAATCACGATTTCGCACGGTCGCCCACTTATTGTTGCCACGCCAGGAGATTGAAGTTCTACGGCAGAGTGATAACTTCAAAACGCTCTCATTTAATGTGTGGCATGCGTTGGAAGCACATCGTCCCCTTGGAGGCATAAACCGCGTTCGACATGCAGCCTACGCAATCTCGTCCAAATGGCGTCGTCAGCAAATGGGTGAAACCTCCAGCCATCAAAACTCTGTATGAGCCTATTTTCAAATGCAATTCCTGTCGCCCCGATGAGAGAGCTGCAACTCGTCCAAAAGAAGAATGTCCCCAATTTCAATTCTAAGTCACAATCGCCGCTGAATTAAATTTCGCTCTTCGAACCACTCACGTCGCCGATCATATCCACTTCTTCTGAAGAAGCCATGTTTTCACTAATTGCGTGAGGACAATGTAGCAAACCAGCGTGAGCCCAAGCATCGGCCAGTATTGCAATGGAAGCGAGGTGAATCCGAAGTATGTTCCCACGGCGGTGAAGGGAATGGCTATGCCAACCATCATGATCACCGCAGACATCACTAGCAGAGGCCACGACGCGATGCTCTGCACGAACGGGATTCTGTTGGTTCGGATGACGTGGATAATGAGTGTCTGCGTCAACAAGCTTTCTACGAACCACCCGGTCTGAAACAAGCTCTGACTGTGGGCCAATGATTCTGGCGTCGAAACGTTCCAACAATCGAAGAAGTACAGCATTATTAAGAAAGTCGTGTAATCAAAAATCGACGAACACGGGCCGATGAAAACAATAAATCTTGTCAACTGTTTGATGTCCCACGGGCGAGGCTTCTCGATTTGTTCGAGATCCACTTCGTCCGTGGGAATCGCTGTCTGACTTATGTCATAGAGCATGTTGTTGGCAAGTATCTGAATTGGTGCCATCGGAAGAAATGGAACGAAGACACTTGCCCCCAGCACACTGAACATATTCCCGAAGTTGCTGCTCGCTCCCATGCGTACATACTTGAGAATATTAACAAAGACCTTTCGTCCTTCGACCACGCCCTCATCCAGGACCATCAAGGATTTCTCAAGCAGGATCATGTCCGCCGACTCCTTGGCGATATCGACAGCGGTGTCGACGCTGATGCCAACATCCGCAGTCCGCAGGGCTGGCGCGTCGTTGATGCCATCACCCATAAAGCCGACGTTGTGCTGCCTGGACTGAAGCGCTGTAATAATACGCTGTTTGTGCGCCGGAGAGACGCGGGCAA
>JANLRK010000667.1:0-7855 GCA_031361585.1 Pirellula sp. | reverse complement strand
TTGCCATACTGAGATCGGAAATTCGGTTCAGGCGGATTCCGATCATGCCAAATTCGTAGAGCTCGCTCAAGACAACGTTGCAACTCTTCATATGCACGCGGAGCCCCTATCGGGATCGGATATTTCCTTGCGACGTCCTGTCATCGCGATGAAATATGTTGATCGAATGCTTGAGCTCGGATCGGTGAGTGAACCGGAGATCTCCAACACAATCGGTCGAGTACTCTTCCAAAACGACAGACTAGACGAGTCGATCGAATGGTTGGAAAAAAACCTAGGAAGCGGGGACGATGCTTATCCGCTGTTGGTCCTTTCGATGGCTTACGCGAAGTCGGGAAATAGGGAGCAAGCGCAAAAGCGATTTGAACAAGCTGCTGCCGGTAAGAACCCGTTGAGCGCCCAGGAACGCCGCGAAATGCGGGTTCTTCGCGAGGAAGCTCGACAGGCATTGAATTCAGCCTTATGACCTGAACAGTGTGGTTGGTCGATTCTAGACAGCAGAAACCGAAGCAATCGGCACGGGGGCTCGCTCGCATCGTTTAGCCAAGAAGCATAAGAATCCGGCAGGGCAAGCCTGCGGTATTTTGGAATCCCGCAGTCCTTGTGCTGCGGATCGTTGGAATACTTAGCTAAACAAATGGTTGGTCCGGGGACTTTGCATCTTTATCGACTGCCAGACATATACGCTGAAAAATGGCACCATGGACCTGGGGTCGCTTATTCGGCCGATTTCACGAACGACTATCAGCATGTGGTCGTCAGCTATGGCGAGGTCGGCGATGTCATCTTGCGAAACATTGCCGATCACTCCGAACAAGGTCGGATATCAAAACTATCCAAGTTTACCCGCGTCCAATTCGTTGACAATGCAACTCTCTTTCTGCGGGGGATTGAAAATCAGTCTTGCGAACTTTGGGACGTGTCGCGATCGCCCTACACCAAAATTTGGCGCATCGATTCCGGATGTAGTTTTTATAATTATTCAAACGATACTCGTTTTCTTACTATCGTTGACCAACATTGGATGCAAGTCATTGAAACCAGAAGTGGAAAGCGACTTTCTCGATTCGCGTCCAGTCCCTATTCACGTGATCTCCACAATTAGCGGCAACATCGTTGATGCAAAAGATCTCACGATAACACTTGGCCCAAACGTTATCGTTGATCTTGGCCCTGACGATGATCGGAACAACCACCAATGGTACGACTAACTTACTACTCGCATTGCCAAATGCACCGTAGCCACCACAAAGTTAAAGGTCGCTGTCGGTGCGTCGTTGACCGGCGAAGATCAAAACTTGAACTAAACACGAAACGTCTAATCGAGTAACTCTTGGATGAATCATGAATTTTTGTTCAAAACACCCGCGATTCAAAAATACCGAAGGCCTGTCTTCCTAGATTATTCTGCTTCGTCTGCGGTAGGGTCGAGATGTCCGGATTTATTGATGGCCAGGAGTATGCGGAAAGCAACTAGAGTGCTAACCACAAAACCGACCAAGCCCATGAGTGAAAGGTCTTTTAGTCCAAGTGGGCCTCCATCCATAAAGAGCAGTGGCGGCACTTTCGATGCCATCAGAATGGACGAGCCCAAAAGCAGCGAACTAGTCAATAGACCAAGAACCAATCGATTGATGGATGGGCTGAGACCACGGTGAGAAAGCTGGACGTCGAGCTTGCCCTCCTGGACCAATTCTACCAACGAACTAATTTGCGAGGGCAATCGTTCCATCAACCCCTCAAGTTCAACGTACATGCGGCGAAGTCGCCGTATCTGACGGCGAGGAGACAATCGACTCCAACGCAGCTTGCTCATCATAGGTTTTATAGCCTCGATGATACTGAAGCTTGCGCATGTTAATCGTAAGGTGCCTTCTAAAGTCACCAATGTCTTGATGAGGATCCCCATTTGACTTGGCAGGGTGATTCTATGTCGATGCAAAATATCGGTGGCGTCATTGAGTGCTCCACTCAGATCCAAGGAGTCCAATGGCTGCGAACCATAAGTGGCGATCAGGTCAGCAACGTCGTTGGAAAGCTGAGCATCATCAATCGACGCCGGGATTTTTCCAGCGCGTTTAATCAGCGAGGTCAGCAGAGCGGAGTCCTGTTGCATAACAGCCCAGAGCATCTCCTCAATTGTTCCCCGGAGCGAATCGTCGATGCGGCCAACCATACCGAAATCTAACAGTGCAATCGTCCCGTCGTCTTGAATCAGAATATTTCCAGGATGCGGATCGGCATGGTAGTGCCCTTTGAGGAAGATCGATTGGACATAAAGCGATGAAACTCGTCTTGCGATTTCATTTCTATCGACATCAGGCAATGAGTCCAGCGAACTTAGGCAATGGATCGACTGCCCCTCGACTCGCTCCATGGTGAGAACTCGTGCCGACGACAGTTTCGTATGGGCGTGCGGGACCACGACACCCTCGCAGTCCTTGAGTGCAGTCTGGAACATCAATAAATTGGACAGCTCTCGAGAAAAGCTGAGCTCTCGCTTGATCGATCTCGAAAGTTGTTCGACGATTCCGCGCGGTTGCCATACTGCAAGTTCGGGAATGCGTTCGGCCAAGACAGCTAATCCGCGAAGCACTTCTAAATCTTCGTTTACTTTTGCCTGAATATTGACGTGCTGAACTTTAACAACGACCGGCGTGCCATCGATCAGTTTGGCGGCATGAACCTGCCCGATCGACGCCGATGCAATCGGAGTCTCGGAAAACTCAGAAAACAGTTGATCGATAGGCAGTTTGAGTTCAGACTCGATGACTGTTTTGATCTGGTCGAACGGGTCGGCCGGAACCTGCGATTGCAACTGCTGCAATTCGGCCGCTTGTTCGGAGCCGACTAAATCCGGGCGTAGCGAAAGCACCTGACCAAGTTTGATAAAGGTTGGGCCGAGGTCTGTAAGCGCCATCCGAACTCGGGCTTCCCGCGAATAGCTGGCCAAAGGAACACCGTGGTCATCCTTGATCCAGTCTCGTATGAAATCAACTCGCAGGTTGCTAAGCCAATCGGCCAATCCATACCGGCGCAATACGACAATGATCTCTTGCCATCGTCGGAGATTACGATAGTAGCGTGGAAGTGAACTGATTCTCATTTAATCGGCGACGACTCAAGCTTTGAGGACGGTCGGATGCTCGACGGCGTCGGACCCTTTGTTCTTGCCTCAATACGCTTTTTGAATTCGAGATAATCCAGGTTGCCAAAATCGTAAACCGGCTCTTCCGCAATTGGCTCTGTTGTCCAGTTTAGCTCTACTCGCGTACCCAGGTAGTCGACAACAATCGTGTTCTGGTCATCTATTATTTCTTGTGAGAATGCGAGGCCTCGAATTGCGGGCAAGTCATCGCGGCTATAAAGTACTCTGCCACTTCGAATATCAATCATGGCGATGGACATAAAATCAACTGCCGTGTTGGCTATTTTGCTCATCTTGAACATGCGAACAAATGTCGCCACCGGCGAATTGCGATTCTGCGAGATCGGGAAAAAAAATTGCCGAACGAGGGGGTTCTGTTCCCACAGGAGACTAGCGTCTTTTACAGACAAGGCAATCAGTCGACCGGATACTGGAACGAAGTTGGTATCGCTAACATCTGGCGAAACCGAGAAATCGTCTAACTGCATCGCCTGATGATACAACATAACCAGCATGGTATCTCCGAATCGCTGCACTGACATTTGACTGTATTTTTCTCTTTCAACCAAACGAATGTATTCTTTCTCCTCCGAAATGTTCCAATACACCAACTCGCTAGTCGGTTTCTCGCTAGTCGGTTTCTCGCTAGACGGTTTCTCGCTAGACGGTTTGAGGATGATGATCCCGGTCTCTCCGTCCAGGGCAATTTTGGTTCCGCTGGAAAGTTCTGATTTGAACATCAATCTGCCTGTAACGGAATCTACAAGGCAAAGTAAGCTCGGCGTTGCATTCTCTTTCTTGGCCACTTTCTCCATCAACCAATAACGTCCAACGGCAGCAATTGCAGACAAGCCTTCTTCCTCCAGCAAGGCTTCGTCGAGGGTTGCACCATCCCGCACATCGAGTTGGAGCACCAAACGATTCTTTGGGCGATAAACGAATAGCTTTCCTGGTTGGGATGCGAAACTACAACCTTGAAAGCCGGTACGTGTCCAGAGTTTGGAGCCCGTAGTAAGATCCAGACAAGACAACTCGTCGCCTTTGACTATGATGATGCCGCTTCTCGAGACGGAGGCCACTCGAAACTCGCCTTTGGTAGTCGGCAGTCCCCAGTTTTTTGGATCCGAAATCAATTTGGTCCGGTCTTGCTCTTTAACTGGATTCTCAACCTCAAACTGCTCTCTCCAGAGCACCCCCTCCATGTCTCTGCTTGAGCCCCTCAGGGTATCGACGGCAATGATTTGTCCCATGATTTCAAGTAAGACAATGCTATCAACGGAATGTGCAACTGTCACTGAATTCTTCTCCTGATTTCCCGCAGCGGCAAAGATTTGGAATGATTCGCCGTCCGTAGGGTTGGAGAAGACCAAATTGGTTGCAGCAGAATGAATCTGCCATCCTACCAACGAGTCTCCGATTTTCGTTTTCCATCGAACCAGGGAGGTCGAGTCCAATAGATTTGTCTTGTCTAACGCTGGAACTTCGATGGGACCGGTCGTTACCTGAACTTTGCCAGTTGGCCATTGGGCAACTGGCTTTGAGGATTTGTTCCTGTTTAGAGTAAGATCATTCGGCATGAGAAAGCTCGGTGATAAGCTTCCAGCAGCATCTCGAAGAATCTTGTTCAAGCGTTCTGGATCGCCATCTACGTAACGCGCGGCGAGTTCTAAACGTCTTGTTCGGACGTAGATGCTAGCAAGAATTTCCTTTCGACGTTGGGCATCCATGGATGTTGGGTCCACAATGTCCAGGAATCCATCGGATGTCATCAACCGTTCGGCTTGAAGGTAATCCCCTTGAGCAACAAGCACGTTTGCAGATGCTAACCGAAGCGACTCCGTTTCGCGAATCGATTCGAAATGCCCTAGTTTGACCCCCTTGATGTGCGATGGCAGTTTACTGAGGGAATCCAATTCAGCAGCTACAAGCGTCTTTAATTCTGCCATCTCAGCGGGAAGTAATTTGTCAATTGAGTTTCTGACCTGCGTGGCAATCCATCTGTCCTCTTGAACGGACCAATTGGGAGTCAACGCCATACTGGCTAGGCCGGACATTTGTTCCTGCCGTTGCGACGTGCGAAGCTTGGAAAGTTTCAGTAACGTCATTAAAGTCTCCTTGAAGCGACCTTGCTTTTGAAGTCCTTTGACCATCAAGCGTAGATATGGAATTTTGTCACGATCGATTGCTAGGTTCTCAAACAAATTGACTCTCTCAAAGTACCTATCGAAATCGGCAGACAATGCTGCGATGCCAGCCTTGTTGATGAGCAGGATAATCTCCGCGTTTTTCGGATCAATTTTGCGGGCTTGATCGAGAAAATTGAGAGCGTTATCGAAATCTCCATTGGACAATGCCAGCTCACCTTGCTGAGCGAGCCCGCTCGGCGAAAGCGAGTTGCGTTGCAATTCCTCTTTCAGTTGCGACTGAAATGCCTCACGCACCGTGTAGCAATCCAATTCAAAGGGGGTCGCACAAATCAACCGATCACCCACAGAAATCAAGTTTCCAAGCGGCTGTTCAACCCGCACAGACTCCGCAATCTTGCCACTAACTAGGTCGATACGCAGTATGTTTTGGCCTGAGGTCGGAACCAAGTAAGCGCCCTCTTTCCGCACACCTCGACCGATCACTTGTTGCGAATCCGGTAAATCAAGGCGAGGCCATTTCATGATGCCGCTTTTTAGATCGACGGCAATCATGGAGGACTGACAAACGAATAGCGCCATGCCGTTCCATGCCCCTGCCACGTAACGGACATTATCTACCTTGGAATCGCTCAGCTTCCAAAGAAGCGTTCCATCCTCAATCCTAATTGCGTATGCGTCGCTTCCGTCCGATGGTGCAAAAAGAACCGTGCCGTCGCTGATCACTACAGAAGTATCCGCCGAGCGTGGCGTCAAAGGTGAGAAGTCAGCAAGTTCCATCCGACCTCCCAGCACACCTACTTGATTCGGGTTCGAGAGGTCTGTCTTCACCTGATATTTGAAAGCCCACAGCATGGACCGAGTGGCTTTGTCGTATGCGACCAAGTACCCGGAAAGTGTTGGACAAATGATAATCGATCCGTCGGCTGCTGGCATCGCACCGGCGCTTCTCCTCATCGGGTCGAGGGCAATTGTTCCGTAGTTGGTGGTGAGCGGTTGTCGCCAAAGGAGCTTGCCGGTCTCTGGCGTTAAACCTAACAAATACAAATCGCTATTCAGTTCACCCATTACCAACAACTCGTTTTCATGTGGCAGGGGCGAACCGAGAAAAAGCATACCTGCTAACTTAGGTTCCGTTTGACTCTTTTGTCCGCCAATTTCCCATTTGATTTTTCCCTCCTCTCGAACGCTCCAACATTGCATGACATTGAAGCTACGAAAGCCTTGAGGTTTGCCCACACTTGCATTGGGGCCAAGCGCAAAACTCTCTGCAACGTCGACCGCAGGCAGCTCGCTGATGCTGTAAATTCTCTCTCCGTCACTAGATATCGCACCTAAAAGGGATTCGCCCCAAACGCGTTTTGCAAGGTAATCTGGGGCTGGCAAATTGAACGAATGGCTATCGCGATTTAGGTACTTATCCATCGAAAACCCTAGCGGCATGCCGCTATAAAAACACTCCCATCCCAATCGACCTGTAAGCGTATCGATTGCAACAATTCGCTGATCATAAGTCGAAACGATGACCCATTGCCCAACGCTAATCGGGTACCTCGAAGGAATGAAACTCGACCTGCCTTCGACCAGCTTTTGTTTGAGGGTAAGCTCCAAGTTGTCTTTGTGCTGTTTGGACTCATGCAACTCGGTGTGCCAACGAAGAATTGGCAATGGTATACCGGCGTTGGTGTCTGCATTCCGGCCTGCGCTGCCACTGAGATAATGCGGCTGCTTTACCACTCGATTGACAGAATGCTGGCTGGTCAACTCCAAGTTGTCGAAGAGTTCTTTGGAAAGCAATGCTCTGCTATCCCAACTGATTCTCGTTCCCTTCCAATTCAGATCGAGTTTGTTGAATTGGGTTCGCGTTGACTCGATCAGATTCAATGCTTCGGCTTGCATCCCGACAGAATAAAAGGTCGAGGCAGCGAGGATCCCCAATTCGGGCCCCAATCGTTCGCTGGCACTTTTCTGTCGACATACGCGAGCGAAAAGTCTAGCAGCTCTCCTCGCATCACCCTTTCGCAACCAATGCTCACCTAAAATCACCGTTGCGTCTTGGCCGGCAGTTGAAAACCCATACTTCCCTACCACCTCAGCCATCTTGTTCCAATCGGAATCGACAATCGCTTTCTCCAACAATTGGTTTGCCTGCAATCCGTATCTCAAATCGACGATTTTCGTTGCTTCTGCAGGTAGCGATTCAATGAGCTCATAAACCCGCTGAAAAACGGTGCGCCTAAGACTGTTTGATGTACTCGATTCGTCAAGAGTGGGGACCGGCTCTGAAGGATCATCCTTTTCCAAAAAAAAGTCGATACCGGAGAGATCGTCTTTTCGTACTTCCTCAAGCCCCAGCAATACACCTAAAGTAAAAGTCGCTTCACTCCATTGTTCGTTTTTTAGCGAGGCTTCTGCCTGTTCAAGGAGAACGAGAACTTCGCGAGGCGCAGCCATCAACACCACTGCCATATTGATCTGCAGAGTCTTCGGTCTGCGCTGCGCGTTGGCGATGGAGATGCCAAATCCTGGCACGGTAACAAACACCAGGTTTGCCATTGCCAAG